>NZ_JBFBAL010000002.1:473526-786291 GCF_040682175.1 Streptomyces sp. NPDC051320
CCTGGGACCACTGGTCCGGCCACCGGATCCCCTGGCGACCCTGACCCCACACCCGACCCCGGACACGCCGAGCCCACCGCCGCCCCCGCCGGACGAAGTCCGGCACCCCGCCGGAGGCGGCCAAAAGACACAGCCCGGACGGGTGGGAGGCGATGATGTCCACCTGGGACCACTGGTCCGGCCACCGGATCCCCTGGCGACCCTGACCCCACACCCGACCCCGGACACGCCGAGCCCACCGCCGCCCCCGCCGGACGGAGTCCGGCACCCCGCCGGAGGCGGCCAAAAGACACAGCCCGGACGGGTGGGAGGCGATGACGTCCACGGGGACCACTGGTCCGGCCACCGAGTCGCCCGGCGACCGCGGGCGGAGGCCCTCTTGCCAGAGGCGGGACAATGGACGGTGGTCCGAAAAGGCTGACCAGTACTACGGGACAGCACGACAGCAGGAGGCACACGTTATGGCGGAACCCGAACAGCGCGAGCGTAAGCTCCGCCCGGCGCCGTTGCTCTTCGAGCCGTCGGAGGCCTCCGCCGATCCCGAGCACTTCTTCGACCTGGAGTCGATCGACGACCCGGCCGCACTACTGGCCCGTTCCACCGAGCTGACGCTCGCCTTCCGTGCCGCCGCCGACCGGGCGACCGAGTTCCAGGCGGTCGCGGCCGCCCAGCTGGCCGATCCGCGCCGTTTCGACCGGCTCACCACGGCGGACATCGCCGAGCGCGCCCAGTGGGCGGAGGACTACGCCAAGAAGATGGTGGAGTTCGGCCGGGACCTGCTGCGCAACGGCAACGGCGGTTAGCAACGTCGGCGGAACAGAAACGCCGACCGACACCGGGCGCAACCGGCTGGCATATGCCGACGCGCAAGATACGCCTTCCCGCCCCTCCCCGTCCCGATTTCACCCAACCCCCCGGAGTGTGACCGTCACTGCGGGTACATATGGACGTCATGAACGCATGGCAGCGACATGACGACGGCACCGGGACCTCCACGGGCATGGGCATCCGCACGGGCAGCGGGCCCGGCGGCCGGTCCTCCGCGGGGTCCGGTCACCTGCCGCACGCGTTGCATGATCTGCCCGGCACCGATGAGCAGCACGCCGCCCGGGTGACCGCAGCCGGCGCGGACTGGCTGGCGTCGGCTGCCGCGTATCCCCGCAGTGCGCTCTCGGTGTGGCAGTCCCGCCCCGGCGCCCCCGTCGTCCTGCCCTGCGGTTCCGTCTTCGACGTGGTGAACGTGGAGTCGGTCTTCGGCCGCCGGCTGCTGGACGCGCTGTGGTCCGAGGGGCCCGGGTCGGGCCCGGTGGCCGCTCATCGCGGCCGGATGCTGCTCTTCACCGCACCCGGCACGGCGCAGCGTCTGCCGTCCCTGCTCGACTGGGAGGAGTGGGGCGACGCGGTGCCGCCGCTGCTCTGCCACGGCACCGGGGACGCGGTGACCGTACCGTCGCTGACCAGCCCCGTTCCCCGTTCGAGCATGCGCTGGCTGGTGGCCCCCGACACCCGGCACCCCTGGCTCCCAGGGCCCGAGGTGGTGCTCTGGGCCTGCGTGCGGGCGGCCCGCTCGGCCTGCTCGCCGTCGGTCCGCTTATCGATTTTTCCCCGCGCCGATCAGGGTGCTAAGGTCTACGACGTCAGCAGGCGCCGCTAGCTCAGTTGGTTAGAGCAGCTGACTCTTAATCAGCGGGTCCGGGGTTCGAGTCCCTGGCGGCGCACCGACAGACGAGGCCCCTCGCGCAAGCGGGGGGCCTCGTTCGTTCGGTCAGACCACTGGCGTGACCTGCACCGTCCACGCCCCGGACGGCGTGCGGTCCGTGACCTCCACCCGGGTGCCGCCGTCCGGCACCGTGTAGGTCTCGCCGACCTGCAGCGGCGCGTTGGCCAGCTCCGGATAGACGGACTGCCCCAGGCACGCCGTGCGGTGCGGATGGGTGTCGATGACCTGGACCGGTCCGTCGCCGGAGGCCGTGCCGCCCTGGATCCGGTAGATCAGTACGCCTTCGGTGCAGGTGGCGCGATCGTCTCCGGTGGCGGTGCGGGCCTCGATCGCCAGCACACTGTCCAGGCCGGTCCGTACGACGATCATCCGGGTCCCGGCGACCTCCGTACCGCCTGCCGGCATCTCCTCCAGCGGCTCGAGGGTGTACATCCGGGGTGCCGTGCCCTGGACGCAGGCGATCTGCCGCCGGTCGAGCCAGCCCAGCTTCCATTTGAGCCAGCCGAAGAAATCGGACGCCAGCCCGAACTGGCTGCCCATCACGTCCCAGTCGCCGACATAGGTGTCCCAGTCGCCCTTGCCGTCCGTGGGGCGGTGGTACAGATCCGGCATGTCGAAGAGGTGTCCGGTCTCGTGGGCCAGCACGTTGCGGTCCGGCGGGTGCCGCTCGAAGCCGGTGACCACCCGCCGAATGGCCGTGCCGTCGGCGTGCATCGGGGTGTTGAGGTTGACCACCTTGGTGGCGTCGGAGTCGACGCCCGGCGCCTCCGGATCCGCCATCAGGTAGACGATGTCGTACTTGCTGAAGTCCACCACGGGATCGGCGGCGGCCAGGGCGTCGTGCAGGTAGGCGCTGCGGCGGTCGGCGTTCCAGTCGCGCTGTACGGCGTACGCGGAGGCAGGCCGTGGCATTTCGGTCCAGGTCGTCAGGGGATGCGAGCGCAGGGTGAACTTGCCGTACGAGGCACGCCGGTAGAAGTCGGTGGTCGCGGGGAAGTAGTCGGCCGCCAGTTCCTTCGGGGTGCTGCGAGGGGTGGCACCGGGGAAGGACAGGAAGATCATTACGGCGTTGAGGGTGCCGACCGGCCGCGGATAGGCGGTGTCCCAGGTGTCAAGCCCGAGCGAGTGGTGCACGTCGGTACGCGGCAGTGCGCAGGGTCCCGCCGCTCCCTCGGCGGCGACGGCGGGTCCGGCGACCAGTGAAGTGGCGGCCAGCGCGGTGAACGAGGTGAGCACGGCGGCGACCCGGCGCAGACGTTGCCGGTCCAGTCCCCCGGGTGTCTGCAGACGCTGCACGTCGACCTCCGGGTTCGGGATGCGGGGACACCCCACCCACCCTGTGACGATTTGTGCAGGTTTGCCCTGTCCAACTGCCCCACTCGGGTGACCGGCCGACACCCCGAACCTTCACGGAAAGTCACAACCGGTCAGGCTGGAAGAACCCCGGACCATAGCCGCGCAGAAACGGTCAACCTGAGGTGCCGGAGCGGTCTCGGTCCTCGGCCGGCGCTGGAATGGTCATCCCTTGAACCTCTATGATCGGCACACTTTCCAGCGTTGATCGCGGCTCCGGCGTTCTTCCACCGTCCGGATCCCGATCCGGACCTCACTTGTTCAAGCCGACTGCACTGCGGGAGCCAACCGTGAGCGGAACCCCCGAAGGACCGGGCCCGGCGCCCGCATCCATCCGGCTGCCGGTCACAGAGCGTCAGGAAGCCGTCCGGAGCGCAGCCGCTCACAGCGCGGCGGTACACAGTGCGGCCGTACACAGTGCCGCCGACCACAGTGCCGCCGGCCACAGTGCGGCCGAACTGCGCGACTACCGGGCCGCGTTCAACACCGCCCGGCTCGGAATGGCGGTCGTCGATCGGGAGGGCCTGGTCGTCGCGGCCAATGACGCCCTCGCCGGGCTGCTCGGCGCCGAGCCCGCGGGGCTGACCCGGCAGGCCGCGGCCGATCTGGTGGACCTGGCCACGGACGCCCGCACCTGGCACGCCTACCGCGAAGTACTGGGCGGCCACCGCGCGGGCTTCCGCTGCACCCGCAGGCTCAAGCATCCCGACGGGCACTCGCTCTGGGCTGAGGTCAGCGTCACCCCCGTCCCCGACAGCCCGCAGGTGCTGCTCTCGGTCGCCGATGTCAGCGACCGGCGGGAGCTCCAGGCCAAGCTGCGCCATCTGCAGATGCACGACCCGGTGACCCGCCTCCCCAACCGCAGTCTCTTCTTCGAGCGGCTGTCCGCCGCGCTCGACCCGACGGCGTACGGACAGCCCGGCACCGGCCGGATCGGCCTCTGCTATCTGGACCTGGACGGTTTCAAGGCGGTCAACGACACCCTGGGCCACCGCTTCGGCGACCGGCTGCTCTCGGAGGTCGCCGCCCGGCTGACGCACTGCGCCGACCAGTCCGGATACGGGCGCAGCGGCGGCCACCTGGTGGCCAGACTCGGCGGCGACGAGTTCGCCCTGCTCGTCGAGGACTCCACCGGTACGGAACAGCTCGCCGACCTGGCGGGATCGGTGCTCGCAGCGCTGCAGAAGCCCTTCGACCTGAGCGGCCACCGGCTGTCCGTGTCCGCCTCGATCGGGGTGGTGGAGCGGCTGGTGGCCGGCACCAGTGCCACCGGTCTGATGCAGGACGCCGACACCACGCTGTACTGGGCGAAAGCGGACGGCAAAGGCCGCTGGACGCTCTTCGACCCCGAGCGCAACGCCCACCGGATGACCCGTCAGGCCCTCTCCTCGACCTTGCGCCCGGCCGTCGAGAGCGGTGAGTTCCTCCTGGAGTACCAGCCGCTGGTGGACATGGCGGGTGGGGCGCTCAAGGGTGTGGAGGCGCTGGTCCGCTGGGAACACCCGCAGTTCGGCCGGCTGACGCCGAATCGGTTCATCACACTGGCCGAGGAGGACGGCTCGATCGTCCAGCTCGGCGGCTGGGTACTGCGGACCGCCTGCCGGCAGGCCAGACAGTGGCAGCTCGACCACCCGGACGAGCCGCCGCTGTTCGTGAGCGTCAATGTGGCGGTGCGGCAGGTCTGGGACTCGGACCTGGTGGGCGAGGTGGCCGGCATCCTCACCGAGACCGGCCTCGCACCGGGTCTGCTCCAGCTGGAACTGACCGAGTCCGCGCTGATGGGTTCCGCCGGCCGCCCGCTCCAGGCGCTGCAGGCGCTCAGCGACATGGGCGTACAGATCGCCATCGACGACTTCGGGACGGGCTACTCGAACCTCGCGTATCTCAGCCGGCTGCCGGTCTCCGTACTGAAACTGGACGGCTCCTTCGTCAGCGGCTTCCGGTACGAGGAGGGCACCCACCCCAACCCGGCCGACGAGGTGATCGTCGAGGCCCTGGTCCAGCTTGCGCACCGGCTCGGGCTCACGGTCACCGCGGAATGCGTGGAGACCGCAGGGCAGGCGGCCCGGCTGCGCCGCATCGGCTGCGACACCGGGCAGGGCTACCTGTACTCACGGGCCGTCACCCCGGAAGCCATCGGGGCGATGATCGGTGCCGTTCCGCAGCAGTCCTGACGGCCGTCAGACCGGCAGCACCTGTACGTCGTACTCCGGGATCCACTTGTCACGCGTCACCAGGACCAGCCCTTCGATCTGCGCCTGGGCCACCAGCAGCCGGTCGAAGGGATCCCTGTGGTGCAGCGGCAGCCGCCCCGCACGCACACCGTGCCCCGCGGTGATCGGCAGCGGTGTGAACTGGCTGTCCCGCACCCGTTCCGGCAGATCCTCCGGACCGGGCAGCTTCCCGAGTGACTGCTTGACCGCGATCTCCCACGGTGTCGCGGCACTGACGTACACCGAAGGCTCGGTGTCGAGCAGATCTTTGATCTCGCCGGACAGCTCCGCGGAGTCGTCGAGCCACCACAGGACGACGTGGGTGTCGAGCAGCAGGCGCATCAGTGCGCCCCGAAGGCATCGGCGATGTCGTCGGGCAACTCGTCGAAGTCGTCCGGGATGTAGATCTGACCTCGCAACGACCCGCGGCCGGTTCGCTTCACCTTCGGACGCAGTGGTACCACCTTGGCGACGGGCTGCCCGGCCTTGCTGATCACGACCTCCTCACCGGTCGCCACCTGTTCCAGGATGCGCGACAGGTGAGTCTTCGCCTCGTGCACGTTGTACTGCCGACCTGCTTCCACGGTGGCCTCTCAGGGACATCATCAAAGTGGACTAACCACTGGACTAAGCATATCGCGATGGGTCCCCGGCTGTCGTTCGCCTATTCCTCAGCGCACCTTTCGCAGCGCACCTTCCTGGTTCACCCGGGCAGCCCGTAGGCGTCCGCGATCAGCTCGTACGAGCGCAGGCGCGCGTCGCCGCCGTGCGCGTTGGCGGTGATCATCAGCTCGTCCGCGCCGGTGCGCTTCTGCAGGTCGTCGAGACCGGAGCGGACCTCGTCCGCGGTGCCCATGATGATGTTGTTCAACCAGCCGTCCACGAACTCCCGCTCCATCTGGCTGAATTCGTACGCCTCCGCCTCCTCGGGCGTCGGCACCAGACCCGGCCGCCCGGTGCGCAGCCGGACCATCGACAGCGCCCCGGTGAGCACCTGCCGGCGGGCCTCCCGCTCCTCGTCAGCGGCCAGCGCCGCCACACCGATGAGCGCGTACGGGGTGTCCAGGACCGCCGACGGGCGGAAGGACTCCCGGTACAGGTCGAGGGCCGGGATGGTGTTCTGCGCCGAGAAGTGGTGCGCGAAGGCGAACGGCAGGCCGAGCGTCCCCGCCAGCCGTGCGCTGAACCCGGACGACCCGAGCAGCCAGATCGGCGGACGGCCGGCCGGTCCCTGGACCGGGCCGGGAACCGCGTGTATCCGGGCGTACGGATGGCCGTCCGGGAAGTCGTCGTCCAGGAACCGGGTCAACTCGGCGAGCTGCTGCGGGAATTCGTCGGCGCCCTCGCGGAGCCTGTCGCTGCGGCGCAGGGCCGCCGCGGTGGCCCCGTCGGTGCCGGGCGCCCGCCCCAGACCCAGGTCGACCCGGCCGGGGGCCATCGCCTCCAGCGTGCCGAACTGTTCGGCGATCACCAGCGGAGCGTGGTTGGGCAGCATCACGCCGCCCGAACCGAGCCGGATGCGGTCGGTGTGGGCGGCGAGGTGGGCCAGCAGCACGGCCGGCGACGAGGAGGCGACCCCCGGCATCGAGTGGTGCTCGGCCACCCAGTAGCGGTGGAATCCGCGCCGTTCCGCGAGCCGGGCGATGTCCACACCGGTTCGGATGGCCTGGGTGGCGGTCCGGCCCTTGCCGACGGTGACCAGGTCCAGGACGGAGAGGGGTACGGGGGCGGCGCCGGCCGCCTTGCCTTGGATCGGGTCCACCGGAAGTGCCTTCCTGCTGTTCGCCAGGTACGCCTGGCGCCAACGGAAAGGGGTGTCCGGTTATTCCCCCGGAGGTGCCGGACAGCTCACGTCCGGTTCCCCCGGGGCCTGCCGGATGGCTTACGTCGGCCGGGCGAACAGCTTGCCCATCCGGTCCCCCCAGACCCTCCGCTCGGCCAGCCGCAGCGCCTCCCACACGGACACCTGATTAGCCGTGAGGACCGGCTTTCCCAGCACCTGCTCCAACTCCGCCAGGTACGCTGCCGTGTGCAGGGCGGTGTCCGGCAGCAGCAGGATCTCCGCCGAGGGATGGTCCCCGGCGAGGGCCAGCTCCAGGACCTCGTCGCGGCCCCACGTGCCGACCTCCGCCGCGGTGATGATGCCGCTGCCCCGGGTGGCGGTCACCTCGGTGCCCGCCGACTTGAGGAAGTCGGCGAAGTAGTCGGCCACGTCCTCGGGATAGGTCGCGGCGACCGCGACGCGGGTGGCGCCCAGGTGCTGGATGGCGTGCGCGAAGGCGAAGGACGTGCTGGAGGCCGGCATCCCGGCCGCCCGCGCCAGGTTCCTGATCTGTTCGTGGGCGCCGTCCCAGCCGTATACGAAGCTGCCGCTGGTGCACGCCCAGACCACCGCCTCGGCTCCGGCGAGCCGCAGCTCCTCGACTCCCGCGGCGAGGCGGTCGTCCTCGCCCATGGTGAGCAGCGCGTCGACCCGGTGGGCGTCCTCGCCGATGTCGGTGTGCACCACGGGCAGTCTGATGTCGGAGGCGAGCATCTGCTCGATGCGCTCGTAGTCGTCCTCCGCGGAGTGCCCCGGGTAGAGGAACCCAACCGCTGTCATGTCCAGCCTCCCTGTTCGTCGGGCGGATCATCTGCTACCGCGGCGGCGGGCTCGGGGAGCGGCGGCGGCTCCGGTGCTGCGGGCGCCGAGTCGATCAGGAGCCGCTGGTACGGGCCGACCGCCTGGGCGCCGATGTGCCGCAGCGCCGCCCACATCGTGACCTGGTTCGCCGAGAGCACCGGCATCCGCAGCTCCGCTTCGAGCTGCGGGATCACGTCGTACGTCGGGAGATTGGTGCAGCTGATGAACAGCGCATCCGCCTCGCCGACCACTGCCTCTCGCGCCATGTCCACCACATCGCGGTACGGGACTTTCCAGATGTGCCTGGTGAGGCCCAGAAAGGCCCGCCCAGTGACAGTTGTCCCGGCTTCCGCGAGGTATTCCTCCAGCGAGGACGTCACAGATTCAGTGTAGGGCGTGACCAGGGCGATCCGCCGTGCGCCGAGCTCCTCGAGAGCGGTGAGCAGGGCGCCGGACGTGGTGAGCGAGGGGACCTCGCCCGCCGTGGTCATGGCCTCGCACATGGCACGTTCACCGGCCAGACCGCCGACGAAACTACCGCTGGTGCAGGCGTACGCGACGACCTGCGGCGCGACCGCGCAGAGCGCGCGGACCCCCTCACGGAGCGTCTCGTGTTCGCTGACCAGCCGGGCGAGGTCGAGCGAGACCTCGACCGGCACAAAAGGGGTGCGCGTGAGATGGAGCGATACGTCGTCCGGTACCCAGCGCCAGAGCTCTCTGTCGAGAGCGAAATCAAAAGGGGCTACTACACCCACACCGCGCTGTGGCTGTGGTCCGCCGAGAAAGGAGATGTCCACGAGGGCCCCCCAAGTGACGTGCGCGAATACGACCTACGCGAGGCGGCTGGCGCTTCTTCTGTAGACGGTAGGGGCGGGGAGCGAGCCCGGTCAATCAGTACATCTCAGACGTTGCAATCCGATTACTCGCCCGACATGACGGCCCTTCCCCCGGCCTGGCGGAAATTGGTCTGCATATCTCGGCTGGAGTCGGGTAGCCACGCGCCCATGGCTTCACCACCAGGGAACGACTCAGGAAGCACGACAAGACGGTCCATCCAGCCCATACGGCGCAGGTCGCTCCTGTTCGGCGCTGCGGGGCTGGGCGCCGCGGGGGCGCTCGGGGCCGCCGGTTGCAGCAGGATTCCGACGGGAGACACGCTGGCCCGGCTGAAGACTCAGGGCACCGTCAGGCTCGGCATCGCCGGGGAGCAGCCGTACGGCTTCGTCGACAAGAACGGCGATTTCACCGGCGAGGCGGTCGAGCTCGCAAAGATCATCTTCAAGCGGCTCGGCATCGATCACGTCCAGCCGGTCGCCACCGACTTCGGTTCACTGATACCGGGCCTCAACTCCCAGCAGTTCGACGTGGTTTCCGCCGGGATGTACATCAACCACGACCGGTGCCAGCAGGTGATCTTCGCCGATCCCGAATACCAGATGCTGGACGCCTTCATCGTCCGCAAGGGAAACCCGAAGAACCTGCACAACTACCAGGACTGCTACCGGGCCAAGGCGAAGTTCGCCACCGGCACCGCGTACGCCGAGATCGCCTACGCCGTCGCCGCGGGCTACAAGGAGAAGGACATCGTCATTCTCCAGGACCAGGTCGCGGGTCTCAACGCCGTCGAGACCGGCCGTGTCGACGTCTTCGCGGGTACCTCGCTCACCGTCCGCGAGGTGGTGAAGAAGAGCCACCGGGCGGAGGGCACCAAGGCCTTCGCCACCACCATCGACGGCAAGAAGAAGATCGACGGCGGCGGCTTCACGTTCCGTCGCACCGACACATCGCTCCGCGATGCCTTCAACGTCCAGATCCACAAGATGAAGAAGAGCGGTGAACTCTTCCGGGTCCTCCAGCCGTTCGGGTTCACCAAGGCGGAGATGACCACGCTGACGGCCAAGGAGCTGTGCGCATGACGTCGGGACTGTGGACACACTGGGTAATCCCCGGCATCTGGATAACCGTCCAGCTCACCGTGTACAGCGCGGCGCTGGCGACGGTGGTGGCCTTCGGCATAGGCACGGCACGTACCCACCACTCGCGCTTCGTCCGTTTCCTGGCCGGCGCCTACACCGAGATCTTCCGCGGCACGTCAGCGCTGGTCCTGATGTTCTGGATCTTCTTCGTGCTGCCGAACCTGTTCGGCTGGGCCCTGGTGCCGATGTGGGCGGCCGTGCTCGCCCTGGGCCTCTCCTACGGTGCGTACGGCGCCGAAATCGTGCGGGGCGCGCTGCAGGCGGTGGCGCCCGCCCAACGTGAGGCGGGCATCGCGCTCAACTTCACGCCTTCGCAGCGGCTGCGGCTGATCCTGCTGCCGCAGGCCATCCCCGAGATGATGCCGCCGTTCTCGAACCTGCTGGTCGAGCTGCTCAAGGGCACCGCGCTGGTCTCGCTGCTCGGCGTCGGAGATGTGTCGTTCGCCGCCTATCTGGTGCGGCTCGCCACTCAGGAGAGTTCTCAGATCTACTCCGTCATCCTGGTCATCTACTTCCTCATCGCTTTCGTACTCACCCGCGGGATGCGGGCGCTTGAGCGCAAGACCAGGGCCAATCTCGGTCTCACGGCCACCGGAGGTGCCCGATGAACACATGGGACTGGTCCGCTGTCTCGGGCTTCATGCCGTATCTCTGGGACGGTCTGCTCACCACTCTGCGGATCCTCGTGCTCGGCTCGGTGCTCTCCTTCGCGCTGGGTCTGGTCTGGGCGCTCGGTTACCGGACGAAGACGCGATACGTGCGGTGGCCGGTGAACTTCGTCACCGAGTTCATCCGCAACACGCCGCTGCTGGTGCAGCTGTTCTTCCTCTACTTCGTGCTGCCGGACTGGGGCATCCAGTTCTCCGCCATCACCACGGGCACCGTGGCGATCGGCGTGCACTACTCGACGTACACCGCCCAGGTCTACCGGGCCGGCATCGATGCCGTACCGGTCGGGCAGTGGGAGGCGGCCACCGCGCTGTCCCTGCCGGTGGGCCGTACCTGGAACGCGGTGATCCTGCCGCAGGCGATCCGCCGCGTCCTGCCGGCCCTCGGCAACTACGTCATCGCCATGCTGAAGGACACCCCGCTGGTCGTCGCGATCAGCGTGCTCGACCTGCTCGGCGAGGCCCGCCAGCAGGGCGGACTGACCTTCCACAGCAACGAGACGATCACCGTCGTCGGCATTGCCTTCATCGTCATCGCCTATCCGGCATCTCTTCTTGTCCGAGCCCTGGAGCGCCGCCTTGTCCGCTGACGCGATACCCGCGAACCCCGAAAACCCCGTCACCGCGAGCGAGCTGATCCGCTTCGAGAACGTCACGAAGAGGTTCGGCGAGAACACCGTCCTCGACAATCTCTGCTTCTCGGTACAGCCGGGCAAGCACGTCACGCTGATCGGTCCTTCCGGGTCCGGCAAGACGACGATCCTCAGACTTCTGATGACCCTGCTCAAGCCGGACGAAGGCGCGATCACGGTCAACGGTGCCAAGCTCTTCCCCTCGGAGGGCGAGAAGCAGCTCCGCGAGGTCCGCAAGAACATCGGCATGGTGTTCCAGCAGTTCAACCTCTTCCCGAACATGTCGGTGCAGCGCAACATCACCGAGGCCCCGGTCCGGGTGCTGGGGATGTCGAAGGACGAGGCCGCCGAGCGGGCCAAGGGCCTGCTCGACCTGGTGGGGCTCGGGGACCGCGCCGACGCCAAGCCGAACCAGCTGTCCGGCGGTCAGCAGCAGCGGGTGGCCATCGCCCGTGCGCTGGCGATGCGACCGCAGGTGCTGCTGCTCGACGAGGTGACGTCGGCACTCGACCCGGAGCTAGTCGCCGGGGTGCTCGATGTGCTGCGGGACATCGCGCGTTCCACCGACATCACCATGCTGTGCGTCACCCACGAGATGAATTTCGCCCGGGACATCTCCGACGACGTGCTGATGTTCGACTCCGGAAAGGTGATCGAGTCGGGATCGCCGGAAAAAATCTTCAGCGAGCCGGAGCACGAACGCACGCGCGAATTCCTCAGCGCGGTGCTCTGACCACGGAGTCTTCGCGGAGAGCATGACCTCGGCATATGCCATGGTGGCGCGCCCCAGCGTAACGGCCCGGGACGCGCCACCGAGTCACCAACGGCCTCCCCACAAACGGCTCTTGGCCGTTATCGTGGTACGCGAGCAAGCGGTCACAACCTGTAGGGGGAACCGTGGCGCTGAAGCCCGAGCCGACTGCGCCGTTCCACTCGGTGCAGTACGCACTGCGCGTGCTGGAGTCCGTCTCCAAGTGCGGCACCGGTGTCACCGACACCCAGATCGCCCGCGACACCGGCCTCCCCGCCGCCCATCTCTCCTCGCTGCTGCTGATGCTCCGCCGCGAGGGATACGTCGAGCAGGTCAGCGACGGCGCCTATGTGACCGGTGACTCGCTCGTCCTCCTCGACTCCGGCGCCACCCGCGAGGCGGCCCTCGCGGCGAAGCTCCGCGACACCCTGACCCGGCTGCGGGACTCGGTGGGGGCCGCGGTCTACATCAGCCGGTACATCGACGGCGAGGTCCGGGTCACCCAGTTCGCCGACGGACCGCTCACCCCGGCCGTCCAGGAGTGGGTGGACTTCCGTTCGTCGGCCCATGCGAGCGCGGCAGGCAAATGCCTGCTCACCCAGCTCGACCACAACGGCCGCCGCGACCATCTCTCGCGCCACAAGATCGCCCGGCTGACCTCCAGGACCATCACCAACGAGCGGGTGCTGTTCTCCCGGCTGGACTCCCAGCCGGCCACGGTCCCGATGCTCGACCTCCAGGAGTACGCGGTGGGCACGGTGTGTGCCGCCGTACCCCTCACCGCGGGTTCCGCGGTCGGGTGCCTGGCCCTGTCACTGCCGATCGAGCACGCCCATCGGCTGCGCTCGGCGGCGGAGGCGCTCAACCGGCAGGCCGCGCCGGTGGTGCTCTCGCTGACCATCTGAGCCATCCGGTTTGGAGCACCCCTTCGGACCAGGTATTCTTTGCGGGTCAGTAGGCGCCGCTAGCTCAGTTGGTTAGAGCAGCTGACTCTTAATCAGCGGGTCCGGGGTTCGAGTCCCTGGCGGCGCACCGACAGAAGAAGCCCCTCGCGGAAGCGGGGGGCTTCTTTCATGCGCTCGTTCAGGAAGGAACGCGCGAGAATCCGCACGTTCGAGAATCTATACGATCGTACTAGACGTCCGTTTAAAACGCTCGTACAGTTCCTGGCATGACGCATCAGCCGAGCACAACAGCCCTGGCCGGCCGCAAGGAGTGGACCGCCTTCGTCGTCCTCCTGCTGCCGCTTCTCCTGGTCTCGATGGACGTCTCCGTCCTCTTCTTCGCCATCCCCGCCATCACCCGCGAACTCGCTCCCACCAGCACCCAGCAGCTGTGGATCTTCGACATCTACGCTCTGACGCTCGCCGGACTGCTCATCACCATGGGCTCGCTGGGCGACCGGATCGGCCGCCGCAAGCTGCTGCTGTTCGGCGCCGCGGCCTTCGGTGCGGCCTCGGTCGGGGCCGCGTACGCGCAGAACGCCGAAATGCTGATCGCCGCACGGGCGGTGCTCGGCATCGGCGGGGCGACTCTGATGCCGTCGACCATGGCGCTGATCCGCAACATGTTCACCGACGAGAGACAGCGCACCAAGGCGATCGGCATCTGGTCGGGTGCCATGGCCGGCGGTATCGCGCTGGGCTCGGTGATGAGCGGCATCATGCTGGAGCACTTCTGGTGGGGCTCGGTCTTCCTGATCAACGTGCCGGCGATGCTTCTGCTGCTGGTCCTGGTGCCCGTACTGGTGCCGGAGTTCAAGGGCGCCGAACGGGGCAGGTTCGATCTGCTGAGCGTGCCGCTGTCGATGGGCTCCGTGCTCCCCGTCATCTACGGGCTCAAGGAGATCGCCGCCTACGGCTTCAGCGTCCCGCGGGTGCTGTGGATCGCGGTGGGCGCGGTCGTCGGCTGTCTCTTCGTACGCCGTCAGCGCCGCACCACCCGGGCGATGATCAGCAGGGAACTCTTCCGCGGCCGCGGCTTCGGCGCCGGGATCGCGCTCAACGCGCTGGCCGCCTTCGCGATGATGGGCTCCGCGTACTTCACCACGCAGTATCTGCAGTCGGTGCTCGGGATGAGCACCATGCGGGCCGCGCTCTGGTCCATGGCGCCGTCGATCGCGGTGGGCATCGCCGCGCCGACCGCCTCCGCGATCGCCCAGAAGGTCGAGCGGGCGTATGTCGTCACCGCCGGATTCCTCATCGCCGCGGCCGGCTTCGCGCTGCTCTTCTGCGTGGGCACCGACGCGCTGTGGCTACTGCTGGCCGGGGCGGCCGTGAGCAGCTGCGGCATCGTCACGGTGATGGCGCTGGTCGCCGACATGGCACTGTCGTCGGCGCCGGTGGCGAAGGCCGGTTCGGCCGCGTCGCTCCTGGAGACCGGGCAGGAGTTCGGCGGGGCGCTGGGGATGGCGATCCTCGGGTCGATCGGTACGGCGGTGTACCGCGCGAACATGCCGGCCGCGGCCCCCGCGCAGTCCCGCGAAACGCTTGCCGGGGCGACCGCGACCGGGGATCCGGGGCTGGTGCACGCAGCGCGGGAGGCATTCGTGTCGGGGATGCACGGGGCGGCGGTCGGCGGCGCGGTGCTGCTCCTGCTGGGCGCGGTGCTGGCGCCGGTGCTGCTGCGCGCCCGGCGCCGCCCGGCCGGTGACGTACCGCCGCACCGCGGCGACCGGCAACGCGTGCCGGTCGCGGCGGGTGACCGGATCGGCGCGGCGGACCCGGCGGGTGGCCGGATCGGCGCGGCGGACGGTCAGAAGTGCACGTCCGAGCAGGCGTAGAAGGCATTGCCGGTGTCGGCGATGTTCCACACCGCCAGGATCACCTGGTGCCCGGACTTCCCGGTCGGGATCGTGCCCTGCTGGGACAGTGATCCGGGCGGCTGCATACCGCCGTAGGGCACCGTCATGAAGGGCTGCGACTCGAGGTCGGCCCGGGTGAGGGGCTTGGTGTCATCCCAGCCGTTCCTGGTGATGAAGTACTCGAAGTCGGTGGTCGCGTGCCTGGCCGTGAACTGCCAGCGGAAGGCGTAGCCCTGACCGCCCGTCAGCCGGGTGGCCGGCCAGGCGCCGCCACCGGGGGACTTCGCCGCGTCGAGCTGGGCGAAGTTGCCGTGACCGCCGGAACAGATCGAACCGTCGGCCGGGCCGCCGGCGGGAAAGCCCTTGGGGCCCTCGACGCTCTGCGGCTCCCACTGGATGTCACCGCAGTCGGCGACGGTGCCGTTGGCGCAGAGCTTCTGGCGGCTGATGGGCTGGTCGGTGTATCCGTGGCTGCTGGCGCTGCCGGTGGCGAGCAGCGAGACGCCGGCCACGGCCAGGCCGACCACGGCCGCGCCGAGTTTCTTTCGCATGACTGCACTCCTCAAAACCGTGGGGGAGTTCGGTGTGCCGTACTGCGGTCTAGACCAAGGCTCAGCGTAGGTACGTCAGTTGGTTGTGTCCACATCAAACGCGCGCCGAGTAGAAGGCAATCGTCAGATCCTTGACGAGGGTGTTGCGTCCGGCGGCGTCCAGCTCGACGAGTCCGCGGGCGGTCAGCCGGTCAACGGCGTCCGCCACCTCGTCCACCACCGAGGTCAGCACCGCCGCCCGGTGGAGCGCGTCGACGGCCGCAGTCCTGCGCCGCTGCACCGCCCCGGCCACCTCGGGCGCGTAGTCGATCCGGACCGGCTGGGCGGAGAACACCTCGATGCCCACCGGCAGCACGCTCGCGCGCAGCAGCCGGGTCAGTGCCTCGCCGACCGCGTCGGTGTCCCGGAGCGTCGGCGCGTCCCCGCCGAAGGCGGCGTCGGCCGGCAACTGCGCGACCACCCGCGCGACCGCGGCTTCGAGCTGTTCGCTCAGATACCCCTCATGGTCCGCGACGGCGTGCACCGCCTTCGCGGTGTCCGCGACCCGCCACACCACGAGCACCGCCACCCGCAGCGCGGTGCCCTCGGCGTCCGCCGCGGACACCGGTTCGCTGCGCCAGTGCCGCAGCCGTACGTCGACCGGCCGGCGCTGCAGCAGCGGACTGGTCCACAGCAGACCGGTCCGCCGTACGGTGCCCCGGTAATGGCCGAAACGGGACAGCACCAGGACCTGCCCGGTCCGGCCGCGGCCGAGGCCCAGGAAGGCGAACAGCGTCAGCGCGGTGAGCAGGGTGAGCGCCACTTCGGCGCCGAGCCCGACGCCTTGGTACGGGTACGGCTCACGACCCACCGCGGTGGCCAACGTGTCCGGGACCAGCCCGGTCAGCCAGATCAGCCGAAGCAGACCGGCGAGCGCCGCGGCCCCGCCGAGCACGGCAATCGCCCCCGGCACCGAGGGAGCGGACCGTTCGGTCAGCCGGGGATCGCCGGTCGGCGCCGGCCGGTCGGTAACGGCCAGGCGTACCGGCTTCCGGAGCTGCTGCTTGCGTCCGGCCACCGAACCGGCGCCCGTATCACCGGCCGGCCCGGCCGCGGCCCGGCGGGGCCTCGGCGACACGACGTCCGGGCCGTCCTCACGGAACAGCAGGTGCACCGGGATCTCGATCGTGGAGTCGTTCCCGATGACCGCGGGCCTGCGCCCCTGCGCGTGCTCCACCGGGTCGGGCCCTCCGCCCGTCGGCACGGCCGTCGCCTCTGTCATGCGAACATTCGCCTCCCTGCGTCTGCCGGGCGGTGCCCGAAGGCACCGGACGAACCCGGCTCGGTGTGCCCCGTCCCGAAGTGGCCCGTTCCGAAGTGGCCCGCACCGAAGTGGCCCGTTCCGAAGTGGCCCGCACCGAAGTGGCCCGTTCCGAAGTGGCCCGTACCGATGCGTCCCGTCGCGGCCGGCACGGCACCGCGGTCGCTCTTCACGGCCGGGATGTTCTTGCCCTTGCCCGTCACCAGCAGCTTCCAGGTGGTGGGACCGGGCAGGCCGTCCGCGTTCGCCCCCGACCAGCCCTGGGCGCGCTGAAAGGCCCGGGTGGCCCGCCGGTCGCCCTCACTCCAGCTGGGCCCCGGACCCGTCGCAAAGAACCGGCCGCCGCCACGCGCCACCAGCTTCTTTCCCAGCCGGGCGACATGGGCGTTCTTCTTGCCCTTGCCGAAGTACTTCTTCCCCGGGTAGGCGGTGGACGAGGCCGAGCCGCCGGCGCCGGTGATCAGGCCCCGGTAGCGATAGGCCACATAGCGGCTGGAGTTGGACCAGTAGGCGTACGGCGTGGACCGGGCGCGGGTGTACGGCGGCGTCTGCTCGTAGGCCTTGTAGTAGGTGTGCGCGCTGGTGGTCCAGCCGCCGAAGAGGGTGACGTGCGAGCCCTTCTTGGGGTTCGCCGGGTTGTGGAAGAGCAGGATGTCGCCGGGCCGCAGATCGGACTTCGAGATGCGGACGCCGTACGGCGCCAGGCTCCCGGTCCACTCGTTCTGCTTCAGGCCCCACGCCATGGAGACGTAACCCGAACAGTCCTGCCGGTACCCGTCCGACCAGTGCTTGGACGTGCTGTACGGGACGCGGGCCGACACCCAGCGCTCTGCCCGGCTGATGATGGCCGACCTGGTGGTGGCGGGCAGGGACAGCGGGGTCTTCTGTGTGGTGGCCTGTTCGGCCGGCGGGCTCCGGGTGGGATCGGGCTGGGGGCCGTCGGCCGTCTGCTGCGTGGCATCCGGTGCCTCAGCAGCCGCACTCGGAGGCGCACTTGCCCCGGCCGGAGTCGGCGGAGCGGGCTCCGCGGCCGCCACCGCTCCCCCGCCCAGTACCATTCCGGCCGCCGTGGCGAGGACGAGTGCCTGACGGGCGCGGCGCGCCCGCAGGTGACCGCGGCCCTTCGGTGACGGTGCGCGCGGTGCCGGGTTCCGCCGGTCGGCGCGGCCTCCACGACCGCGGTGCCTCGCAGGTTCGCACTTCTCCTCGAAGACCGGAAGCGTCATCCGTGTGCCCTCCACGACTGTTGCAGGTCTGCTTCACGTGTTCGCTGGCCTATCTGCATGGTCGTCAGCTTCTCAACTGTTATGACAAATCGCATTTTTATGGGTGAAATGGGTGCGAAACGAACAAGTGACTCAATGACAGGTCCCGAGCACCTCCGGACGTCCGGTAAAGTTCTCCGGGTCAGCAGGCGCCGCTAGCTCAGTTGGTTAGAGCAGCTGACTCTTAATCAGCGGGTCCGGGGTTCGAGTCCCTGGCGGCGCACCGACACCGGAAGCCCCTCGCCTCACGGCGAGGGGCTTCCGTCGTTCCGCGGCCGGTGCCGAATCGGCTCCGGGTCCTGTCCGGCCGATCTTTGCCCGGCCCGCAAAAA
Source organism: Streptomyces sp. NPDC051320 (assembly GCF_040682175.1). NCBI lineage: Bacteria > Bacillati > Actinomycetota > Actinomycetes > Kitasatosporales > Streptomycetaceae > Streptomyces > Streptomyces sp. NPDC051320. The sequence continues at coordinate 491,714 of NZ_JBFBAL010000002.1, forward strand.
TCGACCGGACAGGGCCTGGGCCCGCCGCGTTCACCGCTCTACAGTGGGCCTCGCGGCCCCAGTCCCTGCCCGCGATGTGCGCCCCGGGTCCCTCCATGACCTCCCGCGCAGGCGCCGGGCCCCTCCCGCGGTCCGTGCGCCCGGCGGTCGAGGACCCGCCGGGCCGACGGCTCCGGGGGGCGGCGGTCGGCCCGGCATGGTCGGACGGGTTGAGTCGGACGGGCCTGGTCGGACGGGCGCGATCCGTCGTGGTCAGTGCTCGAGTACGGCCGTCAGATAGGCGGATACGACCACATTCGCCGTGTACGTCTGTGCCTTGCGGTCGTACGAGCCCCCGCAGGTGATCAGCCGCAGCTCGGCGCGGCCCTGCTCCCGCCGGCCGTACACCTTCTTCGGGTCGAAGCGGTCGCGCCGGAAGACGTGGACGTCGTCGATGGTGAACTCGGTGCGCGAGCCGTCCTCGCCCTCCACCCGGATCTTCTCGCCGGGGCGGGCCGCGCTCAGACCGTAGAAGACCGCCGGCTCGCGCCGGGTGTCGACGTGGCCGACGAGCAGGGCGGCACCCTTCGCACCGGGACGGGTGCCGGCACCGAACCAGCCGACCTCGCCGGGACGGTCGAACGGCGGCGGGTCCACGGCGCCGTCGTCGTCGAGGCCGCGCGGGACGACGGGGGCGCTGATGCCCACCGCGGGGATCTCCACCCGGCCCGGCGTCACACCCCTGACCGGACGGTGGGCCGGCGGCAGGTCCACGCCGAGCGGGCGGCCGACCGCGGCCACGTCACCGGTCTTCGGCCCCAGAGCGCCGTCCGGCCCGTCGGCGATCCGGCGGCCCCACAGCCACAGCCCGAGCAGCAGTGCGGCCCAGGCCACTCCGATCAGCAGCCGCCCGCGGCGGTGGCCGGAATCCTCGGAGGACATGTCACTCGTCATCCCGCCGCCGCCGGAAACCCCGCGCCGCCACCGTCACCGCGGCGACCCCCGCGAGCACCAGCCCCAAAACGGCATTCCGGGTGCCTGCCGCGTCCTCGTCCGCCGCCAGCACCGCCGTGGCGCCGCCGCCGGCGTGCACCGGCGCGGTGGGCGTGGGCAGCGGGACCGTCGCGGTCCGCCGTACGACACTGATGCTGCCGGCCGACCGCCGGCCGTGGCACCTGACCTCGACCGGGTACACCTTCGCCCTGGCGTCCGCCCGGATCCGGGCCTCCGCGTACATGGCGCCCCGGTCGGCCGCCGGCGAGAACGCCACGTCGGCCGCGAACGCCTCCGACGTCCCCACGATCCTGCCGCCGGCGCAGTGCACCCTGAGGTCCACATCCTCCCCCCGGGAGATGACGGACGGGCTGACGGCGACCGCCCCCGGCCCCTCTGCGGCCTCCGCAGCCGTGGCCGCTGCCGTCGCCACCGTCGCGGGGAGCAGGGCCGCCGCAACCGTGGTGGCGGCACAGAGGGTGACTGGTATCAAACGCATGGCGAGCCTCCTGGTACTCCGAAGGTTCACCCATCCCGCTGCTTCCCGCATCCCGGGAGGAGCGCGCATCCGACAGCGCGGGCGGCTTCTTCCGCCTATGGGATGATCGCAGCATTGCTGCCGCGCACCCCGCAGGAGACTCGTCCCATGACCCAGCGCAAGCCCATCGAATCCTGGCTCACGGACATGGACGGCGTGCTCATGCACGAAGGTGTCCCCGTGCCCGGAGCCGACGCCTTCATAAGGCGTCTGCGGGAGTCGGAACGACCGTTCCTGGTCCTGACGAACAACTCGATCTACACGCCTCGGGACCTGTCGGCCCGGCTGAGCCGGATCGGCTTGGACGTGCCCACCGAGAACATCTGGACTTCGGCGCTGGCGACGGCCAACTTCCTGGAGAACCAGCACCCCGGAGGCACCGCCTACGTGATCGGCGAGGCAGGCCTGACCACGGCCCTGCACGACGCCGGATACATCCTCACCGATGTGGACCCCGACTTCGTGATCCTCGGTGAGACCCGGACCTATTCGTTCGAGGCACTGACGAAGGCCATTCGACTGATCAACAAGGGGGCGCGGTTCATCGCCACCAACCCCGACAGCACCGGGCCATCGGCCGAAGGGGATCTGCCTGCCACCGGCTCCGTGGCGGCTCTGATCACGAAGGCCACCGGCAAGGACCCCTACTTCGTGGGGAAGCCGAACCCGCTCATGATGCGCACCGGGCTGAACACCATCGGCGCGCACTCGGAGTCCTCGGCGATGATCGGGGACCGGATGGACACGGATGTCCTGGCGGGTCTCGAGGCCGGGATGGAAACGTTCCTGGTGCTGACCGGGCTGACCAAGCCCGCTGACGTCGAGCGGTACCCGTTCCGGCCCACCCGGATCGTGGACTCCATCGCTGATCTGGTGGAGCTGGTCTGAGGCAGCTGGTCCGATGCAGCTGGTCTCATGCAGCTGCCATTTCCCATCGCGGTCGGATCATTGATTGAGTGGGATCCATGACCGCCACCCCCCTCCGCGTAGGACTCGTCGGCTACGGCCTCGCGGGTTCCGTCTTCCATGCGCCGCTGATCGCCGCCACCGAAGGTCTCGTCCTCGACACGGTCGTCACCTCGAACGAGGAGCGGCGCCAACAGGCCCGCGCCGAGTTCCCCGACGTCCGCTTCGCGGCCGTACCCGGCGATCTCGGCTCGCGCGCCGCTGAGCTGGATCTGATCGTGATCGCGTCGCCGAACAAGACGCACGTTCCGGTCGCGACCGCCGCTCTCGAGGTGGGTCTGCCGGTCGTCGTGGACAAGCCGATCGCCGGCACGGCGGCCGAGGCGCGTGAGCTCGCGGCGCTGGCCGACGAACGCGGGCTGCTGCTCTCGGTGTTCCAGAACCGCCGCTGGGACAACGACTTCCTGACCCTTCGGAAGCTGCTCGCCGACGGGGCGCTGGGCGACGTGCAGCGGTTCGAGTCCCGGTTCGAGCGGTGGCGTCCCCGGCCGAAGGGCGGCTGGCGCGAGTCCGGCGACCCGCTGGAGATCGGCGGGCTGCTGTACGACCTGGGCAGTCACGTCGTCGACCAGGCCCTGGTCCTCTTCGGCCCCGCCGTCCGGGTGTATGCCGAGTCGGACGTACGCCGCCCGGGCGCGCAGGCCGACGACGACACCTTCATCGCGATCACCCACGCGAACGGCGTCCGCTCCCATCTGTACGTCTCGGCCACCACCGCCCAGCTCGGGCCGCGCTTCCGGGTGCTCGGCTCGACGGCCGGCTATGTGAAGTACGGCCTGGACCCGCAGGAGGCCGCCCTCCGCGAGGGCAGACGACCGGCCACCGCCGGGGAGGTCTGGGGCGAGGAGCCGGAGTCGCAGTGGGGCCGCCTCGGTTCCGGCGAGTCCCCGCTGACCGGCGGCGGCGCGGTCGTACCGACGCTGCCCGGCGACTACCCGGCGTACTACGCAGCGGTCGCCCACGCCCTGCGCACCGGCGGCCGGCCGCCCGTCACCGTGACGGAAGCGGCGGCGACCCTGGACGTACTGGAGGCCGCCCGCCGTTCCGCGCGGGAGGGGACCACGGTGCGGCTGTGAATCGGGGGAGGGGCGCGCGCCCCTCCCCCGATTCACCGGGCTGAACCGGCTCGCTGAACGAACCGGATGAACCGGCCGGAGGAACCGGCCGGCTAAGCCGAGCGCAGTACCTGCCGCTGCTTGCCCAGACCGCCGATCTCGAGCTCCACCACGTCGCCCGCCCGCAGATACGGCTTCGGCTCGGGCTGCCCCATGGCCACCCCGGCCGGGGTGCCGGTGTTGATGACGTCACCGGGGTAGAGGGTCATGAACTGGCTGAGGTAGCGCACCACCTCACCCACCGGGAAGATCTGGTCGGCGGTCTTGCCGTCCTGCTTCAGCTCACCGTTCACCCACAGCTTCAGCGGCAACGCCTGCGGGTCGGGCACGTCGTCGGCTGTCACCAGCCACGGGCCGAGCGGGTTGAAGGTCTCGCAGTTCTTGCCCTTGTCCCACTGGCCGCCACGCTCGATCTGGAACTCGCGTTCCGAGACGTCGTGGGCGATCGTGTATCCGGCCACATGCCCGAGCGCCTCCTCGGCCGACCCCAGATAGCGGGCCGTGCGCCCGATGACGACCGCGAGCTCGACCTCCCAGTCGGTCTTCGCGCTGCCGCGCGGCACCAGCACGGTGTCGTCGGGACCGACCACCGTGTCGGGTGCCTTCATGAAGAGGATCGGCTCGGACGGAATCGCCGCGCCGGTCTCGGTGGCGTGGTCGTGGTAGTTCAGTCCGACGCAGACGATCTTGCCGATACGGGCGACCGGCGGCCCGGTCCGCAGCCCCTCCCCTTCGATCGCGGGCAGTACACCGGCAGCCGCCGCGGCACGTACCCGGGAGAGCGCGGCCTCGTCGGCCAGCAGGTCACCGTCGATGTCGGTGACGAGGCCCGACAGATCGCGCAGGATTCCGCGCTCGTCCAGCAGGGCGGGGCGCTCGGCCCCGGCGGTTCCGACTCGGAGCAACTTCATGGTCAGTCTCCCAACGATTTCGACCGGCCCGGCCGATGGGATGCGGCCATCGGGGGATTGGCTGATCCTCCAATTTGGCAGTCCACTCCGCAAGACCCCGTTCACAAGCTGGACCGTGCCCTTCGGCCTGGAGCGCGTCCCTCCGCCCGCCGCGGTTACATCGGGCTGCTCACCACGGCCCCGGCGGGCAGCGTGTCCCGGTACAGGGCGGCCCGCTCGATGGCGGTCCAGGTGGTGCTGGTGACCACGTACAGCGCGGCGGCGAGCGGCACGTACGCCACGGTGAGCAGGGTTGCGAAGGACATCAGCGGCATCACCTTGCTCATGGTGGACATCGCGCCGGCGCCGGGCCCCTCGGGCAGCGGATTCGGCGAGGCGGCCATCATCCGCTTGGTGCGTCCGTAGTTGAAGGTGGCGACGGCGGCGACGATCACGAAGAGCACCAGGTAGACGACGCCCTGCTCGCCGAGCAGCCCGCCGTGGCCGACGGCGTCCTTGAGCCGGCCGCCGAGCGGGCTGCCGAGGAGCGTGTGACCGAGCAGGGTGTTGGTGCTCGATCCGATGTGGGAGCTGGAGAAGAGGTGGTAGAGCAGAAAGAAGGCGGGCATCTGCAGCAGGCTGGGCAGGCAGCCGCCGAGCGGGGAGATCTTCTCCTCCGCATGCAGTTCCATCACGGCCTTCTGCATCTGCTTCGGGTCCTTGGCGTGCTTCTTGCGCAGTTCGGCGACGCGCGGCGCGATCCTGGCGCGGGCCTTCTGGCCCCGGGCGGTGGCCCGGGACAGCGGGTGCACGGCGAGTCGGACGCAGGCGGTGAAGAGGATGATCGCGGCGGCGGTGGCCGAACCGTGGAAGAGCGGCTGGAGCAGATCGGCGAGGTGCGCGACCAGATCGGCGAACGCGCTGAAGATCGATGACACGGGAGCCCTCCGTGGGGTCTCGTCGCAGGCCGGACAGACGGACATGTCGGCGTGACGAACCGCGGGGTGAGCGGAAGAGTGAGGCGTGAGGCCCTACGCGGTCGTCAGGACGGGACGACCGGGTGCTCGGGGCCTGGGCGGGCCCGAGGCGTCCGGATCACGCTGCGGCAGGAAGGCCGTACGCCGCTCGCGGTCCCGGATCGCGGTGCGGACCCTGGTGCGCGGCACGGCGGGCACCTGGCGCGACACGACCAGCGCGCAGGCGGCCAGCGCGGAGCCGACCGCGGCCGTCGCGGCGAGCGCGACGGCGGACGACAGCAGGCCGCCCTCGACGAGCAGCACATCGGCGACGAGGAAGAACAGCAGCGCGGCTGCCGGGCGGGACAGGCGCATCAGGCGTCCGGCCACGGTCTTCCTCCCCTCGCGAAGCTGGTGCGTACCTCCAGCCGTTATACACGAGTCGTCGCGACCGGGTCGTGTGGCCGGCCCACCGCCGGCCGCGCCGGTACGGGCAACGAAGGCTGCCCCCGGGTACCTTCCCCGGCGGTGTCCCGCCGAGGTACCCATGAGGTTTGGCTCCCGGCCGAAGCCCGCTTCCAGGAAGGTCCGCTCCCATGCGCGCGCATGACCGCGACAAGACATCCGACGCCGACCAGGCCCGCGCCCGGGCGTCCCGCGCCGCCGCCGTCCGCCCTGCGGACGTGACCACGGACGTGACCGCGGGACGGGGCGGCCGGTCGCCGCTGTCGCTGCGCGCCCTGCAGCGCAGCATCGGCAATGCGGCGGTGAGCCGCCTGATCGAGCAGGACCTCCACCAGCACGGCGCGGGCTGCGGCCATCAGCAGGACGCCCCCGCGGTGCAGCGGGCCGGCGATTGGAAGAACAAGCAGACAAAGGGTGCGCTCAAGGCCCTCAAGCAGCAGTACCCCGGTGACCCGCTCGTCCACACGCTGCACCACATCGCACCCAAATCGAAGCTCGCAGAGTTCGCGGCGATGCTCACCGCGACACAGCGGGGCGATGTCGTGAAGGCCCTGAAGCCACACTCCCCGACGGCCTTTACCTCCGGCTCGAGCAGTCTGCAGGCCGTGTCGGACGCCCTGAAGAACCTCCCGGCCAACTACGCCGTCGGCCCCGAGCCGGGAAACAGGACGGACGACCCGGGCGCCGGCATCGACCCCAATTACGACAGTGAGGGGGCCATCACGCCCCGTTCCGCAGAGCTGGAACAGCTGAACACGCTGATCGCCGGCCTCACCAGCAGGCCCGCCGGCACCCCCGTCAGCCCCGCTGAGCTCCACACCTTCATCGCGCATGCCGTCGCCGCCTGCCAGGCGCACAACCGCATCACCGGCGGCGGAGTGGGACTCGACCGCAATCGCGTCCAGTGGCACGGAGATCCCGCGAACCGGAGCTCGCGACGCACCGGGACCCTGAGCCCGCTCGCGTGAGCGGGTCCGTGCGTGCGGCAGTTGAGCGGGCCCAGGCGGCCGGCAGCGCTCAGCGCGGCCGCACCCGCCACCGGCCGGCAGCCGGGCTTCTGCGCGCCCCGCTCCATACGCACCCTGACCGCACACCAGTCCACCGCAGTACGGTGTGGTCCATGCGCCCCGACACCCCTGCCGCCCACACCGCCGAAGCCGAGCGCCTGCTGCGTACCGCGGCGCAGTATCCCGAGGACCAGGAACCGCTGCTGCTGCAGGCCGCCGCCCATCTGGAGCTGGCCGACGACCGCGCCGGAGCCACCACCCTCTACGACCAGCTGCTGACCGTCCCCGGCGTGAACCTTCCGCTGGTCAAGGCCCTGCAGGCGGCGAACCTCTGGGAGTACGGGCACGAGGCGGAGGCCCGCGCCATCATCAACGGCGTCCGTGCCTCCTCCCCGCAGGACCCGGCCGCCTGGGCCATCGTCGCGGAGACCCTGGAGGCCCATGACGAACTGGACGCGGCCCATGAGACCTTCACCACAGCACTGACCCTGCTGGTCGACCCGTCCGAAGAGGTGCCCTACGCGGCCCGGGCGCTGCTCACCGGCCGGCACCGGGTCAGCCGCCTCAAGGGCAACCAGCACGACGACTGGGACGCCCTCGCCGACACCCTGCACACCGGCGACATCAGCCTCGACGAACTCCACGACCCGAAACGCCTCTGGGCCCTCGGCTCCAACGATCCCGCCGTCCTCCGGGCCGAAATCGCCCGCCTGCAGTCGGAGTTGGGCACGTACCGGGCTGCTCTGTCCCGCCCGTTCCCGGTGGCCGTGCTGCACTGGCCGGCCGCCGAACTCACCGAACTCCTCGCCGGGTACCCGGCTCTGCGGTCCGAGTACCCCTCGCACAAGACGCACCTGACCGACATAGAGTCCGCCCTGCGCGAGCTGTCGGCGGGTGGCACCACGAACCTGGGCATCGTCTCGGGCAGCGTCCCGTCCTACGAAGCCTTCGCCGCCTCCGAACACGCCTCCCCCTCCAACGCCGACCTCCTCCCCCAGTACGCCACCACGCTGGCCGCCCGCGGCCGCGCGGTCTCCTGGCCGCCCTCCCGCAACGCCCCGTGCTGGTGCGGGTCGGCGGTCGCCTACCGGGGGTGCCACGGGGCGTAGCGGCAGGCCCCGGTCAGTCGCGGTCGACCAGGACGACCTTGCCGAGGTTGCGGCGGGACTCGATGATCTCGTGGGCCCTGGCTGCCTCGGCGAGCGGGATTTCGGCGTGCACGCGAGTGACCAGCGTGCCGCTCCGGTGCAGCTCCCAGAGCTCGTCGCGCCAGCGCCCGTACAGCTCGGGCCTGCCCCGTGCGATGGCGGCCACCTGGAAGCCGATGGCCGAGGCGCTGCGGACCAGCAGTTCGTACGCGTCGATGGTGCCGCCGCCCGAGCTGAAGGCGACCAGCCGGCCGCCGGGGGCGAGGGCGCGTACCGCGGGACCGAGGAGTTCGCCGCCGACCCCGTCCAGGACGATGTCGACCGGATCGCCCCAGGACTCGTCGTCGTAGAGCACGACCTCGTCGGCGCCCAGCGCCCGGACCAGATCCGCCTTGTCCGCGCTGCCGACGGCGGCGACCACCCGGGACGCACCGCACGCTTTCGCGTACTGCAGGGCGAGGGTACCGACCGCGCCGGCCGCCGCGGTGACCAGAACGGCATCACCGGAGCCGGGCCGGCCGGCCTCGTACGCCCCGCGCGCCACCAGACCGCTGCGGACCAGGGCCACGGCGTCGACGGCGGTCGCCCGATCAGGGACGGGGGACGCCATCCCGCTGTGCAGGACTGCCAGTTCGGCGTAGGCGTGGGAAAAACAGAGGCCGGTGACGCGGTCACCCACGGCGAAACCGGTGACGCCTTCACCGACCGCGGCGACGGTGCCGGCCACCTCGCCGCTGAGGGGGCCGGGCCCGGCCCCTTCGCGCACCTTCCGTACGACGGGCAGCGTGACGCCGACCGCCTCACTACGGACGAGCAGCTCTCCCGGGCCGGGCTCGGGGGCCGGGACGTCCTCGGTGAAGAGGACTTCGGGGCCGCCGTTGACCTGGTAGCGGACACGACGCATGGGCACCTCCGGGTGCGGTGGACAGGAAACGAGTATTCATTGGGTCTCCCAACGAATGGCCAGCATAGGAGGAACTCATTGGGAAGTCCAATGGTTTCGGGATAGCCTGCTGCCATGACGCGTACGGAACGGCTGCACGCCCTGGAGCACATCCAGTCCCTGCCGAGCTGGCTGGCCGGCCGGGTGGCGGCGCGCGGCCGGAGCCTGGTCGCCGAGGCGATCGCCGGGGAGGGACTGAAGCTGCCGCAGCACGCCGTGCTCGCGGCGGTGGCCGAATACGGCCCGGTCGCCCAGGCGGACTTGGTGCGCCGGCTGGCCATCGACGCCAAGGACGTGGTCCTTCTGCTCAACCACCTGGAAAAGAGCGGGCTGGTGGTACGGGAACCCGATCCTCGGGACCGCCGTAAGAACGCGGTCACGGTGACGCCACCCGGCGTACGTACCCTGAAGCGCTGCGCCGAACTGGCCGAACAGGCCAACGCCGAGCTGCTGGCCCCGCTCAGCGCGGCCGAACGTGAGCAGCTGATGGCGCTTATGGTCCGGGTCCACCAGCCGTAACGCGTCCCTACGATGCCCGTCCCGACAGCGTGCCCATGTGCACGGCCACCTGCCGGTGTGTGAGACGGTCACCGTGACGGCCTGTCAGCCCTCCGGCTCCGGCCGGACGGTCGCGGGGCCGGTCAGCAGCGCGTCCGCCGCTCGCCACACCTGGTCGGCGAAGCGGGTGGCCTGGGGATGCGCGCCGTGCGAGGGATGGGCCAGGTGGGTACGGACAGTGGGCGCTCCGGCCAGCGGGACCAGACGGACGCCCGGGTGGGTGTAGCGCCGGGCGGCGGAGGTGGGGGCGGTACCCACACCCAGGCCGGCGGCCACCTTCTCCAGCCACTCATCGAAGTTGCGGCATTCCGCACCGATCTCCGGCTGTCCGCCGTCCCGCCACATGTCCGGGAAGGTGGTCCCGCTGACGGTGTTGATGACCAGCGGCCATTGCGCCAGCTCCGTCCAGTCGAGCCGTGGGCGCTCGGCCAGTCGCCAGCCGGCGGGGATGGCGGCGACGCGGGACTCCTCATAGAGGAAGACCCCGCGCAGGCCCTTGGGGAGCTCCTCGCCGCGCAGGAGTCCTAGATCGACCACTCCCGTGTCCAGGCCGGCCAGAAGCGTGTCGCAACGGATGAACTCCACTTCGATCCCGGTTTCCTCCGCGAACCGGGCGGCGACACGGGAGAACCCCTCGGGCAGGCCCCAGCTGAACCCGACGCGCAGCTTTTCTCCTTCCCGCAGGTCCGTCAGGACCGCGTCCAGCTGGTTCAGCAGCGGGGCGACCGCGTCCCGCAGCGCGCCACCCTTTTCGGTCAACTCTGTTCTGCGGGTGGTGCGATCGAACAGCCGGACGCCCAACGACTGCTCCAGGGCACGGATGTTGCGAGTCAGAGTCGGTTGGCCCAGATGCATCCGGTGTCCAGCCGCGGTGAAGCCGCCCTCCGCGGCGACCGCCAGAAAGCAGCGTAGGTGACGCAGGTCGATGTTCATTCTTTAAGCGTATAGGTGCATCAGCAATGTCATTTCTCCAACCCGGGTCGCGTTGCCTACTCTTCTGGTGTCGCGAACGGACGAACTATCCGGTGCAGCGCTCGACAGGCCGACCAGCGCGATCGGATACCGATCGATGTGATCAACGGGGGTATGTGATGCGGTGTTTTCGTGGTGATCTCCAGATTGACGGAGCGGAAAAGCTCGACAAAAAGAGAGTAAAAGAATTTGGTCGCCCGGTCAGTGGGGCGACCGGCAGCTGACGCGTCCGCGCGGCGGCACATAGCGCCGCCGACCCGAGACGGAAGGATGGCCCCTGGTCACCAACAGCGCGCACCCCGAGGGGTGGTAGGCGCGGCGTGGTCGGTCCGATGCGGTCCGGACGGGTTCCGAGTGGGGCATTTCCTTCCCCTGCCGTCGGCTCCGCCGGACACTTCCGCATCCCCGCCTGTCTTCCGCCGCTTGCACGCCGGCCCAGGTGACACCCGCCGCGCGCTCCGGTCGCCCTTTTCCGCTTTCCCTGCCCATCCCGCGAGACCCCGCACCACGGGTTACCGGATGCGCCGGGCAGAGCCGTTCTCACCTCGTCGCGTAAAGGAACGCGTTGGGGTGGTCCGGCGGCATCACGTTGCCCATTCGAACGTTTATTGCTCAACTGTCCAGTTCGCAATCATCTATTCGCGCCGGCGGTACGACCATTGACACCCAAGACAGCGACAAGGATATTGATGTGCCGATAATCGAGACGCGCAATGGCCCGCTCGAACACGTCCTGATCGACGGCGACCCGGATCTGGCGCCCCTGGTCTTCCTGCACGGCGGCCTCGGCTGCATCGCCGCCTGGGGCCGGTTCCCCGCCCAGCTCGCCGCCGCGACGGGACGGCGCGCGTTGGTCTACTCCCGCCACGGCAACGGCGGTTCGGGACCCGACCCGCTGCCGCGCACCGACCGCTACATGCACGTGCACGCCCAAGGGGTGCTGCCCGAACTTCTCGACGCGCTCGGCATCGACCACCCGGTCCTCGTCGGCCACAGTGACGGCGCCTCCATCGCTCTGCTGTACGCGTCCGTCCGCCCGGTGGAAGCCGTGGTCGCCATGGGACCGCACATGTACTTCGAGGAGCAGAACCGTCTGGGCATCGAGGCCGCCCGGGCCTCCTACGCCGCCGGCCCGCTGGCCCGGAAGATGGCCCTGGTGCACAACGACCCGGCCACGGTCTTCACCCGCTGGAGCGAGGTGTGGCTCTCGCGCGGCTTCCGCGACTGGTCCATCGAGGACGATCTCGACGTCACGGCACCAGTGTTGCTGATCCAGGGCGACGCGGACGAGTACGGCTCGCTCGACCAGATCCACTCCGTGGAGCGCTCGGTACGCGGCCCCGTGCGTCGACTGGTGCCCGAGGGCTGTGACCACTACCCCTACCTCGTGCGTACCGAATTGGTCATCGACACCGCCCGGGACTTCCTCGCCGCACACACCGCCGGCGCGGCCGTGGAGAGCGGCCGATGACCGCCACCACCGTGGCACCGCGTCTCGACGCGCTGCTGGCCCGCTCCGCCCGGCTTCACCCCGACCGCCCGGCCCTCGAGGGCGCCGGCGAAAGCTGGACGTACGCCCGGCTCGACCGTGCTGTGGACGCTCTGGCCGCGCGACTGGCGAGCGTCGGCGTTGCCGCGGGCGACCGGGTCGGCGTGTACGCAGCCAAGACGCCGGCCACGGTCATCGCCCTCTACGGCGCGTTGCGCGCCGGCGCGGTGGCCGCTCCCCTCGACGTCGCCGACCCGCCCGAGCGGACCGCCCGTATGGTGCGCAACGCCGGACTGTCCTTCCTGCTGACCACCGACCGCTCGCTGGCCGCCGGGCAGCGGGCCACCGCCCACGCCCGCGGCGGCGCACCGGCCGACGAGGGCGCCCTCGACCACGGTCTGAACTGGCTCCGCGTCCTTCACCCCGACGAGCGCCCCGCACCCCTGCCCGCGCCCACCGACCGGGGCGGCTACATCCTCTTCACCTCCGGCAGCACCGGGTGGCCGAAGGGCGTCCTTCTCTCCCACGAGAACGTCGCCCACTACGCGCTGTGGGCCGCCGCCGAGTTCGGCCTCACGCCCGCCGACCGGATCGGCTCGCAGGCCGCCCTGACCTTCGACCTGACCACCTTCGACCTGTTCAGCGCCGCCGCCACCGGTGCCTGCACCGTCCTGATGCCCGACGTCCTGCGCGCCTTTCCGCGCGATGTGGTCGGCTGGCTCAACGAGCAGCGGATCACCGCGTTCATGGCCGTGCCGTCCCTCTACCACAACCTGCTCGAACAGGGTGGCCTCGCCGACGCCCGGCCGGCGCACCTGCGCGTCGCCGCATTCGGCGGGGAGGCGTTCGCCCCTCCCCTCCTGGAGCGGTACCTCCGTCTGCTGGACGGGGTGCCCTTCTACAACCTGTACGGGCCCACCGAGACCAACGCCTGTACCTATCACCGGATACCCGCCGACTGGACCGCCGACCGGGAACTGACCATCGGGCGCGGTATCGGAGACGTCCACCTCGACGTCCTCGACGAGGACGGCCGGCCCACCGACGGCGAGGGTCAGATCCACATCGCCGGACCCACCGTGTTCCAGGGATATCTGCGCGATGGTGAGCTGAGCGATCCCACGGTCGGCGTGACGTTCCGCGACGGCGTCACCCGCCGCGCCTACGCCAGTGGCGACCTCGGCCGGATCACGCCCGACGGCCGGGTCTTCCTGCGCGGCCGGCGTGACTCCCAGGTCAAGCGGCGCGGCCACCGCATCGACCTGCTGGACATCGAGAGCGCCGTCATCGAACTGCCGGGCGTCACCACCGCGGCCGTCGTCGCCAAGGACGGTGAGTACGCCGGCCAGCTCTGGGTGTACGCCCGGACCGACGCGACGGAACGGCACATCCTGGCCGGGCTGCGGGACGTCCTGCCTCAGCGCATGCTCCCCGACCGGGTCGTCCCCGTCACCACCCTGCCCACCACCACCAGCGGCAAGACCGACCGCCGCGCCCTCAGCGCCGCCGCCTTCCCCGCACCCGACCCCTCGCAGGAGACCCGGACATGAACAGCGTCGAAGACCTCTGCACGCTCATCAGCAGCCGCATCACCTGGAGCCGGAACGAGGACCCGCGATCCCTCCACGCGGACACCCCGCTCCTGGAAATGGGCCTCATCGACTCGCTGGCCATCATGGAGATCGTCGCCGCCCTCGACAAGGAAGCCGGCGTCTCACTGCCTGACACCGAGATCGTGGCCGCCAACTTCCGTACTCCTGGGACCTTGTGGACGGCCATCGGAAACCTCGCCCCCAGGAGCCGCGTGTGAGCGCCGTCGCCGCCGTTCCGTTGCGTACCGGCGACCCCCGCAGCGAACAGGTCGTCGACCACTACCGCCGCCTGGCCGCGCCCGCCTGGGACGCGGTCGCGGACAAGGATTTCGCCGCCCAGTGGCAGGCCATGGCCGAACTCGGTGTTCTGCGCCTGGCGGAATCCGGCGCCGAGGGTCCCGGCCCCGTCACCCGCTCTCTCGCCATGATCGAGGGCATCGGCCTGGCCGGCGTCGACCCCGGCGTCTGCTACGCCCTCGCCTCCCAGATCTTCGGTATGCAGTTCCCGTTGCGCGCCACCTTGTCCCCGGAGGCCTGGCGCGCACTCGACGACGTCCAGGACGGCAGGGTGCTGCTCTGCCACGCGCTGACCGAACGCAAGGGGGGCAGCGACCCGCTGTCCATGGCGACCCGCGCACGTCGAGAAGGGGACGGCTACGTCCTCGACGGCGCCAAGACCTTCATCACCGCCGCCCCGGTCGCGGACCGCGCGATCGTCTTCGCCCGCACGTCCGAGGGCCGCTCCCCGTTCGCCCTCTCGGCGTTCCTCTTCCCCCTCGACCTACCGGGAGTGACGCGCGGCGACTCCTTCACCAAGACCGCGCTGTCGACCGCGCCGATGGGTGAACTGTTCTTCGACGGCGTCCGCTTGCCGGCCGCCGCGCTGATCGGCGAGGAGGGTTCCGGGCTGGCCGTGATGGCCTCGACCACCGCCTGGGAGCGCTCGGTCATCTTCGGGTACGCACTCGGGCAGATGCACCGCACGCTCGCGCGTACCGTCGACTGGGCCTGCGGCCGGGAACACTTCGGGCGCCGGATGGGCGCGAGTCACCAGGTCGCCGCCCGCATCAGTGACATGGCGCTCGCCCTGCACCGCTCCCGCGTCCAGCTGTACGCCATGGCCGCCAGGCTCGACGCCGGCACTCCGGCCCGGCAACTGGCCACCGAGGCCGCCCTCACCAAGATCTCGGTGTCGGAGGACTTCGTGAGCCTGACCGAGCACGCCGCGAGGTTGTCGGGGGTCCGGGCCTTCCTCCCCGACTCCGCGCTGGCCGCGGACTTCGCAGGACCCATGGCCGGCCTCGCCTACGCCGGGCCGAACGACCTGCTCCGCGTGGGCATCGCCCGCCAGCTCGGCCTACCCGTCGAAAACTGACCCGAAGGACATCGATGACGCTGCCGACATCTCTTGACGACATCCTGAAACACGCCGCCGAGACGGGTGCGGCCCTGGCCCCTCTCGCCGCGGACGTGGACGCCGGCCGCTCCGACGGCCACCAGACCTACGACGTCCTGCGCGCATCCGGCCTCCTCGCACTGCTCGCTCCGCGTGACGCGGGCGGCGCGGGCCTCGGCTTCGGCGCCTACTGGCGGGTGCTGGCCGAACTCGGCGCCCACAACGGCGCCGCGGCCCTCGGATTCAACATGCACAACGTCGTGATCGGCGCGCTGGCCGACGCGGCGGGCGCTCAACTGCCACCTGCTGCTGCTGAGTTCCGCAGCTGGATGCTGAACGAGGTCGTCCACGGGCGCAAACTGTTCGCCTCCGCGACGTCCGAGACGGGCCGTGGTGCCAAGCTCCGCGGCATGAGCACGCGCTACTGCCTCTCCGGCGACGGCGAGAGCTACGTCCTGAACGGCAGGAAGTCCTTCGTGTCGCTGGCCGGCGCCGCCGACTACTACGTCGTCGCGGCCGCCGCCGACGACGGCGTCGAGGACACCGGTGACGTGTCGCACTTCGTCGTCGCCGCCGATGACCCCGGTGTCTCCTTCGGCGCCGTGCACAGCATGTCGGCGATGTACGGCACCAGCACGGCCCCGATGACGCTGGACGCGGTGACGGTGCCCCGCTCCCGGTTGTACCTCGGCGTCGAGGGCATGTCGCTGTTCAAGGTCGTACGCGAACCGCACTGGATGATCGCCGGGTACACCGGTGCCTATCTGGGCATCGCCGAGGCCTTGTTCCGGATTGCCACCGACCACGTCACCGCCGACCCGGCCCGCGCCGCGTCGCCGGTCATCCAGCAGGAGCTCGGCCGGATGTCCGCCCGGCTCAGGGCGGCCCGCGCGCTGGTCCACGAGGCGGGTGATCTGGTCGACGCCGAACGCGGCAGTCTGGAGGCGAACGCCGCGGTGCACGCCGCCAAGTACGTCGTCGGCGAGGTCGGGCCGCAACTGGCGCAGGACGCGGTACGCATCTGCGGCTCGGCGGCCGTCAGCCGCAGTCACCCACTGGAACGCCTCGTCCGTGAGAGCGCGTTCGCCCATGTGATGCCGGCCAAACCGCGCGAGTGCCTGGAATACCTCGGCAAGGCAGCCGTCGGCGTCAACCTCTACGACGCCCGGGCCTTCTCGTGGTAACCCCGGTGGCCCACGACACGGCTGTCACCCGCGACGCGTTCCGGGCCCTGATGGGCGCCCACCCCAGCGGCGTCACCGTCGTCACCACCAGCGACGACCGGGGCGCGCCACACGGCTTCACCTGCACCGCCCTGTGTTCGGTCTCCCTCGATCCGCCGCAGCTCCTGCTGTGTGCCTCGACGTCCGGCAGCACCCTGCCGGTGATCGCCGCACGCGGCGCCTTCGCCGTCAACTTCCTGCACGGCCCCGGACGGCGCGCCGCCGAGGCGTTCGCCGGGCCGGCCGCTCAGCGCTTCACGAGCGTCCCCTGGCTGCCATCGCCGGGCACCGGCCTGCCGGTCCTGCCGGACGACGCGCATGCCGTCGCCGAGTGCCGGGTCACCCGTCTCACCGCGGCCGGTGACCACACCGTCGTCATCGCCGAGGTGCTGCGCACCCACCTGGCAGCGCCGGCCGACAGCGAGCCGCCCCTGCTCTACGGCATGCGCCGCTATGCCACCTGGCCGTCCTGACCACCGCACCGCTCGACCGCACGACCCCTCATCAACCATCCGAAGCGAGGAACACCGTGGACCGCACCATGATGAAGTCGAAGATCCACCGTGCCACCGTCACCCAGGCCGACCTGCACTACGTCGGTTCGCTGACCGTCGACTCCGACCTGATGGCGGCGGCCGACCTGCTCCCCGGCGAGAAGGTCGACATCGTCGACATCGAAAACGGGTCCCGGCTGTCCACCTATGTCATCGAGGGCCGGGCCGGTTCCGGCGTGATCGGCATCAACGGTGCCGCGGCCCGGCTGATCAGCCCGGGCGACCGGGTCATCATCATCGCCTACGCCGCCATGAAGGACGAGCAGGCCACCACGTTCGTCCCCAGCGTCGTCTTCGTCGACGAGCGGAACACCGTCATGGACATCGGTGGCGACCCGGCCGCGGTGCCCGAAGGATCCGGCCTGATGCGCGGCGACCTGATCGCCGACTGACCTCGACCCAGGGCCGTCTCGCGAAGCGGCCACGTCAGGAGTCACCATGACCATGTCCGTCGTCAGCGGCGGCACCCGGGGTATCGGACAGGCGCTGAGCCTGCGCCTCGCCGCCCTCGGCCACCAAGTCGTCGCCCTCTACCGCGGCGACGAGAACGCCGCACAGCAGACCGTACGAGCCGGTGACGGGCGGATCGAGGCGCTGCGCTGCGATGTCACGCGCCCCGACGAGATCCGTTCCGTGTGCGCCCGCATCACCGCCGAGCACGGCGCTCCCGGTGTCCTCGTCAACAACGCCGGTGTCAACCGCGACCGGCCCTTCCTCGCCATGACCGGGGAGGACTGGGACACAGTCCTGGCCACCAATCTGTCCGGCCCGTTCCGCCTCAGCCGGGCACTGGCACCCGCCATGGCCGCCGCGGGCGGGGGCAGCATCGTCAACGTCGCCTCCACCACGGCCATCCGGCCGCGAGCGGACGGTGCCAACTACTGCGCGAGCAAGGCGGGACTGCTCCAGCTCACCAAGTGCATGGCCCTCGAACTGGCCCCGCACATCAGGGTGAACGCCCTGCTCCCCGGGTTCACCGACACCCAGGAGGTCACCGAGCGCTACCGGCTCGACGAGCCGAGCCGGCGGGCAGCCGTTCTGGAGACCATCCCCGAACGGCGGCTCGGCACCGTGGCGGACATCGCCGACGCCCTCGAGTTCCTGGTCACTGCCCGCAGCGGCTATGTCACGGGACAGCAACTCATCGTCGACGGCGGCCATTTCATGGGCTGACGGCCATCCATCGATTCCTCCCTCATTCTCAGGAGAAGCACCAGCATGCGACTGAACCAGGTCCAGGTCGACCACTACCGATCCAACGGATTCCTCCTGTTGGAATCCCTGTTGGACCAGCGAGAGGTGGCGGCGCTGCGCTCCGCCTTCGAGCGTGACAGCAGGGTTCCCGGCCCCCAGGTCGTGACCGAGGAGGGCGGGAAGGAGGTCCGTGCGGTGTATTCCTCGCACCAGCGGCAGCCGGAGTACGCCGGCCTCATCCGCGATCCGCGGGTCCTCCACCCCGTCCAGCAGCTGCTCAGCGACGACGTCTACATCTACCAATTCAAGATCAACGCCAAGCCGGCCTTCGGCGGCGACAAGTGGGCCTGGCACCAGGACTACCTGGCCTGGCGTCTCGCCGACGGGCTGCCCGCCCCCCGGCAGGTCAACGTCGGCGTCTTCCTGGACGACGTCACCGAGTTCAACGGGCCGGTCATCTTCCTGCCCGGCTCCCAGCAGGGTGGGCTCGTCCGCGAGGGCCGGGCGGACTCCGCCAGGTCCGACCAGCACCTGGACCCCGATGACATATCGCTGACCCCGCAGCAGCTCGCCGAGCACGTCGACCGCCACGGTATGACGAGCCCCAAGGGCCCGGCGGGCTCCGTGGTCCTCTTCTCGCCGGAGATCGTGCACGGCTCGGCACCCAACATGTCACCGTTCACCCGTCGGCTGCTCATCGCCACCTACAACGACACGGCCAATCTGCCGCGCCCGTCCGGCGAGGCCCGTCCCGCGCACGTCGTGTGCCGGGACACCGAGCCGCTGCGCGCCCTGCCGGTGCCGTTCTCGCAGACGCTCGAAACGGTGACGGCATGACGGCCGGCACCGGGCGCGCCGTCGTCCTGGAGGAGTTCGGCGAACCGCTGCGCCTGCGTACCTTCGGCCTCCCACCGGCTCCCGACGGCGGCATGATCGTCGCCTGCGGCTACGGCGGGATCTGCGGCACCGACCTGCACCTGTGCCAGGGCCATCTGGACATTCCCGTGCCGCTGGTCCTTGGTCACGAAGGCCTGGGGGTCGTACGCGAGTTGGGTGCCGGAGACCACCAGGATGCCGCCGGCGCACCGCTGGCCGCCGGGGACACGGTGATGTGGGCGTCCTCCGTCGCCTGCGGCGTCTGCCAGCCGTGCCGGCTGCACCGGGAACCGACGCTGTGCGAGAAACGACGCACCTACGGCGTCAACCGTTCACTCGCCGACGGGCCGGAGCTGTCCGGCTCCTGGGCCGACCACATCGTGTTGCAGCCAGGCACCACCGTGGTGAAACTCGCCGACACCATCGATCCGCTCGCCGCCATGTCCCTGGCCTGCGCCGGGCCCACCGTCGCACACGCGCTGTTCGAGCGCCGGCCGGTACGGCTCGGGGAGGTCGTGGTGGTGCAGGGCAGCGGACCGGTCGGTCTCGCCGCCGCGGCGTTCGCCCAACTGGCAGGCGCGGCGAAGGTCATCGTGGTCGGCGGGCCCGCCGGGCGCCTGGCGCAGGCCGCCGCGGCCGGTATCGGTGACGTACACCTGGACATCACCGGCGCCGCCGGCCCCGAGGAGATCCTGCGCGAGGCGCGGGCGGCCACCGGCGGGGCCGGGGCGGACCTCGTGATCGAGTGCGCCGGAGTGCCGGCGGCCGTGGGTCAGGGCCTCACCCTGGCACGACGCGGCGGCAGTTACCTCATCATCGGCCAGTACACCGACGCCGGGGACACCCCCGTCAACCCGCACCAGATCGTGTACCGACAGCTCGACGTCATCGGCTCCTGGGCCTTTACCGGTGCTCATCTGGTCGAGTACGTACGGCTGCTGCCCGCGCTGACGGCGCGCTTCGACCTCGCGAGTCTGGTGACGTCCTTCCCCCTGGCGGA
This sequence comes from Streptomyces sp. NPDC051320, assembly GCF_040682175.1. Taxonomy (NCBI): domain Bacteria; kingdom Bacillati; phylum Actinomycetota; class Actinomycetes; order Kitasatosporales; family Streptomycetaceae; genus Streptomyces; species Streptomyces sp. NPDC051320. Next base: position 511,568 of record NZ_JBFBAL010000002.1, read on the forward strand.
GCACGCCGAGGCGCTGACCGCGGTGGCCGCGGGCTCGGTGATGAAGGCGGTGCTGACCGGCTGACAACCGGTCGGCGGAGAGGCCCGGGTCCGCGCACGGCGCTGAGCGCGGCGCCCGGGCGGGGCGGCGAGCCACCTGGGCCCCCGGTCACCGGACCGGCGGCCGTCAGGCCGACTGCCCCCGCCCGCCGTACGGACCCGCGAGGCCCGCCAGCGCCGTCTCCGTCTGCGCGTCGTCGGGCAGGTAGGCCAGGAAGTGATGGCCCGGTTCGTCCACCGCGGCGAGCTTGACGTACCGCAGCCGGAGGTCGCCCGCCGCGGGGTGTCTGAAGTGCCGTACGGCGGGATGGAACGCCGCCGTCTCCCGGGCGCCGTACCACCGGGCCGCGTCCGGGTCGGTCAGCAGCTCGTCGGTGATCTCCGCGTACCGGACGTCGTCGGGGTGGCGGGCCGCCTTCGCCCGGAACTGGCCCAGCAGACTCCTGGCCTCCGGCTCCCACTCCGCGAGCAGGGTCCGGGCGGGCGGCCAGCGGAACACCAGCCACAGCAGGTTGCGCTGCTTGGGCGTGAGCCGCGCCGGATCGGTCAGCAGCGCTGCGTAGCCGGTGTTCCAGGCAAGCATGTCCCAGTGCGGGTCCAGGACCACCGCCGGGTTCGGCGCCAACGCCTGCACCAGGGACAGCAGGTTCGGTGACACCCAGCCCGGCGGCTGTCCGGCCGGCGTGCCGCGCTCCACGAACGACAGCACATGAGCGGTCTCGTCCCCGTCCAGCGACAACGCACGCGCCACGGCGCGCAGCACCTGCTCGGTCGTGCGGACCCGCCCCTGCTCCAGCCACGCGTACCAGGAGCTGCTGATCCCGGCCAGCTCGGCCACCTCGCCGCGTCGCAGGCCCGGGGTGCGGCGCCTCGGCGAACCGGGCAGCCCCACCTCGTCCGGGGTTAGGCGCTCCCGCCGCGAGCGCAGGAAGGCTCCCAGTTCCCGGCGAGGGCCGTCGGCCCGGGTACGCACCGAAGAGCCGCCCGGCCGCGCGTTCTCCGTGGGTTCCCCGCCACGCATCCCCGTGGGTCCTCCTTCAAGCAGGCATTCCGTCCCCCGCTCCGACACCGCGGAGCGCCCGGCAGGGTGTGAGAAAGGGTAACCGGCTGAGGACCGGCCGCCTCCGCCGTGGGTGATGGGCTGGAAAGTGCCGGTCGGGGAAGGCCGGCACACCAGCCTAAGGAGCATCTCGTGGACACCCCCGTCAGCGGCCCCGCCTCACCCGGCACCGCCCTTCCAGGTACCGCGCCGTCGGACGCCGCCGGGCCGGTCACCGGGCTGCCCGCCGCCTCACTGCGACTGCTGCGCACCGCCGGCTTCGTCAGCAACTTCGACCGCTTCTGCATCACCCCGATGCTGCTGCTGATCGGTACCCAACTGGGTGCCTCGCTCCCGACCGTGATGCTCGCGGCCAGCGGGTACTTCCTGTGCTACGGCCTGATGCAGCCGGTTTGGGGGCTGGCCAGCGACCGCATCGGCCGGGTGCGGGTGATGCGGGTCTCGCTCGGCGGGGCGACGCTCGCCTCACTGTGTTCGGCACTCGCGCCGGACGCTCCGGCACTGGTCGTGGCGCGCGCCGCGGCCGGCGCCTTCTTCGCCGCGTCCATCGCCGCGTCCATCACCTATGTCGGGGACACCGTCCCCGCGGCGGTCCGGCAACGGCCGCTGAGTGAGCTGATGACCGCGTTCGCCCTGGGTACCGCGGTGGCCACGGTGGTCGCCGGAGCCCTGGCCCACTATGTGAGCTGGCGCCTGGTGTTCGCCCTCCCCGGGCTGCTGGCCGTGTATCTGGCCGTCGCCCTGCGCAGGCTGCCGGAGCCCGCCCGCCCGGTGGCCGGTTCACTGCTCGCCCCGATCCGCGTGGTCCTGCGTTCACGGTGGCAGTGGTACGTGATGGCCGTCGCGATGCTGGAGGGCGCCGTGCTGCTCGGCTTCCTGACGTATGTCGCGCCGGCTCTGGAGGCACAGGGCGCATCGGCCACGCTGGCGGGCGCGGTGTCCGCCCTGTACGGCGTCGGTTCGATGGGGGCGGCCCAGCTGGTCAAGCGGCTGGTCGGCCGGTGGACGCCGGTGCGGCTCATCGTGGCCGGCGGTGTCCAGATGGCCGCGGCCTTCGGCCTCGCTGCGGCGAGCAGGTCCATCCCGGCGCTGGTGGTGACCGCGCTACTGCTGGGCGGCGGCTGGTCGTTCATGCACTCGACGATCCAGTCCTGGGCGACCGCCCTGTCCCCCAGCGCCCGCGCCACCGGTGTCGCGATGTTCGGCCTGGCTCTGTATGTGGGGAGTGCGCTGGCGAGCGCCCTCGCGGCCGTGCCGGCCGAACACCACGCCTACCAGCGCCTCTTCCTGACGGCCGCGATCCTGACGGTCCCGCTGACACTCGCCGCCGCGGTGGGCCGCGCCCGCTACCGCGACTGACGGGAACGACACCACCTGCCTCTCTCCACCCGGGACGTGCCCCGGCCGGACAGAGGCAGTGCCGCCGTACCGTACGTCTCCGCTCGCACCGATCGTCCGAGGTAGCGGAGCGAAACCGCGATCGCCCGCGGCGGCGACCAGCGCCGCTCCGGACTCGGCCATGGCGCGCATCCGCTGAATGCGCATCAGAACCGCCGGGCCGACTCCTGCGCGTGGGCCATCCGCCGCAGGCTCAGCAGCACCGGTTCATACAGCACCGTAAGGGCGACGGCTGCCTCGATCTGCCCGGTCGGGGTCGGCTGCTCCTCGACGATGTCGAGGTCGGTGACTGCCAGTTGCGCGGCCAGCTGCCCGTACGGCAGCAGTTGCTCGGTGTCGCAGGGGTAGCCGAGCCGGACCAGAGCGGCGACCGAGTCGATGAGCCGCTGGTGGGCGGGGTTGGGCATGTCCAGGCCGGGGTCGGATGACCAGCCCAGCCGCTCCAGCAGCGCCTCCACCGAGCGGCGTGCGGTCTTCACCGCCGGGTCGTCCTCGGCGGGCGCCTCCGTGCAGGGCAGCGCCCGGGTCGCCGCGCCGAGCCGCAGGTAGTGGTCCAGTGACTCGTCCTCCGCAGCAGCGATGACCTCGCGCGCGGCAGCCACCGGGACCCCGCCGATCTGGATCAGCGCCCGCACCAGACGCAGCCGCCGCAGGTGGTCCTCGCCGTACTCGGCCTGGGTGGCGGAGACCCTGCGTCCTGGCGGGAGCAGCCCTTCGCGCAGGTAGTACTTGATCGTGGCGGTGGACACACCGCTGCGCTCGCTCAGCTTCGCCAGCCGCATGCTGTTGCGCCTCCCATCGGACAGTGGAACTATCCAAGCATGGATAGCGCCGCTGTCCCATCGGAAACGGGTGATCTCATGGGTATGGCACCGACTCCCGGGCGACGGGTCACGGCCGCCGCGGAGGGCGATGTGGTCGTCTTCCTCATCGGGATGCGGATCAACCACTGGCGCGCCGTACGCCACTGGCTGCCGGCCTTGGCCGCGATGCCCCGCATGCTCAAGGAGCTCTCGCGGAACGCTGACAGCGGGCTGCTGGGCCTTCGGGGGCTGGGTGGCGGTCCCCGGGTGTACGGAGTCGTGCAGTACTGGGAGTCGCGCGAAAAGCTGCTCGCCTACGCCTCCGACCGGGGCGGGCGGCATCACCCCGCGTGGGCGGCGTTCAACCGCCGCGTGCGGGGCAGCAAGGGCGGCGTGGGGATCTGGCACGAGACGTACATCGTCCCGGCCGGTTCGTACGAGTCGGTCTACTGCGACATGCCGCCGACCGGTCTGGGTGCGGCGTGGGGAGTCGAGCCCGCGGGCCGGCGCGGGGAGCGGGCGGCGCAGCGACTGGCGAGCGCGGCTGTGGAGAGGCAAAGGCGCAGTTCCACCTCCTCCGCTTGACTTCGAGTGCGCTCTCATTCGTACGTTTCCTCCATGACCACTCAGCAGCGCAGGATCAACACCGGGTTCGGAGCCCGGAGCACCACGAGCGACGTTCTGCGAGGCGTCGACCTGTCCGGCAAGCTCGCGATCGTGACCGGCGGTTATTCGGGGCTGGGCCTGGAGACGACACGGGCCCTGGCCGGCGCGGGGGCGCATGTGATCGTCCCTGCCCGGCGCCGCACCACGGCTCAGGAGGCGGTGAGCGGGATCGACGGCGTCGAGGTGGCGGAGCTGGATCTGACGGATCCGGAGAGCGTGCGGTCCTTCGCCGAGCTGTTCCTCGCCTCGGGCCGGGACATCGGCATGGTGATCAACAATGCCGGGATCATGGCCAGCCCGGAAAGGCGGGTCGGCCCGGGCTGGGAGGCCCAGTTCGCCACCAACCACCTCGGTCACTACGCGCTGGTGAACCGGCTGTGGCCGGCCATCGTGCGAGGTGGTGCCCGGGTGGTCTCGGTGTCCTCCAACGGACACCAGCTGTCGGACATCCACTGGGACGACGTGCACTTCGAACACGGCTATGACAAATGGCAGGCCTACGGGCAGGCGAAGACGGCCAACGCCTTGTTCGCCCTGCGTCTGGACGCGCTGGGCCGTGACGCCGGGGTGCGGGCGTTCTCACTGCACCCGGGAACCATCCGCACACAGCTGGCCCGGCACATGTCCGAGGAGGAGCTGGCAGAACTGTCAACGGCGATCGGTGACAGCCCGACGAACAGCGGCTGGAAGACGCCCGAACAGGGCGCCGCCACTCAGGTATGGGCCGCGACGTCCCCCCAGTTGGACGGCATGGGTGGCGTGTACTGCGAAGACTGTGACATCGCCGAGCCCGCCGCGAAGGACACGGTTCTGGGCAGTGGGGTGAGCGCCTGGGCCGCCGATCCCGAGCGGGCCGCACGGTTGTGGGAGCTGTCAGCCGAACTCACCGGCGTCGATGCGGTGTCGTCCGCAGGATGACGTAAGCGGCTGCCGGCCCGAGTCGAGTGAACGCCGCACGTCACGGCGAGGCCCCGGGCTGCCCCAGCGGGATGAGGCGCGGGTCGAGGTCGAGGAGTTCGGCGTTGGTGTGGTAGCGGACCGGGGAGAAGCGGTGCACGGCCTCGCGCAGCAGCACGGGGTCGGCGCCGAACTCCCCGAGGGTGCCGATCGGGTGGTACCCCAGCTTTTCGAGCTGCCCGTCCGCCACCCGGGACGGCAGCGGCGGAGTGACACCCTCCCGCAGGCGCATCAGCAGCATGTTCTCGATGTTCTCCGCGCTGTCCCCGCTCAGCAGACAGGCCTTGTGGAGGAGGCCGATGGACAGGATGTCCTCCCAGGGGATGTCGGTACGGTCCTCCGAGAACAGGTCGGTGGCGTAGGACAGCCCCGCGGCGTTCACCGCCAGACGCGGACGGCGGCTGGTGGCGTAGAGGACGAGCCCGAAGATCGGCATCATGATGGCGGCGAAGAGCCCGAACGGTCCGCCTCCATGGATATCCGGCGCCTTGCTCGTCGATGCCGGCCTGCCCAATTTCTATACGGACCGTGAAACAGCGAAATACGTCGCCGCGAACGAGGCGCAGATCTCCGCGCTCAAGGGCAGGCCCGCAACGAAGGAAACCCGCCAGCTGCTGGCCACCGCGGACGAATTCGGCCCGACGCGCCACGCCTACCACGGGATTTCCTGGCCGCGGAACGTCCCGGCGACCGTGATCGCGTCGTCGAAGACGCCATTCGATACGCCTCAGGACGCGCAGCTGTGGCGAGACGCGCAGGCACAGTTCGCGAAGGCCGCGGCCAACCGGAATCTCGTGATCGCGAAGGGAAGCTCGCACGACATTCCGGCCGATCGTCCCGACGTCGTCATCAAGGCGGTCGACGCCATGGTGAAGGCCCACGGCCACTGAACCAGAACCGGGTGGGGGCGGGACTGATCACGTCGGCTGCCGGTCGCCGGGCAGACCGGAAACAGGCATGACGGGCGCGGGCGACCGGGTGGGGGCGGGACTGATCACGTCGGCTGCCGGTCGCCGGGCAGACCGGAAACAGGCATGACGGGCGCGGGCGCTCAACGCCCCGCAGAATGGTGAGTGTGGCCACGCCTGACGCGGCAATCCCGGCTGTCGCCGAACGGGACGCGACACATCTGTGCGAGCCAGGAGGCAGTCGATGGATCGCTTCGGCGAACGCACCGGCGGGACCGGCCCGAGCGGCGAGCCCCGGGCCGCCGCGCACGTCGCCCTGGCTGCCAACGGCATGGGCAGCTTCACCTGGGACCTGACCAGCGGCATCATGCAGTACGACCAGGCAGGCATGGCCGTGATGGGCTTCCGGCCCGGTGAGTTCGACGGCCGCCTCAGCACCCTCGGCGAGCGGATGCTGCCGAACGAGGTGCCGGGGATCCAGGAGCAAGTCGATCAGGCGCTGCGGGACCGGTCGAGCTTCAGCCTCTACTTCCGCGTGCGGCACCGTAACGGGTGGCTGCGCTGGACGCACACCCAGGGCCACGTGGTCTGCGATGCGCAGGGGCGCCCGGTCCGGGTCATCGGGATCATCAGGGACGCCAGCCAGGAGCTGCGCGCCATCGACCAGACCGAACAGCTGCGCCGGGTCAGGAACGACCGCCGCCGCCAGGCCGACATCGTCGGCCATGTCAGCGACGCGCTCGCGCCCACCGTCACGGTGGACGACGTGGCGGAGGCCCTCACCTCCACGCTGCTGCTCGCCCAGCTCGACGCCGCCAGCATCGTGCTGGGCCTGGTCGACAACGGCCGCATGCGACTGGCCGGCTCGAACGGCCTCTCCGAGGACCTCGTCCGCGACTTCCACCTGTCCCGCCTCAGCCAGCCCCTGCCGCTCACCGACGCGGTCCGGGCCCGCCGAGCCGTCTTCATCACCAGCCGCTCGGAGTTCGTGGCGCGATATCCGAGCATGCGGCCGTATCTGAAGATGTTCTCCGAGGCCACAGCCGCCGTTTACCTCCCCTTGATCGCCCACCGCACCCCCATCGGTGCTCTGGGGCTCACCTATGAGGGCAAAGGGCGCTTCACGCACGACGAGCGGACCGTATTGACGGCCCTGGGCAAGGTCATCGCCCAGTCGCTGCAACGGGCCCTCCTCTACGACCAGGAGCACGAGCTCGCCACCGGGCTCCAGTCGGCCATGCTGCCCGGGCATCTGCCGCAGGTGCCCGGTCTCGCACTGGCGACCCGCTACCGGCCGGCCAGAGCCCAGGGCGGCATCGGCGGCGACTGGTACGACGCCCTCACCCTGCCCGACGGCCGTATCGCGGTAGTCGTCGGCGACGTCCAGGGCCACGACGTGACAGCCGCCGCCGTCATGGGGCAGCTCCGCATCGCCCTCCGTGCCTACGCCGCCGAGGGGCACTCCCCCACGACCGTCCTGTCCCGCGCCTCGGCCTTCCTCGCCGAGCTGGACACCGACCGCTTCGCGACCTGCCTCCTCGCCCTGCTCGACCCCCGTACGGGACTGACCACCATCGTGCGCGCCGGGCACCTGGAGCCGGTGCTGCGCCGCCAGGACGGCAGCAGCGTCTGGCTCGACTCCCCCGGCGGGCTGCCGCTCGGTCTCGCCGCCCCGGACGCCCAGCTCGCGTATCCGGCCGTGCAAACCGTCCTGGAACCGGGCTCCACCCTGCTGCTGTGCACCGACGGACTCATCGAGGCACGCAACCAGGACATCGACCAGGGGCGCGCCCATCTCCTGGACGCGCTCCGCACAGCGCCCCGGCGTCCCCATGCCCTGGCGGACCATCTCCTCCACACCATGGACGGCTACACGGGCGGGGAGGACGACGTGGCCCTGCTGATCGTGCGGCGTGCGCTGGGGAGGCGGGGAAAGCACGCCCGGGCGCCGCAGTTCCAGGCCGCTTTCAGCCGCAACGACCCCGCTTCGCTGCACGCCGCGCGGCTCGCCCTGCGCGCGGCGCTGCACCGCTGGTCGCTCGTCCCGCTCAGTGACACCGCGGAACTCCTGGCCAGCGAACTCGCCACCAACGCCCTGCTGCACACCGAGGGCCGCGCCACGCTGACAGCCAGACCCGTCAGTGACGGCGGCCGTGTCCTGCGCATCGCCGTCACCGACACCTCGTCCGCCTCCCCGCAGCGCCGGGCCGCCCCCGCACTGTCGACCTCCGGCCGCGGCCTCATGCTCCTCGAGGAGCTCGCGTCGGCCTGGGGAGTCGAGCCGCAGGGCAGCGGCAAGACCGTCTGGTGCGAAATCTCCTGAGAGCCCCGGGCCGCGGTCACCGGCAGGTGCGGATCGCCGAAGAGCGCGGGCCTGCCCTGAGCGCCATGGCCGGCTCGACGGCGAACGGGTACGACACCGGCCGGTAAGCCGGTCAGCTCCACCCGGGCAGCAGCAGGCCGCCGTAGGCGTCGGGGTCGATCTGCGGTTCCCCCGCGGCGTCGGCGAAGGCTTGCAGCGCCTCGACCATGGCGCCGCGCCGCTCGACGGGCATGGCCTGGACGATCCCGGTGATCTCCTGGTGTCGGCGCCGGGTCACCTGGTGGACCACGCGCTGCCCGGCCGGGGTGAGGGCCAGCTTCGCCGCGCGGCGGTCGGCCGGGTCGCTGGTGCGCTCCATCGTGCCGGCGGCGATCAGCCGGTCGGCCATGCGCATGGCGGTGGAGGGGTTGACCGCCAGATGCTCGGCGAGCCGGGAAAGGTTGACCGGGCCGCCGGCCTCCAGCACCACCAGCATCCGGAACTGCGGCACGGTGAGGGTCTCCTCCACCGCCGCCAGTGAGCGCGCGGAGACGGCGACCAGCACGCGGGAAGCGGTGACGACCGCGGCGACCATCTCGGTGGGGTCGGTGGGGTCGGTGTGAGCCGGGGCGGGTTTCGCTTCGGACATGAGTGCAGTTCTACCCGATCCAGGGGGCCGAACGGACGGCGAGGCCACCCCGCTGTTTCATGCACCGGGCAAAGTTTGCATAATGCATGGTATGAGTGATGCAGTCACGTCTGCCATACCCGCCCCCGCGACCGAGAGCGCCGTACCGGTCCAGCCGCTGGCGACCCAGCGCGGCCTGCGGCGGGCCTGGAGCGCGCTGCGCGAGTCCAAAGGTGGTCTGCTGGCCCTGTCGCTGCTGGTCGGCGCGGGGGCCGGGGGCGGGGCGGTGGTCTTCCGCTGGCTGATCAAGACCTTCACGCTGCTGCTGTCGGGACACGCCGACTACTCGGCCGCCGGTCACGCCGCCAATCCCCATCTGCCCTGGCTGGGCCGCTACTTCGTGCTCGCCGCCCCGGTGCTGGCCGGACTGGTCTACGGCCCGCTGGTCCACCGGTACGCCAAGGAGGCCCGCGGGCACGGCGTGCCGGAGGTCATGTACGCCGTCGCCCGCCGCGGCGGACGCATCCCGCCGCAGGTCGCCGCCGTCAAGGCGCTCGCCTCCGCGCTGTGCATGGGCGGCGGCGGCTCGGTCGGCCGCGAAGGGCCGATCGTGCAGATCGGCTCCGCCCTCGGTTCCACTCTGGGCAGCTGGATCAGGGTCGCCGAGGACCGCATGCGCGTCCTGGTGGCCTGCGGCGCGGCCGGCGGCATCGCGGCCACCTTCAACGCGCCGCTGGCCGGGGTCTTCTTCGCCATGGAACTGGTTCTGCGGGACTTCACCGCCGAAGCCTTCGGCATGGTCGTCCTCGCGTCGGTCACCGCCAGCGTCATCGGCCGTGCCGCCTTCGGCAACGCCCCCTTCCTCCACCTGCCGCCCTTCCACGTCCAGCACCTCACCCAGTACGCGCTGTTCGCACTGCTCGGCGTGCTCGCCGGGGTGGTCGGCGTCGCCTTCAGCAAGGTCCTCTACCGCATCGAGGACGCCTGCGACACGGTCTGGCGCGGCCCGGAGTGGGCCCGCCCCGCGGTCGGCGGTCTCCTGCTCGGCGGCCTGCTGTTGGTGCTGCCCCAGATGTACGGCGTCGGCTACCCGGTCCTGCACGACTCCCTGACCGGCCGCTACGCGCTGCTGTTCCTGCTCGCGCTGCTGGCGGGCAAGATCATTGCCACCTCCCTCACCATCGGGATCGGAGGTTCCGGCGGTGTGTTCGCCCCCAGTCTGTTCATCGGCGCCATGCTCGGCTCCGCCTTCGGCCAGACCGCCCACCACGTCCTGCCCCACCTGGCCGGCCCCGCCGGTGCCTACGGTCTGATCGGCATGGGAGCGGTCTTCGCCGGCTCCGCCCGCGCCCCCATCACCGCGGTGATCATCCTCTTCGAACTCACCGGCGAGTACACGATCATCCTGCCCCTCATGGCCGCCATCGCCCTCGCCACCGGCGTCAGCCGCCTGCTCACCGCAGAGACCATCTACACCGCCAAACTGCGCCGCCGCGGCGTCGACATCGACGCCCCCACTCCGGGCACCCCGGCTGCCGCACTGACCGTCCACGACGCCATGGAACCCACGCCCACCCCGCTCACGGATGACACCCCGCTCGCTCAGGCCGCCCCCGCCCTGGCCCGCTCCCCGTACGGCACCCTGCCCGTGCTGGCCGCCGACGGCGCCTATCGCGGCATCGCCACCGCCCGCACCGTCGCCGAAACCCTCGCCGACGACACCCACACCACCACCCCTGTCGGCAAAGTCGCCCACCTCCCCCACGCCCTCACCCCCGGCACCGCCCTCGACCAAGCCCTCCAGGCCCTCGCCGGTGCCGACAGCCAGGCCCTGCCCGTACTCGACGAGGACCGCACCCACCTGATCGGCTGGGTCAGTCACCGCAGCGTCCTGACCGCCCTCGACCACAACACCGCCAACCAGCCGAGCTCCGCCCCGCACCCCTGACCCCGGCCGGGCCGCGTCGGAGAACGGGCAGGCCGGCAGCCGCCATCCGGCGCACCCCCGTGCACCCATGCGGAGTGCGTTCGTGCCCGACCGCACTCGACACCCCGGCGAGCCGTAGATCGTGTGCTTAACGTGCCGGTCATGAGTCGCACCAGTCTTCTCTCCGTGACCGCCTGTGCCATGTGCCCCACCGCCGCTCCCACCGAGCGCGACAGGGCGATGGCCGGCGGCGGCGCACCCGCCGGGCAGGGCTACCACGTCGCGCTGCACACACCCAGCGCGTTCACACCCGTGGACTACCACCCGACCGCGCTCCTCATCGGAGCGGACGGCAGCGACAGCGGGTGGTACCCGGCAGGTATCCCGGCTCCGAGCAGGACGGAGGAGTCGGGGCACGGCCACTCGGTGCGCCCGTCCGACGGCAACGGCCGGCCGACCCCGGAGCAGCACCACCTCATCCCCGGTTCGCGGTCGCCCGTCACGCCGAACGAAGTCCACTCCGACGGCCTGCCGCCGACCCCTGCGGGACCGGACTCTGCCGAGCCGGCGGGCATCGCCGAACCGGCCTTCGGCACCCTTCTGACGCCGACGAGGCGACGGACCACGGTCGACACCCCGGCCGTCATGAACGACGCGCGCACCTGGCACGCCCCCGAATACGTCCGGATCTCGGGCGAGCGGTGCTGGTACAGGCCATGGAGCTCCACCGGGACCGGACTCACCATGCTCGCCGGTGATGTGCTGAAAGCCTCCGCTTTCGTCCCCCGCTCGCACCTCAAGGACAGCGCATCGTCCATCGTCGTCGAGAACCCGGCCGTCGTACGGCAGTTCACGCCCGGACCGCGGGCCCGAAGCGCGGAGCCCGTACGCGAAGCGGGAAGCGCTCGCCGGTCGCCGGCCCCCGCCTCGGCCGAACCCACACCCCCTTCCCCTCACGGACTCACCAGGAGGCGCTCCTCGGTCGTCCGGTACGCGGCAGGTGGCGCACTGCTGCTGGTGATCGCCGCGGTACTGGCTCGCCGACGGCCGCATCACTGATCGAGCGGCCCGAGACACCTCGGGACGGCGGCCGGCCCGCCTGCGTATCCCAAGACGGCTCCGGTCGCCGCGGCTCCTGAGCCGGGCGGCCCCGGCAGCCGCCGCTCCTCCTGCTCACCGCACCGGCCAAGGGGACTCTGCACTACGCGCTGGTCACGAACAGGGCGACGGCTCCGTCCGCCGCCCTGTTGAACGCGGCCCGCGCCGAACCGGGCTCGCGGGCCGCCTCCTCGGTCAAGTAGCGGACCGGCCCGACAGCGGGGTGGGGGCACGCCGCCTGCCGCCGGGGGCGCCGAGGTAGGCCAGCAGCCGCCGGTACTTGATCTCAGCTTCCGGCTCGATGACGCCCCTCGCCCATGCGGCACGGGCGGCGGCCTCTGCGTCCTTTTGCAGTAGTCGCGCATCTCTCCGGACGACAGGGGCGGCACGGCTGATTAGCGTCGATCTCGTCCCCAACGGATCAAGGAGATCCCCCATGAAGATCATGCTTCGTCGTAGCGCCGCCACGGCCGTGCTCACCCTTGCCGTGGCGTTGCCGCTCATCACTGCCGCTCAGGCGGCGGCAGTTCCCACCCAAAAGACGGCGACCGCCCACCCGAACTGGGGCGGCCACCATGAGGAGGGCGGCGAACACAACCTGCTGGACCTGGACCTCGACATTCTCTGACGCGGCGCGCAGTCGGTTCGCCAGGGCTCGGGGGCATCCGGGTCGTGATCCCGGAGCACGTTGATCAGCAGGCCAACCGGACCTGTGAAGGCAGCAAGGGTGCGCGGCCCCCGCGCCTGGACACCGAGACGTACAAACGACGCAACGTGGTCGAACGGTCCTTCAACCAGCTCGAGCAGTCGCGAGGGCTGTGCACCCGCTACGACACGTTTTGCCGTCGTCCACCGAGGGGCCGCAGTCCTGGCCGCGATGGTGACCTGGCCAACTACTCAGCCCCCGTCTGCGTCCAGCAGCACCCGTCGGTGATCACGACTGTAGTGGTTCGGGAAGCTCGGATTCCGGGTGACTTGGGCCGTCGGCCGAGGCAGCGTGCCGCAGCGCTGCCTCGACCCGGCGGTTGCCGGCCATGGTCGCCGTGACGGCGGTCATGGTGAGGAGGAGGCCGGCGGCGGCGTAGAGAGGGGTGCGTACGTCGTACGTGGTGGCCAGCCAGCCGCCGAGGAAGGCGCCGAACGGGGCGGCGCACATGGCGAGCATCCGGGAGGTGGAGGCGACCCGGCCCATCAGGTGGGCGGGGACGATCGCCTGCCGGAGGGAGGGCCCGAGCACCATCGTGGCGCCCATGCCCGCCCCGCAGAAGGAGAGCGCGAGGCCGGCCACCCACGGATTCGGGGCGGCGGCAAGCCCCAGGATGGCGAGTCCCTCGACCGCAGCCGTGCAGGTCAGCGCGGTCCCGGTGCCGAGTCGTCGGCCGAGGGAGGAGGCGATGCCCGCGCCGAGCAGGCCGCCGGTGGCCTCCGCCGTGAGGAGCAGGCCATAGCCGAAGGTGTCGATGCCGAGCCGATCCTGCGCGAAGAGGGCGAGTACGGTCTCCACGGCGAGGAAGGCGATGTTCCCGACCGCCGGACGGAGCGCAAGCCCGAGCAGCAACCGATCCCGGAAGACGTACGAGGCCCCGGCCCGCGCCTGCCGAAGAAGCGACTCGCGGATGCCTCCGGTAGGCGGGGGCGCGGCGGGCAGCGACCGTACGAGCAGTGCGGAGAGCGCGAACGACACCGCGTCGGTGAGCAGCGGAACCGCCCGGCCGAGCGCGAGCAGTGCACTGCCCGCGGGCGGCCCCGCGAAGCCGGACATGGCGGTCTGGGCGCTGCGCAGGCGGGAGTTGGCGCGCTCCAGAAGCGCGGGGTCGCGGCCGAGCAGATCCGGCAGATAGGCCGTGCCGGCCGTGTCGAAGAAGAGTCCGCCGAGGCCGAGCAGGAAGGCGATGGCCGCGAGCAGTGGGATGCTCAGCACGTCGAGCGCTGCCGCCGCCACCGGTATCGCGAGCACTGCCGCACGGGTCGCGTCCGCGACCCACATCGTGCGCCGGCGGTCCCAGCGGTCCACCAGCGCACCGCCGAGTATCCCGAAGAGCAGCCACGGCAGCGTCCCGGCGGCCGTGACGACGGCGAGCGCCATCGGATTCCGCGTCAACGTCAAGGCGAGCAGCGGCAACGCGGCATGCGTCACCCCGTCACCGAGCGAGGACACCGTCTGCGCGGTCCACAGTCGCCCGAACGCGGTCGGCAACTTCCTTACGTCAGCTATCACTTGGCGTCACCTTCGGCCTGCTGGCGCGGCGCCGGCCTGAACAGCGCGAAGGCGAGCGACGCGTCCGGCAGTGACGGATCGGACAGCTCCCGGTACTCGTCCGCCAGTGCCTGCAGGCGCGCCCCCAGTTCGGTGAACTGCTCACCGGTGAGCCGCAGATGCACCATCCGTACGTGCCGCTCGCCATCCCCCGGCGCTGCTTCCAGGTCCGCCACCGCATGCCGCATCAGCACATCCGGCTGCCCCACCCCCGGATCCGGCAGCACGATCGCCGCCGCCGCCATCGCGTAGTACCGCTCGGTGACCCCCCGCACCTTCCGCGTCCGCACCACCTTCACCAGGCCGGCCCGCTCGAGCAGCCGCACGTGGTAGCTGGAACTCCCCTTCGCAAGGCCCACTCGCTCGGCGATCTGCGTAATCGTCGCGGGCTCGAAGCGGAGCACGGCCATAATCCGGTGACGCGTGAGATTGGAGAGAGCGCGTAGCTGCTCGTCAGTGGTGACGTGGAACGTCTCGGGAAGTTCATCGGCAGGCATTGCTCAATGGTCAACGATTCTTGACCATTGAGCAATGGGGTTTCTTGCGCACTCTCGCAACCGACCACCATCAGCTTGTCGATGTGGTCCCCGTCGAGCCGGGCCGAGCGTGGCAGGCGCTCGGCGATCGCCCTGGTCGCCGTGCCTTTCCGGCGCTCCGGCATCGGCGGCTGCGCGGGCCGTTGCCGTGCCGATGCCGGAGGAAGTGACGGCGATCAGGGCGACCTTGTCGGTGACGTCCATGGGGCGACTCCGTCGTGGTGTGCAGGTGTTGGGTTCAGCGGCCGGCGTGCGTGCGCGGGAAGCCGCTCGCCCCAACATGCATTAGTGCTAATCTAATTAGAGGTAATGCACATGCAGGAGGAGACGGCGTGGATCTGCGGCAGTTGTTCGACGACCTGGTGCGCTTCGAGACCGACCTGTGGAACGAGATCGACGCCCGGCTCCGGCGTGATGGGGACCTGCCGCTGGGCAGCCTCGATGTGATGCTCGTCGTGGAGCGCACGCCGGACTGCCGGGTCAACGACATCGCCTCCGCCCTGTCCATCACGATCGGCGGCGCGAGCCAGGCCGTCGACCGCCTGCAGAAGCGGGGCCTGTGCGCGCGGCAGCCCAATCCGAACGACCGCCGCTCCTCGATCGTCCAACTCACCACCGAGGGCGCGGAGCTGACCCGGTCGGCCGGCCGGATCTTCGACCAGGAGCTCGCCGCGCGACTGGCCGCCCCCCTGTCCCAGACCGCGTTGGGCCACCTCGCCGCCGCGCTCACCACCCTGCGCGCCGCCACACCCCACCAGGCCGGTTCCCAGGAAGCGCCCTGACCGCCGACTGCCCAAGAGGAGCTGACATGCCAGCCGAGCAACGACCAGCACGAGCCGTGCGCTTCGACCGCTACGGTGACCGCGACGTGCTGTACGTCGCCGACATCCCCATGCCCCGACCGGCCGCCGACGAGGTCCTCGTCGAGGTCCGGGCCGCGGGCATCAACCCCGGAGAGGCCACCATCCGCACCGGCGCGCTGCACGACCGGTTCCCCGCCACCTTCCCGTCCGGGCAGGGCAGCGACCTCGCCGGCATCGTGACCGCCGTGGGCAGGAGCGTCACCGACTTCGCGCCCGGCGACGAGGTGCTGGGCTACTCGTGGCGGCGCTCCAGCCACGCCACCCATGTCGCCGTCCCGGCGACCCAGCTGATCCGCAAACCCGAAGCGCTCGGCTGGGCCGTGGCCGGCAGCCTCTACGTCGCGGCCTGCACGGCCTGGGCCGCCGTCGACGCGGTCGCCCCGAAACCCGGCGAGACCGTCGCCGTGTCAGCCGCGGCCGGAGGAGTCGGCAGCATCGTCGTCCAACTGCTCCGGGTGCGGGGCGCCCACGTCCTGGGCATCGCCTCCCCGGCCAACGCGTCCTGGCTGACCGCGCACGGGGCCACCCCCGTCCCCTACGGCGACCGGCTCGCCGCGGACCTCACCGGGGCAGCACCGGACGGGATCGACGCCTTCATCGACCTCTTCGGACCCGAGTACATCCAACTCGCCATTGATCTGGGCGTCCCACCGGACCGGATAGAAACGATCATCTCGTTCGAGCAGGCGGCGCGATTCGGCACCAGGAGCGCGGGCAGCGAGGACGGTTCCAGCCGGGAGGTTCTCACCGAGATGGCCGATCTCGTGGTGAGCGGCCGTATCGAGATCCCGATCGCCGCCACCTACCCCCTCGACCGAACCGGCGACGCCTTCGCCGTCCTCGAACAGCGCCACACTCACGGCAAGATCGTCCTGATCCCCTGATCTCCCCTGATCCGCAGGCGGCGAGTCCGAGCGAGGCCCCGCTCCCCGGGGTTGCTCTGCCGGGATGGACATCGCCCAGCGGTCAGGCGCTGGTGAGCAGGTCTTCGAGCGGCGCAGGTACGCGGTCGGCGTCGAGGGCCTCGACGAGAACGCGACCGTAGTGGATCTTGCGTCCCTTTTTGGTGCCGAGGAAGCGCCGCAACGCCTGCTGTGGGGAGCGGCCACGCTGTGCGGGCTGGCGCAGGAAGGTCTGCAGGGCACGCAGGTCGCCCTCCGCCAGCACGAGTTCCTCCACCCGTGACACGCCCAGCGCGCGGATGAGCTCGTCCTCCAGATCCGCCACGCAGACGAAGAACCCTTGGTCCGCCACACCGGCCTGCTCCAAGCCGCGGGCGTAGTAGCGACGCTCGGCCTCATCGCACAGTCCGGTGAGGCGCAGGCCCAGACCGGGTGGCCCGAGAAGGCGGGTGAAGCGACCAATGCTCATCGCACCGCCCATCGCCAGGAGGCAGACGCCTTCGGCCGCCAGGTTCCGGCCGCGGATGGCGGCCAGCGCGCTGACCGCTGCGACGTCGCTCGGCCCTTCCAACAGGACGGCCGCCCGGACCGGCAGCCGCCCGGCCAGCTCGCGCGCGGGGTCGCCGGGGGCACCGGCCGCCCAGGCGATGACCGCTTCCCGGAACATCCCCATGTCAGCCACGGCACGAGTCTCCGCCCTTCCCGGCCGTCACGGTAGGCATTTTCCGCCGACGCGTCGATCGGCGGTGAGTCTTGCCGTGAGCAGTCGGGCGGACGGTCCGGACGAAAGGAGGATGCTGCCGCCAGGCGCAGCCCGAGGTGGCCGCGAAGATGATCGCCGCTGGCATCTCCCGGTCTCCGTACCGCAGTCGGCCGCCGGCCCGCGGCCGCGCGGACGGCTCGGGCTCCACCCGCTGGAAGAGCGCCCCCGCTCATCCGACGCCACTGCCCTCCGGGACCCCCACAACCGGTGGCCGATCGTCGGTCACCGGCCACCGGTCACCGGCCACCGGCCACCGGCCACCGGCCGATCGTCGGCCGGACGAGACGAGTTCTGATACCTGCGCAGGTTCTCGCATCCCGGTCCGGCGATTGGTGGCCGGTTCACATCCGCTGCACGTACCCCGCCCGCCGCTCCGGCGACGGGTCCGCACCCAGCTCCGTCCAGTACTCCCGGCCGCCAACGATCTTGCCGTCCCGGACCGTCCAGAAGGACACCACACGGTCGACCCCCAACGTGTCATGGGGGACCTCCACCTCGGAGACGACCGCATCGCCGTCCGCCACGGTACGCAGCGTTTTGATCGACCATCCCTCCGGGTACTCCGCGTTGACGCCCACGAAGTTGTCGCGGCCCACGATCCGCTCGCTGCTGACGGGCCACTCCACCACCACGTCATCGGCCAGCAGCTCGCCCAGGCCCTCCCAGTCCCGGGCCTGCATGCGGTCCCAGAACTTCTGCACGATCTCCGAAGGTTCCATATCCGTCATGCTGGCAGGACCCTCTGACAGAGCGGACCGGCCCGCAATCGGAAAGGCACAGCGCCGCCCGAGGCTCCGCAGCCCAGCGCATCCCTGCGCGCTCCTTCCGGGCCCCGAACCGATGCGCTCGGGCGCCGGGAGACAAAGAAATTGGTTCAGCGTGCACCTTTCACCCACCCATTGCAGTATCTTCACATTCGGTAACGACTGATCGGACTGGCCGCTCCTCCCCCACGCAGGCTCAGTCTCCGTGTGCGCGAGGAACCACATGCCCTATGAGCCCGGTGCCGGTTGGCAGTACGACGTCCCCACCATCGGCAGCACCCGCCTGCCCCCCGACGCCGGATACGGCAAGGCGCTCACCAACCAGGGCTACGGCTTCGAGGCGGCGGTCGCCGACCTGATCGACAACTCGATCGACGCGGGCGCCGACGAGATCGTCGTTCACTTCCTGCGGGACGCCGACCGCATCCTCACCCTCCTCATCGTCGACAACGGCGCGGGCATGGACGACGCCGGCCTGAACGCGGCGATGACGGTAGGGCGGCTGCGCGAGTACGGCGAAGGCGCACTCGGCATGTACGGCACCGGCCTCAAGTCCGCGTCCCTCTCGCACGCCCAGTCCCTCACCGTCGTCAGCCGTACCCGGCGCAGCCGGGCAGCCGGCCGCCGGCTCACCGCGGAAGGCGTCGCGGACGGTTTTCGGTGCGACACCGTCGAACCTGCCTACGCACAGGACCTGGTCGACCGTTACGACGGCATCATCGAGTGGCACGGCACGGTGGTCCGCTGGGACCGGGTGCGCGCCTTCGAGACCGTGGCACGCGGCCAGAGCGAGCAGTACCTGTCGAAGGCGATCGCCCGCCTGGAGACCCACCTCGGCCTCTACCTCCACCGTTTCCTGGCCCGCGGCCTGAAGCTGGACATCGCCGTCTGGGACGTCGGCACAGACGTCGGTACGCCCACCGCTACGCACGCCGGTGGGCACGCGGCCGGACCGGGCGAGGAGGTCGACCACATATCGGTCGAACCGCTGGACCCCTTCGGTTACACGGTGCCGGGCAAGGCCGGTTACCCCCGCGTCTTCACCGCACCCGTGGAGGGCGCCGGAGACATCCGGCTGACCGCCCACATCTGGTCGGCGAAATCCAAGCACGCCGGCTTCCGCCAGATCGGCGCGCTCAACGAACGGCAGGGCTTCTACTTCTACCGCAACGACCGCCTGGTGCAGGCGGGCGGCTGGAACGATCTGCGCAGCGCCGAGGGCCATCTCAACCTGGCGCGGATAGCGGTGGACCTCCCTGCCACCCCGAACGGCGTGTTCAGCCTGGACGTCAAGAAGGAGGACGTCACCGTCACACCGGCCTTCACGCTGGGCGTGGACAAGGCCGTCGACGCGTCCGGGACGCCGTTCCAGACCTACCTCGCCGACGCGGAGACCGCCTACCGCGACGGTGCGAAGCGGACGGAGATCGTACGCAAGCCGGTGACCGCTCCCGGCAAGGGCCTGGACCCGAGGATCAGGCGGACCGTCAAGGAGGAGCTGCCGGAGAAGCCGGGCGAGGAGCCCATCGCCTTCACCTGGGCCTCGTTCCGCGAGGACCGCTTCTTCGACCTCGACCGTGAGAACAACGTCATCCTGCTCAACAGCGAATACCGGGACGACTTCAACGACGGCCGGCGCGGCGGCGCCAACGACGCGCCGGTCACCAAAACACTCCTCTACCTCCTCCTCGAGGACTGCTTCGGCCTGGGCCGCTGGGAGAAGGCCCGCGCGGACCGTATCGACTACTGGAACACGATCCTGCTGGCGTCGGTACGAGCCCAGCGCGAGCGCCGCACCCGCTCCACGTCCTGACCGGCTCCTGCGCGACCCGTCCATGCCCCGGCCCGCCCGCTCCCCGAGGACGCTCCCGTGAACGACGACATCCTGCTGAAGATCCACAACTCGGCGCTGACCGGCATGCAGGACAGCCCCCGCCACTTCGCCAAGTGGGCCGCGCTCGCCGCCGACGAGGACCACCCCGAAGCCGACCTCACCGAGGAGACGTTCCGGGCTCACATAGCCAACGGCGACGAACGTCTGACCGCCCTGTGGAGCCGCACCCTCACCGCCTGGGACTTCGCCGACGCCCCCCAGTGGGCACCGAACGCCCCGCCCCGTACCGAGGAACGCCGGACGACGGTCTACGACCGGCTGCGCCTCGGCCCGGACGTACGCAAAGCGCTGGACGCGGCCGTCCCGGTGAGCCGGGTGCCGGGCGCCACCGTCATCGCCCGCGAGTTCACCCCCTGGTACACCCAGGAGCAGATGGCCGCGCGCTCCTTCTACTGGACGGCGTACGAGGACAAGCTCCGCGCCAAGGGCTGGCCGGACGCGGCCATCGCGAGCCTGGACGAGGCGAGCCGCTCCGTCGTCGAACGCCTCACCGACCCCGAGCAGCCCGCCAGGCGCCAGGCGAAGGGCCTGGTCGTCGGCTACGTACAGTCCGGCAAGACCGCCAACTTCACCGGGGTCGCCGCCAAGGCCATCGACGCCGGCTACCGCCTGGTCATCGTCCTCGGCGGCACGCTCAACCTGCTGCGCGCGCAGACCCAGCGCCGGCTGGACATGGAGCTGATCGGCCAGGAGAACATCCTGCGCGGCGCGGACCCCGCCGACCCCGACTCCCTGGTCGGCGTGGACTACGTCGACGAGGACGCCGACTGGCCCCACTTCGTACGCCACGGCGGCCGCCCCTCCACGCTCGGCGCCTTCGACATCGAACGGCTGACGACCCGCGACAACGACTACAAGAGCCTGGCCCAGGGCATCCGCGCCCTGGAGTTCGAGAAGCGCGAGCCGACCCTCCCGCTCAACGACCCGCGCAATCTGCACCACGCGGCGGCCCGGGTGATGGTCGTGAAGAAGAACAAGTCGGTCCTCACCAAGCTGGTCAAGGACCTGAAGCAGATCCACGGCCTCCTCGGCGAGCTCCCCGTCCTGATCATCGACGACGAGTCCGACCAGGCCTCGGTGAACACCTCCAACCCCAAGCGCTGGGAGCAGGGCTGCACCGAACGCACGGCCATCAACGCACTGATCTCCCAGCTCCTCACCCTCCTCCCCCGCGCCCAGTACGTCGGCTACACCGCCACTCCCTTCGCCAACGTCTTCATCGACCCGAGCGACGCGCAGGACATCTTCCCCACCGACTTCCTGATCTCGCTCCCCCGCCCGGCCGGCTACATGGGCGTCCAGGACTTCCACGACCTCGACTCACCGCTGGAGGCCGGCGAGCGTACGTACGCCAACTCCCAGGAGCTGGCCCACGTACGCGGCATCCACGACGACGAGGACGACCGCCTCCAGCAGGCCATGGACGCCTTCGTGCTGTCCGGCGCCCTCAAGCTCTACCGCGCGGACCACGGAGTCCCCGAGGAGCCCTTCCGCCACCACACGATGCTCGTCCACGAGTCGGTCCGGATCAACGACCACGCGGAACTGGCCCTGCGCATCAACACCATGTGGCACGAGGCCGGTTACGCGTCGCTCGCCGGACGCAGCCGGCTGGCGGAGCTGTTCGCGGACGACTTCGCGCCGGTGAGCGCGGCCCGCGCGGACGGCCTGCCCACCCCGTCGTCCTTCGAGGAACTCACCCCGTACATCAGCTACGCCCGCCAGCTGATCGGCAGGGGCGGCCGGCCGGTCATCGTCGTCAACGGCGACTCCGACAAGTACTTCGAACAGCTCGACCTGGACTTCGACCGCACCCCGCACGTCTGGAAGATCCTGGTCGGCGGCACGAAGCTCTCCCGCGGCTTCACGGTCGAGGGCCTGACCATCACGTACTACCGCCGCACCACCCAACAGGCCGACACCCTCATGCAGATGGGCCGTTGGTTCGGCTTCCGCCCCGGCTACCGCGACCTGGTCCGCCTCTACATCGGCCGCGCGGAGACGTACGGCCGCGGACAGACGGCCGACCTGTACGAGGCCTTCGAGGCCATCTGCCGCGACGAGGAGGAGTTCCGGGGCCAGCTCGCGCGGTACGCGGAACTCGTCGACGGCAAGCCCCAGTTGATCCCGGCGCAGGTCCCGCCGCTGGTCTCCCAGCACCTGCCGTGGCTGCGGCCCGCGGCGCGGAACAAGATGTACAACGCGGAGCTGGTGGAGATCCGGTCGCCGGGGGTGTGGGTGGAGCCGACGGCTTACCCGACGGACCCGGCCGACCTGCGGCACAACACCGAGACCTGGCTACCCATCCTGGAAATGCTCGACCCCGACCCGGCAGTCTTCGTTCACCTCACCGATGACGACCGAGGCACCTATACCCGCTACCCCGCGAAGACTGCCGTCGTCAGCCACTCGCAGCTCCTGGAGACGCTCACCACCCTCACCTGGGCACGGCGCGACCTCTTCCACCCTCACCTCCGGTACCTCGCTGACGCCAGCGACGCCGGCTGCGCAACCGACGACTGGCTGGTGATCGCTCCGCAGACCTCTGGACCGACCAGCGTGGCCGCCGCCATCCTCAACTCGCAGCCACTCACGCTCGTACAACGAAGGCGCAACGCGCACGGCGTCTTCAACCGCATCTCCGGACTAGCTCACCGACAGTCCGCTGAGCGCATCGTCGGGCTTCTGCCACTCACCGACGACGATCCCTTCGCCACGCAGTTCCACCAGCGCCGACGCGGAGTGGTCCTGCTGTACGCCATCGCGGACGCAGAGCCCGGCGCG
The DNA here is from genome assembly GCF_040682175.1 of Streptomyces sp. NPDC051320. NCBI lineage: Bacteria > Bacillati > Actinomycetota > Actinomycetes > Kitasatosporales > Streptomycetaceae > Streptomyces > Streptomyces sp. NPDC051320. The sequence goes on from NZ_JBFBAL010000002.1 coordinate 534,117, forward strand.
TCCACAAGGTTCGCCAACAATGGTCGGATCGACCCGGCCAAGGTGGCAATCGCCGCATCCCTCATCCCGGCTGCAGACCCAACCACCAAGCCAGTACCGTTTGTTCGGTTCCGTGCGATCGATGTATCGCGAGTCGGTTCACCAATCGTTGACGCACTTACAGGGGGATGAAGCCCGATGGCCGAGCAAGCCGCTCCCGGCACTCCACTCAGTCAGGGAGCCGGGGGCAAGCGAGCTCTTCCCGAGCCCGGCTCTCCCGAGCTTGAAGAGCTCCAGCTTTCTGAGGCGCATCGCCTGCTGTACGGCTTCCTCTTTGAACGTCGCGCAGAACCGCCGACCATGGTTGAGATCCGAGCCCACGTTGCAGAAACGGGTGGCGAAGCACCCGCGCAGACAGACAGACGCGTTCGTGATCTACGCGGCCATTTCAACATCCCGGCCGTCCGAACCGGGTCGGTGCACCGGTACCACCTCGTTGGCTGGCGCGATGGTGATGGGATCGGAGTGCGGTCCTCTCTCAACAAGCGCCTCCGCGCCCAAGTGCTTGCTCCCCGCCGCTGTGCCCAATGTGGGAGGACGCCAGTCGATCACGGCGTAGTCCTCGTCGTCGATCACATGGTTCCACGAGAGTGGGGAGGCAGTGACGATCTGAGCAACCTGCAACCACTGTGCGAGGAATGCAATTCCGGAAAGCGAGATTTCTACGCCACATATAACACCTACGGTGATCAAATCCGATCCGCCGCAAATTACGACGAGCCGCACCGCCGCATCGGGGAACTCCTCAAAGCGTTCAACGGCAATTGGGTGCCGTCTGACCTCCTTGGCACAGTCGCCTCCATGAAGCAATATCAGGAAGACTGGCAGAAGCGGCTACGCGAGCTAAGGATCCTCGGCTGGATCATTGACAGCAAAAGCGAGTCCACAGCCTCTGCCAGGAGACGACGCACCTACTACCGCGCAACGAGCTGCCCACCCTGGCCTCAGGGGGATATTCGGTCAGCCATCAAGCGCCTTGAGAGGGCAGACAAAAGAGGACCCGCCCGGGAGGCCCGAGGTGGTCGGTGATGTGGTCCGCCGCCGACATGGAGATCCTGAACAGGGGAGCCAGATGCGGTAGCACCGGGCGGAGCTGGTCTCCCGGGGTAAGCTTTTGCGCCCGCCGGTGCCGTGGCAGCCATACTGGATCACATGCGAGGCATGGTGACTGATGGCTGGGAGCGACCCGAAGGATCTTGGGCGTCCTCAGAGGCACGCCGCCGCAACATGCAGGCGATCCGCAGTCGGGACACCAAGCCGGAGCGGCTGATTCGCAGCCTCGTCCACGCTGGCGGCCTTCGCTATCGGGTCGCCGCAAAACCCCTGTCCAGTCTCCGCAGGACAGCTGACCTGGTCTTTCGTCCCACGAAGGTCGCCGTCTTCATCGACGGCTGCTACTGGCACGGCTGCCCTGAGCACTACGTTCCGCCAAAGACAAACCCCGGCTACTGGTCAGGCAAGGTCGCGGGCAATATGGCCCGCGACCGGGACACTGATCAGCGCCTAGCCGAGGAGGGCTGGACGGTGCTGCGCTTCTGGGAGCACGAGTCACCCGAGGAGTGCTCGCGCACTATCCTCCGCGTCGTCCTCGACCGTCGGAAGTCCCTGCTGGAGCGGAAGCTCAGGCGCTACCAGTGACGGATCCTGCTCAGGCTCGAATTGTGGATGCGGGTCGTCCAGCACAGGCCCGGTGCGCAACAATGCTTCGCTGATACTTTTACCCACGGCAGCGGCCACGGGCGGCGGGAAGGCATTCCCTACCTGTCGGTATCGCGCAGTTTTCCCGCCTCCAACGAATTCCCACTGCTTTGGGAACCCCTGGATCGTGGCAGCCTGCTTTACCGTGAGCTTGGGCCCACGCTCCAAGTCCCCGAGATCACGGCCGGGGTCGACCATGTCTTCTTCAGCGTTGGCCACACCCATGGCATCGACCCCAAGTGCAGCCCATGCCTTCTTCGCTCGCGTGGGGCCGAGATCAGCGCCACCATGCTTCTTGGATCCACCGACGAGGGTGGGCGCGACTGTGCCCAGCTTCGCCTGCTCATGCCACTTGTTGAACCGAGGCGAGTCCTTACCAAGCCGTCGTTCCATGGACTCGCGCAGCGCTTCGGCGACCGTCTTCAGCTTCTTCTGTGGTTCAGGCCATGTGAAGCCGCGGTATTCGTCAGCGCGGATCGCAACGAGGATGGCACGAGGACGGAGCTGCGGCACTCCGAAATCTTGGGCCTGTAGGACTCGCCAGCCACACACCACGTACCCAGCTTTACGCAACCGGTTTTTGATGTGGTTGCGGTAGTAGCGGAACTTAAGCTCCGGTTCGACCAGCCCGCGTACGTTCTCAATCATGACTGCTCGCGGTTTTAGCTCTTCAACGAGATCAAGAATCGTGGGGAACAGATCCCGTTCGTCGTCACGCCCGAGCTGCTTTCCTGCAGTTGAGAATGGTGGGCACGGCACACCCCCGGCAAGGAGATCAAGCTGGCCCTGCCTCAGCAGGCCGGGCTTCTGGCCGCCCTTGCTGGGAGACTCCGGGTCGCGAACCTCATCCAGCGGGTGGAACTTCTTCACGTCCACCTCGCGCACCAGGCAGTGCCGCTTCTCCCAGCTCCACGCCGGCAGAGTCTCGATGTTGTGCTTCAACGTCGACACCGCGTGCGTGTCGATCTCAACCAGCGCAAGGTGCCGGAAGCCAGCCTGGTGAAGGCCGACAGCCTGGCCGCCGGCGCCCGCGCAGATCTCAATCGAGGTCAGCTTGCGGTCGGCGGTACTCATCGACTCCTCCTGGTGCAGTGCGTGCAGACACGCAAGTGTCGCACCCCGCACTGACACGAGTCACGGGACCGGCCGCAGGCCACAGAGCCCAATCAGCTCCTCATGAGCGCTTCCAGGTCACGCTCAAGCTCCTCCCGCACGACAGCAGGGAGCTGCCGGTACATTCCCCATGCCTTCTCGGCCTCGCTCAGCGGTCGGCAGTCGGCCTTCATCCACACGAGCAGGTCCCGCTTGTGCCGCGCAGGGAGCTCCTTCACACGATCCCAGACCTGCCCTTTCGTCATCTGGGTCCCCGTGAGGTGCTTCACAGTCTCGTTGCAGCGGGCGCATTCCGTGATCAAGTCCTCCGCATGTGAGCCACTGCCGGACTTGTGCGGGTTCACATGCCCGAGGGTCAGCCTCGCGTGGGCGCTCACGTCGTCGGGATACGCCTCGCCTGCGGACACCCCACAACGCCGGCACATGTGGCCGTCGCGCTCATAGACGTAGCGGCGAGTCTTGGCGCTGATCTGGCGAAGGCCAGCGGCCCTGTACTCCTTCTCCCAGACTGGCGAGCCGATCTTTTCGAGGAACAACTCCTCCGGCTGGAGGCTGGGCTTATCCCGATACGTCTTAATGTCCCAGCCGGCCGGGCGGAGATCCCGCATACGCCGGTCCACTTGCTCCGCTCCATGGATCGCAGCCCGCAAACGCTGCTTAGAGAAGACGGAACCCTCCCCTACCTCATCCCGAAGCCACAAAGCCACCCTGATCCGGGTTCCAAGCTTCGCGTCACGCCAATCCAGCCCATCGTCTGACATAGCCACCCCACCAATTCGAAAACGTGTTTCGTCGTTACTTCGTTCGCGGCATGAATATAACTTGCCGCCACTTGCCGCGGCAAGTGGCGGCAAGCTTTGAGTGATCAGCGTGACCACCCACAACCGGAGGTATCCACTGATGTCTGTACAGAGCGGGCCCACCCCGAACCTTTCAGCCCCCACCTGCATTGAGATTTGTGCCGGTGCCGGCGGTCAAGCTCTCGGGCTGGAGCGCGCAGGGTTCGAACACGGCGCGTTGGTTGAGATTGACGCAGATGCCGTGCGGACGTTGCGGAGCAACCGGCCCCATTGGAGGGTCCTGCAAGCGGACGTCCGCGATTTGCCCGCGTCCGACCTCACTTCTGGGAAGCAGGAGATTGACCTGCTCGCCGCTGGTGTCCCCTGTCCCCCGTTCTCTCTGGCCGGCAAGCAACTCGGTGGTGGCGATGAGCGGGACCTCTTCCCGCGGGCACTGGATCTGGTGGAAGCCATCCAGCCCAGAGCCGTCATGATCGAGAACGTCAAAGGCATCATGCAGGCCAAGTTCGACTCCTACCGCGCCGCGGTCCTCGAAAGGTTGGAGGGTCTGGGTTACGAAGTGACGTGGCGCCTGCTGCGCTCATGTGACTACGGCGTATCCCAACTCCGCCCCCGCGCTGTACTGGTAGCTCTGCACCGCCAGACGTTCGCTCACTTCGCCTGGCCAACCGCCACAGCCTGTCCCGTCACCGCGCCGCCGGTCGGGGAGGTTCTCTACGAATCGATGGCCTCGCGAGGATGGGACCTCGCCCGTCAGTGGGCAGACGGCGCCATGCGCATCGCACCGACTCTCTGTGGCGGCTCCCGCAAGCACGGCGGCGCAGACCTCGGACCATCACGTGCCCGCCAGGCTTGGGCAGCACTCGGTGTGAACGGCTCCAGTGTTGCCGATGCGCCACCGCTGCCGGGCACCCCGCTCCCAGTAAGACTCACGGTCCCGCAGATGGCCTTGCTCCAGGGGTTCCCGGCTGACTGGCGTTTCTCAGGCGGCAAGACGTCTGCCTACCGCCAAGTCGGCAACGCGTTTCCTCCGCCCGTCGCGGAGGCGGTCGGGCGAAGCATCGCTTCCGCACTTGATCATCCGGCCCGGGTAAGCGCTACTGCCTGAGTCCCCAGCCTTGGCCGTCGGCGATTGACCACATGGCTCGGAGGGCGCCTACGGTGCTGCGTCAGCTGACGCAGCACCGTCCAAGGGACGGCCTCTATCGATGACCACCATCGAGATGCCCCAGCAGAGCCCGGACATCAGCCATGTCCATACCGCCCACCATGGGTGTTTCTTCCTGAAGATCCGCAAGCTGCTGAACAGACGGGTCGTCGAGAATCCGGCCCATGAATTCGAGCTTCTCTTCCAATCTCAAGGCGACGACCTCATCGATCGTCCCGCGTGACGCCAACACGGTGACATTGGTCTCTGTGCCAGGTGCCAAGCCCAAGCGGTGGATCCGGTCAAGGCTCTGAAGGAACCGTCCAGCCATGAAATCGCGGTCCACGTAGACCGCGTCATGGCACGCATGGTGCAGGCTGATCCCCTCGCCCAGGGTCGCCGGGTTGGAGAGCAGCACTGCACAGTTCGAGTCTTCGCGGAATCGGCGCAGCTCCAGCGCCCGGTCGGGTGTGCCACCGTGCACCACCGCGGGGCCGAAGCCCGCGAACAGACGCTCCATCGTCGTCAGGCTTCGCACGAAGGTCGTCCACACCAGGGTCTTGCGACCCTTCTCCGCGTTGTTCGCAACGATGCGAAGAGTCTCTTCGTACTTGGGAGACAGCTCGTAGCTCGGCAGATCCCTCATCAACGAGTACAGCGAATCGCTCTGCGGCACGTCCAACGGTGGTACCTGGTACGACAGCGGCTCATACCGACTGTTGCCCTCCGCCAGAAGAGCCGGGCTGGTGGCCGCCATCAGCAGGCGCAACATGGCTTTGCCCAGAGCGTCGAAATCATCGCGGGCTGCTTCGGCCCGCGCCGAGTATCGGCCAACCAAAGCGTTGTAGATCTCCTGGTGCAAATCAGGCATGTCCACGTAGCGGATTTTTGGTTCGAACGGTGGCAGGCCGAGCTCGTTCTTGGTGGTACGGGTGAAGAGCGGGCGCAACACTGCGCTCGCATAGGCGAGGTCCCCGCCGGCGACAGCGCCGGTCACGACCCTGCGCCCGTGCCCTGGCCATACGAACGACAGAAGGTTCTCCAGGTCCCGCGCCCCGTTCGGAGCCGGGGTGCCGGTCAGGATCAGCCGTCGCCGGCTCAGTGGGCCCAGGGCCATGCACGCCGCGCCGTAGATCCCTCGCGCCCCCAGTTTCATCCGGTGCGCCTCATCCAGAATCACCATCGACGGTGTAGCCCTGAGCCACCCAGCGAGGGAGGCCAGCGAGCGGTCAAGCCGCTCGTAGTTCACGACGAGGACCTCCGCTCCCGGAGCCGGGGACTTCCCCATGATCTCGAACCTCAACGGCTCCTTGAGGCAGGTACGGCTCTCGAACTCCCAGGCCTCATAGGCGGATTTCGGGCTGATGACCAAAAGCCGGTGTGCCTCACCGCGCTCCCGCATCGCAGCGAATACGGCGAGCCCGACACGGGTCTTGCCGGCACCGGGAACACTGAAGTTGGCGCCGTGGCGCAGAGACAGCAGTCGGGCTATGTCCCTCTTCTGGAAGTCCGTGAGGTCTGCTGTCCACTCGTTGCCGAGCATCGCCAGGACATCATCGGGCAGGATCTCCTGCTCTTGCGTGGTGCCATCGCCCTGAAGCTGTTGCTCTGCCGTGTCCGCGTCGTCCAGGACACCGCTTACCAGCTGTGCCAGGTCCTTGTCCCAGTCCACGTCGGGGGACGGCCATGTGCCCAGCTCACCGATACCGACCAGGAAGTCATCGAGATCGATTTCGGCGGTCAGAGGGCCGCGCTGACCGCCTGCGGGAAAGCGGGCTGCGAGCTGCGCAAGGTCGCTCTGGCGGCCGTGCCCGGCTCGGAGGACGGCCCGGGTACGCGTCACATCGAAGACGATCCGCAGTGACGGTTCTTCCCCCTGGCTCACGCATCCTCCTTCCGGAAGACATCAAGAAGCCAGGACACGCCATCGCCCGGGACCTTAATGCTGCGAGCAGACTCGATTGCCAGCTTCCCCAAGGCTTCCCGCAGTTTGATGACCGCCTCGTCGAAGGTCTCGTCGTCCAGACTGCTTGAAGCCCTGGCGAGAACCAGGTCCGTGTTGCACTGCTCAATGTCCTGACAGGCGTCGGTCAGCCGATCAGGAGCCGCCTGCTTCCGCTTCCGGATGCGGGCATCCTTACCCGCAGGCTCAAGCGCGTCTTCGAGAGCGTCCTTGGCAGCCTTGAGCGTGCGCGCCGCCGCAGCGACCCTCTCCATGGGCAGTGACTCCGCGGCTGCCTCGACAGCCTTCACCCGCAGGATCGAATCAGTGAGTGCCCTCGCCTCAGCAACCTTCGGGTCAGCGGCTCTCACCGTCCTGTTCAGCCCGGGAATGGTGACAGCAGCAGCCGGCGCCACGGCTGACTGGGCCTTGAGCTCGTCAGGAAGACGCTTGTCCAGGTACCGGGTCTTGAACTCCGCTTCGATCAGACGGACGTCGGTCTTCGAGAAGTTGAGGACGATAGCAGCGAGACGGCTCTCCTTCATCAAGTCGGCCTTCTCCTTGCTGGCCGCTGAGTCCTTGATGTACCTGCGGTGCAGCTCCTTGAGCTTCTCCGCTTGGTCCTCGAAGTCAAGCAGCCGAAGCTGGGCGCCACCTTCCTTGCTCCGCTCGACTAGGTCATTGAGCGTTGCGAGGATCCAGATGTCCTGCTCGCACCTGGGCCCGGTTGTCCGGAAAACCCGTGCAATGTCCGACACCGAGCGCCCGAGACTGATCTGCTCGTCAACGGCAAGCAGACGGTTGATGTAGGAGTACTCCCGCCGGTGGTCCTTGCGCAGCTGTAGTGCCAGCTCAACTGCGTTGACGTCTGCCCAGGTGCAGGAAGCCGGCAGCACTCCGACCCGGATGGTAGGCGTGCCCATCTCCTTCATCGCTGCACGCCGTGTGTTGCCATTCACGAGGACGCCGTCACGGGTGATCAAGCCGGGGTCGTTCTGCTTGAACAGCCTGAGACTCTCCTGCAGCGTGTCGAAATCAGGGTCTCGTTTCGAGGGATCCGCCGGCAGCGCCTGAAGCAGATGGTGCAGATAATCCTGGCTCTCTGTACTCCAGGCATCCTCTTCGAGTGCCCGATCGCGCACGGGTTCGTGGGTGCGTTGCGCACGGATGCGGTGAGTGCCCGGGTTGTAGTAGAGCGAGCCCACCGGCATGTCGATGACCTCGACCTGGATCGGCTGCTCCCGCCACTCAATGCGGAGCGTCTCCGGTACGCCTCCGGCATCCTTGATCTCTCTCAGACGCTTCTCGATGTGGTCCTGGTTCTCAGCTGCCCGCGGCGGCGTGCCAAAGTCTGTACTCATACCTGTCTCCTCAGGTTCAGAATCGTCTGCGCGCCGCAAAGGCGTGCCAGGCGGGTGTCCGTACGGTGCAGTGCTAGTTGCCAGCGTCCAGGACACCCTGCACCTGCTCGCGGGAGGCCGCGGACAGCGTCTGGTACTCGGCCCAGATGGACTCCAGCGCGCTGAATTCCCGCTCCCCCGCCGCGACCCAACGCGTCAGAATCGTCCGCTCAAGGCTGCCAAGGTTCTGGATCTTCCTCAGCAGGCCGGGGGTGTCCACAGCAAGCTCGCGCCCGCCTACGCGACAGCGTGTGCACTCGGTCAAGAGCTGCACGGAAATGGATCCATCGGCCTGCCGGACCTGGCGCCGGGCGATGTCGAGTTGCGCCGCCTCGTACGTCCCCGCGTACATCTGGCCGGCCGTGATTCCACACGAGCGGCAGAGGTGGCCATCCTTCGCCATGATCTCCCGCCGCTGAGCAGCCGTGATCCCCAGGTTCGTCTTGGCCCGGCCCTTGCCAGGCTCCCAGACCGGCTCCCCCTGTGTGACGAAGCGCTGCTCATTGGCATCAAGGCTCAGATCTTCGCGGTTGGTGTCGATCCGCCAGCCGAAGTCGCGCAGGTCGCGCACTCGCCGGTCGATCTGTGAGGTGTCGGGAAAGGCCGACTTAAGCTGTGTCTTGGTGAACACGTTGCCCTCCCCCACGACGCTGACCAGCCAGAGAGCCCCCCGCTTCATCGAGCCGTACTTCTCGTCCGTCCACGACGGCAGTGTCATGGTCAATGCCTCCCCATCTGGCAATACGACGGCCTTGCGGTCCCCGGTGATCCGCTACCGCTTGCCGAGAAGGCTTCCTCGTCTGACGGCCAAAAGCCAGAGTCTTTGGATCTTCTCCAATAAAGGGAACAGGGAGTGCTTTCGCTCCGTCCAGGCGCTCCCTCACCATGAGATGCCAGGAATGAACTCTGTGATCCCAGAAGAGGCTCGATGCCCCGTAGAGGCCAGATCAGCAGCCAGGTTGCAGCCACCGTCACGGCGGAGGAGCGGCAACTCGCGAGCGCACTACGCGCGATGTGCATGTGCATTCAGCGGGACCTGGAGAGCCAGAAGGCGATCGCAGGCAAGATCCATCTCAGTGAGTCCGTGCTCTCTGGGGGCCTCAGCATGCAGAAGTTCCCCACTCGGCAGACTCTCTACAGCCTGTGGCAACTCATGCCGGGCAGCATGGCGCTGAGGCGCAGGCCGATTCCCCGCACACGTGGTGAACTGATGGGGCTGCACGCGCGGGCGGACGCTGCACGCAAGCTCCGGCGAGCCCGGGAACGCGCGCGCACGCTCGACGGACCGGACCCAGTCGTCAGTGCGAGGCCGGCCCCGCTGACTGTCCGAAACAGGCACTCGAAGCGATATCTGCGCACGCGGGCTGTCGGCATACTCGCCAGCGCAGCGCATACCGGCGCCAGTTCACCGGCGGCGCCACCGAAAGTTGTGTTGCCGGTCCCCCACCGCCAGGGGGACCGGCAACACAACGGAACTCCCGAGTACGTCTGGACGGGACTTGAAGAATTGATGAGCCACCTGGAAGCAGGCCGCGAGCCAGCAGCCATGACGATCCTGTCGCATGCGGCGAGAGCCACGAATGTGAGCGATGTCCGAAATGCCATCGTCGCGTGCCGCACAGCAGGGCTCGATGGCGCCGCTCACGCAGTGCTGACCAATGCCGGCCTCCGTGGGGCCGAGACCGTACTCAGCATCGCCGGGTCACTACACGAAGCCGAGTACCACGAAGACGCAGCTCTCCTGATCCGAGCAGCTATGGACCACAGCGGTAATCACGCCAACCACCGTTAGGCGGCCTCTGATTCTGCTTCGAAGTGCATCTGTGCGCGGTCAAGGATGTCGTCCGGGTCGCCACCTTGAGCGGCAAGCCAGTGAAGCAGGTCGGCGATGATGTCGGTGACCGACTCTTCAAGCACTGCGTAGCTCGGGGTCAGGGTCTGCGTGCCGCCGCCGGCCCGGCGGTACCCCTCAAGCACGACAGCGGCTCGCTGAAGCCGGGCACAGTGGCGCAGCGGCTTCAGGCGGAGCTCACACCAGACTGCCTTCCCCGTGGCAGTGAGCAGAGTGCCCCAGTCTTCCGCCATCCCGGACAGCAGGTGCAGGCCACGTCCGCACTCCTCGTCCCAGCCGGCTGCCACGACGGAAGGAGAGGCGTAACTCTTGTCGTGCAGTTCGATGCGGAGCCGCTCCCTGCGGGATTCGAGGACCAGCGTGGCCGCAACACCGTGTCCAACGTGCTTGATGACGTTGGTCGCGAGTTCGGTTGCGGCCAGTTCTGCTTCGTCGGCCACCGTCAGCATCCCCCAGTGGCCAAGCTGAGACCTCACCGCCTTCCGCAGGACAGACATCTCCGCCGGCTCCGCCTCGAAAGGCAGAACACAGCGGAGTTGGGGTTCCGTGACTTCGTAGCCGTTCATGGCTGCGCTCCCTCCTCGCCACACGAGCACCTGCACCTGTCGTGTCCGTACGACTGCGCTGTGTAGCTCCTCCGGGCAAGCATGCCACTAAGAAGTCCCGTCGTGTAACTTCTCACGAACTCTCCAGGGTGAATCTGGTAGCCCATCACCTTCACGCCTGCCTAGCCTTGCCTGAAGACCAGGTCACTGGTCGCACGTAGCGGAGGATTGCTTCCATGTCAGCGAGGGCCACCACCCGGCGAAGGCAACTCGGCGCAATGATGCGCAAGTTGCGAGCTCGAAGCGGGATGACGCTGGAGGAGGCGGGGCGTCTGGTCGACGTCTCGAAGGCCACCATCAGCCGATACGAGACCCAGGAAGGGCCAGTGAAGTGGCCAGTCGTCGATGCGCTGTGCCGTGAGTACGGTGCCACCGAGGCGGAGCGCGCAGCACTTGTCTCACTGGCCAAGGAAGCGAAACAGCAGGGCTGGTGGAGTTCATTCTCCGACTCCATCCCCGAGACCCTGAACCTCCTCCTCACCCTCGAAGACGAGGCTGTTCGCGAGGACCACTTCAACTGCCTCTATGTGCCGGGTCTCCTCCAGACCCGCAGCTACACGGAGGCCGTGCAGCACGCGTCCGAGATGCGGCTGTCTCCCGATGAGGCCAAGCCGCTCATCGACATCCGTATGAAGCGCCAGGAGGTCCTGGCTCGGGACAAGCCGCTGCACCTCTGGGCCATTCTCGACGAGTCGGTGATCCGCCGGGTCGTCGGATCGCGCGAAGTCATGACGGAACAACTCGGCCATCTTCTCGAGGCCAACGAGTCTCCGGACATCACGCTCCAGGTACTCCCGTTCTCCAAAGGCGCCCACTCGGCAGCTATGGGCAGTTTCGTGATCCTCGGTGGCGCCGAGCCGAGTCTGGACGTCGTCTACGTCGACATCCATCTCGGGTCGCTCTTCATGGAGAAGGACGAAGAGCTCTCCCGATACAGACTTGCGTTTGATTACCTTCGGGCTCAAGCGTTGGACATGGCAGCCTCATCAGCCATGATCGACCGAGTCCGTAAGGAGATGTGATGCAGAGCCGTACTACGCCCATACCGTCCAACGCCTGGTTCAAGTCCTCGTACAGCGGAGCCAATACCAGCGAGTGTGTCGAAACTGCGTTCCTGCCTGGCGGCCCAGCCGTACGCGACAGCAAGGACCGTCACGGTCCGCAGCTCGCCTTCGGCGCCCCCGCCTGGGCCGGCTTCGTAGCGGCCCTGAGAAACGGCCAACTCGACTGACCGCCCTTGGCAACCACCCCGCCCCCTGGCACAGTTGATCGTCGACGGTAAGTCTCAGGGGGCAGACGGGGCATGGGGCACTTACGGCGGCAGGCCGCGTTGCTCGTCTGTTCGCTCGGGCTGGCCGGGCTGGCTTGGGGCGTCTCCGTCGACGAGGACCGGGTCGTCGACGCGACGCAGTTCTCCGTGGCGTTCTTCGCGACGCTGCTCACGGGTGAAGCCGTCATCTTCGCGCTCACCTTCTCCGCTGCCAGCTCCTGGCCGTCGCTCCGTGCCATCGACAGCCACATCGCGTTTCGCGAGTGGGTGTTCATCGGGTGGGTCGCCGCGATGTTCACCGGATGCGGGCTGCTCTGGAAGAACGAGACCAGCGCGACGTACGGCGCGGAGCTCTTCCTCCTCGCGAACGTCTTCGGGGTCTTCTCCTTCATCCGGCTCTTCGGCCTCGCCAGCGTCGGCGGACGGAACCGGCTGCTGACCCAGGCGCTCGCACGCGGCCTCGTCGAGCTGCACGACCAGGAACTCAGCTTCGACGAGGAGCTCAGCGACGATCCCGTGGTCGCCGCGTATCTCGGCACGCTCGACCAGTCCATCAGCGGCAACGATCCCACCGGTATCCGCAATCTGGTGGGGCAGCTCATCGACGCGCGTGTCCCGGCGCCCGCAAACGAGAACTCGGTAGCCCTGCACCTCGAAGTACTGCACCGCCTGTCCCGCGCGGCCCTCGTACGCGGCGCCGACCCCATCGTGGTCACCGGCAGCGCGGAGCGGCTCATCGGCTCCATCCTTGCTCAGGCCCGGGACCTGCCGGATGTCGCCGCAGTCCTGGGCGCGACCAGCCGCTACCTCGCCTGGCTCGGCAGTACGTCGATGCTCATGTCGGTGCGCGGGATCGCGTCCAGCCGGGCCGCACGCGAGCTGGTGGCCATGTCGGTGGACTGCCGGCTCCGTATCCTCCTCTGCGTCGACCCCGACCCGAAGACGGTGAGCAGTGCGGACGATGTCGCCTCGGTGCTGAGCGATCCGGCCGGTGTGCTGCTCTGGACGCGCGACTACACCGAATTCCACGGTGCGCACCAGGCCAATGCGTTCTACGGCGTGTACCAGTTCCTCACCGGCCGCAAGTTCATGGGCAACTACTGGGACGGCGCATCCGTCCTCGGTGAGATGCGCGAGGCCCTCTACGGATCGGAGGACCCCGCGACCGGGCCGGCCGCGGACACCGCTCGGGAGACCTTCGGCTCGGTCGCCGGGTTCGACCGCTTCTGGGCCCTCGTCTCCGTCGGCGCCATCGCCACCTTCCGCGATGCGCGTCTCGTCCATCCGCCCGAACTCGTCCGCCCGGAGTTCACACCGGATCCGCAGTTGCTGGGCGCGTATCTGCGTACCTTCGCCTCCCACCGCTGGTTCACGACCGCTGCGGGGGCGCGGGAGGCGCTGCTCGTCCTCATGGCGCGCACGGATGAGTCCGGTTCGCCGTGGCAGCAGATCCAGGCCCGTACCGCTGCCAGTCCTGTCCCCAGTCCCTCTCCACGCGCCGAGCCCCAAGAGCGGCCTGCCGCCATGGTGCTGGCCATCGCCTGCCGCCTGGCGCCGCTCAGCGTCGCCGAAGCCGATGCCGGCGGAGAGTCGGAGCTCCGGGCGTTCCTCGACAGCCTGCCCGCGCCTGCGCTGAAGTCGGCCGCTGCGCTGGCCGCCCGCGTACTTCCCATCCCGCCCGGCACCCAAGGTGAGGCCGAGACCATCGCGGTCGGGCTCCGCGTCCTTCAGCTGGTGGGTGCGCCGGCACAGGTGACCTCATGAATGCCATGCACTGGCCGACCCTCATGGCCAGGTTGCTCCGACCCTCTGTCACGCACGCGGTCGTCGTCCAGTGCGGCCTCGACTGGCTGAGACCGCAGCACGCGGGCCTCCGAAACGACATCGACCAGGCCCTGGTCGCAGCGCAGTTGCGGCGGGGCTCGTCGCTGCGGCTGACCCGCGTGGTGCTCCACAACCTTCCGGCTGCCACGGTCGACGCACCCGACGCGGACGCCGTGATGCGAGCGTTCGACGAGTGGAACTACCGGCTCGCGGCGACGGGCGCTCTGCTGTCAGGTCCCGCGCCGCGCGTACACCGGCTGATCATCCCCGGTGACCAGGCCGCAGCCCCACTACCGGATATGGTCGATCTGCTGGAGGACGGCCAGTGGTCCGATCCAGAGAGCACCGCTCTTGCTTTGAGTACCGTCGAGACCACTGGTGCCACGACACCGCTTACCGGTTACGACGTGGATCTTCAGGGCCCGTTCAGCGACGGTGATCCTTCGGTCCACATGTGAGATGAGGGAGATCCGTTGCCATACGCCCAGGGGAACTCACAGGACCGAGCGTTTCTCGAACAGGCCATCGCCGTCTCGCGTCACGCCCTTGAGGACGAGGGCAAGACCCCCTTCGGCGCCATCGTCGTCGTGGATGGCGAGGCTGTGGGCGTCGGCACCAGCTCCGTCGTCGAGCGCAACGACCCGACCGCGCACGCCGAGGTCATGGCGCTGCGATCTGCGGGCGAGTCGCTCGGCCGGCACCTGATGGAGGACGGCGTCATGTACTCCAGCAGCGAGCCCTGCCCGATGTGCCTGGTCGCCTGCTACTGGGCGCGGATCCCGCGTCTGGTGTACGCCGCCAACAGCCACGATGTCGGGACCAACGGCTTCGAGGACCTGCAGTTCTACCGGGAGTTGTCGCTTCCGAACAAGGAGCGGTCCCTCCTGGCGGAGGTCCCGGTCGAGGGCGACCTGCGTGAGAGCGCGGCGGGTGCGCTTGCCGAGTGGGCGGCTCAGTTGCCGTTCACGGTGGTGCCCAAACTCTGACGTCCTGCATTCGTACGCCGCCGCACCTTCCGCCCCTGAGGAGCAGTTCCCACGCCCCACCAGACAGTCGGACAGCGCCACGGCACGGGGACTGTCCGCAGTGGCCGCGAACAGCCACCACGTCGGGGCCGACGGCTTCGAGGACCTGCGGTTCCACCGGGAGTTGAACGCTGCCGAACAAGGAGCGGACGCTTCCGGCGGAGGTCCCGGTCGGGGGTGACTGCGCGGTGTGTCACAGACTGGGCGGTCCCGGCCGCCACGAGACGGATACCGAGTTATAGTCACCAGGTCGCGAAAAACGATGTTCCGCGGGTCCACCCCGCCGGACATCACTCGTACATCGATGCAGATGGTTCTGATCGGTGAGCGTCTCCTTGCCGAGATCGGGCATCCCCGTCCGCTTTCGGCGCTGACCACCGCCGCCGCTTGTCGGCGCGACAGAGGAGCGCACCATGCAGAAGACCATCGCCATTGTCGGAGCGGGACTGGGCGGGCTGACGCTCGCCCGGGTGCTTCAGGCTCACGGTGTCGCCGCGACGATCTACGAGGGTGAGGCTTCGGCGACGGCCCGTGCGCAGGGCGGCCTGCTCGACCTCCACGAAGAGACCGGACAGGTCGCGGTTCGCGCAGCCGGTCTCTACGACGAGTTCCTCGCTCTGGTCCGCCCGGGCGAGGACGCCAAGCGCGTGGTCGACCGCCACGGCACGATCCTGTTCGACATGCTTGCGGACCCCGCCTCGACCCGTCCAGAGGTGGATCGTGGCGAACTCAGGCGCCTGCTCATCGACTCGCTGACGCCCGGGACGATCAGGTGGGGTCACAAGCTCGCCTCGATCCGGCACCGTGTGGAAGGCGGCTACGACCTCACCTTCGCGGAAAGTCCCGCCACGCGCGCCGACATCGTCATCGGCGCGGACGGTGCCTGGTCGAAGGTGCGTCCGCTGCTCACCCCCGCCAAGCCCCTCTACAGCGGAACCTGCTTCATCGAGATCGCCCTCGCCTCGGGCCGCCAGGACTGTCGGGCGAGCGTGGCCGCGATCAGTAGCGGCACGCTGATGGCAGTCGCGCCGGGCAAGGGCATCATCGCCCATCGCTACGCCGACGGGCAGGTGCGGGGATACGTGGCGCTGAACAAGCCCGAGGAGTGGATGAGGTCGATCGACTTCGACGACCCGTCCGCGGGCCTCCGTCAACTTGCCGACGAGTTCGATGGCTGGTCGCCGCTGCTCACCGCCTTTGTGACACAGAGCGACGCGGAGCCGTGGCTCCGCCCCATCCATGCCCTGCCCGTCGGGCTCGCATGGGACAGGGTGCCCGGCGTGACGCTCGTCGGCGACGCCGCGCATCTGATGTCGCCCTTCGCCGGCGAGGGTGCGAACCTCGCCATGTACGACGGCGCTGACCTGGCGAGCAAGCTGGTTGAGCAACCCGACATCGAGGCCGCGCTCACCGCCTACGAAGAGCGGCTGTTCCCGCGTAGCAGCGACGTCGCCGGCCGCTCGGCGAAGAACCTGGAGATCTTCTTCGGCGGGGAAGCACCGCAGAGCGTAGTCACTCTGTTCGATCACTCCTGATGCTCAGTCCGGGTCCGCGGTCTTGTCGCAGACCCGGTGGGGAACGGGTACGGCCATCGCGTGATCGTCGGTGACGATGTGGTCCAGCAGACGGGACGCGATCCAGCCCGAGGCCCATCCACCGGTCCTGAGCACTGCTCCGGCGAGCAGGCGCAGCAGAGCGTGGGCCTCGGGGAGACCTTGGTCGGGTCTTCGGGCGCACACGTGAAGTGCACCATCACCGTCGTCTACTGAGAGGAAATGCCAGGGCTTCCGCAGTGGGGCGCCCTGGCGTTCTCCAGCTCTCCGGGCATGGATTCAGTCAGGTCGGCCGGAGCGAAGGTTACGACGGGCTGGGTGCTCCGTTGATCACGGTGAAGCGCTCGCGCCACGGGGTGTGGTCGTTCGGCGCGGACGGGGATCCGGGCGATTTCGGCTGTGCGGCGGCGCGGCGGCAGGGGGCGCAGTGGGTCTCGTCGGCGACGGGGCGGAAGGCGTGGTCCTCGCCCGGCCCCTGGCAGGTGACCAAGCCGGTGGGTGTGGGCGCGGACGGCGGCGGGGCGGATGCCGGTTCCGGGGCGTCGGGGAGCTTGTGCACGAGGCGGTAGCGCAGGAAGCCGACTGCCGAGCGCACGCCGTCGTGTGGGCGTTCGGCGAGCAGGACAAGGCGCAGGTCGGCGGGCGTGACACCGCGCAGCAGCCACTTCGCGGCGTCGGCCGCCAGGGCGCGGGCCTCGGGTACGCCGAGGTGCAGTTCCCGGCGGGAGTGACGTAGCGAGAGCAACACCCGTTCTGCCTGCGCCAGTTCCCGAGCGGGTGGCCGATCCGAATGAGGCCCGGGGTCCGGCGCCGGTGCCGGTGCGGTTTCCCGTTCCGGTGCCTGGCTCGGTTCGCCGGGCGGGCGGGCTTCGGAGGGTGGGTGGGGAGTGGTCTTCTCACCGTGGTCTTCTACCGGTTCATAGCCACCGGCCACCCGGCGCCCCGGCCCACCGACCGCCGGAACCCGGGTACTCGGTGACGGAGCGGCCTGCGTGGGGTCCTGCCGTAAACCGGATGCCTGCTCGACGGTCAGCGGGAGATTCGCCACGAGCTGCTCGGTGACCCAACGGCCTCGGTCGCCCTGGGTGCGCCACTCGTGGACGTAACCGTGCGCGGTCAGTTGCTCCTTGGCCTTCTGGTAGGCGCGTCCCTTGAGCCCGAGCTTCTGCGCGAGCTCACTGAGGGCTTGTGCACCGCGTGCTCGGGGAGGCCCTGGACGTACAGGAGGAGGATCTTCGCGTCGTTGTTCAGACGCGGATGACGGACGACATCATGCGATGCCTTCGTATAGCGCCCGGACGGCGCGATAACATACCGAAGCATTCCCGGTGGACCTTTCTCCACTGGTGATGAAGGCCCTCGGTTGGTGTTGTAGCACCGCCGGGGGCCGCCCCGTATACGTGCGTACGCGGAGCGTGATGGCACCGTCACCGTACCGCACGGAAATCATCTCCCACCACACAAACGGGACTTCCGGCCCCACCGGGGGCGTGCGGCGGCGTGCAGCACACCCTCGTCCGGCTTCACCGACGCGAGGAACGCGTCGAGCAGATCCTCGTGCTCGGCCTGCCCGACGTCCTGCTGGTCCCTCACGAGAGGGGTACACGCGATCGCGCGGGGCCTTGGCGGCGGTTCATGCGGTCGAAATGATCGCTCGGGTGACGGTGCTGATCGCCGGGGCGGGGTGGCCGGGGAGGCGTGCCACGAGCACCCGGCGGATCTCGGGGGGCGCGCCGTCGACGCGCAGCAGGCTCACTGCGGGCGGCAGCACCGGTGCGAGCCCGGACGGTACCGTCGTCACGCCGAAGCCGCCGGCGACCAGCTGGAGCTTCGTCAGCCAGTCGCGCGCGGAGTGGATGACGCGCGGCCGTCCGGGCAGGCCGGGCCAGACACCGAGCAGTGGCTCGGAGCCCGATGACGGGGTGGCGATCCACGCGGCGTCGACCAGCTCGTCGACGTGCACCGTGGTGCGTCCGGCGAACTGTCCGGTCGAGGGCGCCGCCACGAGCAGTTCGGTGTCCGCGACGGTCTCGAAGTGCAGGCGCGGCGAGTCGCCGTCGAAAGGCCGGTGGGGCGGTCGGGACGTCAGTACGGCGAGGTCGAGCGAGCCCGCGCGCAGCGCCCGGATCAGGGTGGGTGTGGTGCCCTCGCGGGTGGTGACCGAGACCTGCGGGCCGGCCGCCGCGACGTGTGCGAGTGCGGCGGGCAGGATCGCCGCGCCCGCGCTCGGGACTATCCCGAGTCGTACCCGTTCGGTCCGCGGGACGGTGCCGGTGAGCTCACGCTCGGCCGCCGAGAGCGAGGCCAGGACCGTGTGGGCGTGCCGCAGCAGGATCAAGCCGGAGGGAGTGAGCCGTACCCCGTCCGGGCGGCGTTCGAACAGGGTGGTGCCGGCGCTGTGTTCGAGGGCTGCGGCCTGACGTGAGACGGCCGACTGCGTGTAGCCGAGTCGGGCAGCCGCTGCGGTGAAGCTGCCGGACTCGGCGATCTGCCGCAGGACCCGCAGTCCCGCACTGGAGATGTCCATGCGGCCTACGCATACCACAGATGCCAGATCATCGCTTCCCGCATGCTCACTCAGCTCCTAGTGTCGATCCCACAGGCACGGACAAACACGGAGGTCATCACGTGCGAGCAGCAGTTCTGACGGAGTTCGGCGCCCCGCTCACGGTGCGGGAGGTACCCGACCCCGAGGCCGGGGGCGGTGAGGTGGTGGTCGAGGTCCTCGCCGCCGGCGTGGCGCCGTATGCGGCCGAGGTCTTCAGCGGCAAGCGGAAGTACCCCCTTGTCCCTCCTGTCGTGCCCGGTGTCGGCGGCGTGGGGCGGATCGTCCACGTCGGCCCGGACGCCACCCGGCTGCGCGTCGGTGACCTGGTGTGGTGCGACTCGACGGTGCGCTCGCGGGACGACGCCGTGACGCCCGACATCACGCTCCAGGGCTGGAGCTCGCGCGGCGCGGGCGGCGCACGGCTCGCCGAGCACCTGCACGACGGCGCGTTCGCCGAGCTCATGCGGGTCCCGACGGAGAACGTCTTCCCGCTGCCCGCCGCGGCCAGGGACGATCCGGCCCGCTGGGCCGCACTCACCGTGCACACCATTTCCTACGGCGGGCTGCTGGCAGGCGGGCTCGCAGCCGGCGAGACGCTGCTCGTCAGCGGGGCCACCGGCAATCTCGGCAGCAGCGCGGTCGCGGTCGCGCTCGCGATGGGAGCGGGCCGCGTGGTCGTCCCCGGCCGCAACCAGGCCGCGCTCGACCTCCTCGCCGACCGGTTCGGTCCGCGGCTGCGCCCGGTCCCGCTGACCGGGGACGAGGCCACCGACCGCGCGGCGATGTCCGCGGCGGCCGGCGGTCAGATCGACATGGTGATCGACCTGCTCCCGCCGAGGGCACCCAGCTCGGTGTCGCGCGCGGCGGCCATGACCGTGCGCGAGTACGGCCGCGTCGTCCTCATGGGCGGCGTCGGCATGCTCGGGGGCGACGACCTCGCGCTCCCGTACCCATGGATCATGCGCAACTCGATCACCGTGCGCGGGCAGTGGATGTATCCGCGCACCGCCAATGCCGGCATCATCCGGCTCCTGGCCTCGGGCACTCTGGAGCTCGCCCCCGAACGAGTCCGGTCGTTCGGCCTCGATGCCGTCAACGACGCCATCGCGTACGCCGCCGCACACGGTGGCCCGTTCGACCGCACCAGCCTCACCCCACGGGCCGGCTGACAAGGCCCACTGATCCCCACCACCCGCCGCCGGGCGGCCCGAGGCCGGCGGCGCAGCCCGAGGCAGTCGGCTATCTCCCGCATTTCGACAGAACCTGCTCGCCCAGGACGCACCGCGAAGGCAACCATGAGTGGGTGACGTCGCCCGAAGCAGCAGCAAACGCCCTACAGGACCATGCCGCCCTCTGGAGCATGGGGGAAGTCCCTGCGAGAGATGTCGTCAGTGCCGCCTGTGATGCGCTCGTCGCAGGGCTCGACAGCCCCGGGCTTCGAATCCTCGCCGCCTGTACCCGTGCCGAGGCGGACTACGACGTCCACTACTTGCTTCCCCCAGCACTTGACGAACTCGGCCTCACCTTCTACCCAGTCGCCGGCGAGGCCGGCCAAGAAGCAGCCGTGCGGGCGCTCGCCCGACGCATGCTCGCCGGCGAGCTGGAACCCTGGGAGTTGACCTTCCGGATTCATCAGCGCTATGGACATGAGCTGCCCCTGACGGAACGGCTCGCCGAGCTCGATGACGAGTACGCCATCCTCGAAGACACCGGCAAAGCAGTAGCTCAGGTCAATGCCGAGGTCACAGCCGAAGCCCGCCGCCTCGCCGCCGGAGCTCGGCTCAGCGCACCGGGAAGCCGTAGGTGTAGCCCTGCTCCTTGAGCCGGGGCAGGAGGCGGCGCAGGGCCTCGACGGTCTGGGAGCGGTCGCCGCCCGCGTCGTGGAAGAGGAGGGTGGGTCCGTTGGGCAGTTCCCCCTCGACGGTGGCGACGATGGCGTCCGCGCCCGGTCGCTCGAAGTCCTTGCTGTCCACGTTCCAGCCCAGCGGGCGCATCCCCCGGGAGGCGGCGAGCTTGCGGCTGTACGGGGTGAAGGCCCCGCCGGGCGCCCGGTAGTACATCGGCCGTACGCCCCCGGACGCCTTGGTGATCATGCGTTCGGCGTCGAGTATCTGCTGCGACTGGTAGGCCTCGGACTTCTTGTCCATGGTGGTGTCGTGCGACACCGTGTGGTCGCACAGCCGGTGCCCTTCCGCGACCACCCTCTTCACGAGGTCCGGGTGGGCCTGTGCCTGCGGCCCGACCATGCAGAACGTGGCCTTCACCCCGTACTGGCGCAGCAGGTCGAGCACTTGAGGGGTCCACGTGGGGTCGGGGCCGTCATCGACGGTGATGTTGACGCCGTGCGCCCCGGCGTCCGAGGAGTGCGCGATGGTCACTTCGACCGGCTTGGTCTCACTGGCCGATTTGGCGGGAGCGGTCGCCTTCGGTGACGAGCCGTCCGCGGAACTGGCCTGCGCGGTCCACGCGGAGGCACCGGCGGTGAGTATCGTCACCGCGAGCCCCGCCCCGAGCACCTTGCCGTACCAGCCCCGTCCGCCGCTGTGCCGTGCCATGTCCGCCCCTTGCCTCGCAGCCCGCACCGATCTTGGTCACCTCGCAACCACTTGGCAGGACGAGGCGGGTGGGCCGATGGATGCCTCCGTTACCGACTGCGGACAATTTCCGGTTGGTTCGCGGACAACTCTGCGCGGACAACTCTTCGCGGGCAGCGGGCGGAGCCGTACCGGTTGAGGTTCCCCGGCGTGTATAACCACCGGGCCACCGGGCGCCCCGGGCCACCGACCGCCGGAATCAGGGCACTCGGTGACGGACCGGCCGGGGTGGGGTCCTGGCGCAGACCTGAGTGCGCCAGGCATGGCCCGGGTCACTGCCGGTCAGCGACCGGGCCGGAACGCGGCGCGCCGACCGAGGCCTACCGCGATGAGCGCTGAGACCGCGAGGACGGTCATCACTGCGGGCAGGGCCTTGGCTCCGACGCCGTCCACGATGACCGCTCCTACCGCCCCGGCTGTGAAGATCGCCAGGTTGAAGGCCGTGGTGACCATGGATATGGCCGCGTCGGCGTGCTCGCCGGTGGCAGCTCCCGCAGCGGACTGAAGCTGTGTCGCTGAGCCGCCGAAGGCGAGTCCCCAAAGGAGGATGGCGAGGATCGCGAGCGGCGTGGACTGCTCGGCGGCGAGGAGGATCACGCCGGCGAGGATGAAGAGGCCCACGCTGGCCAGGGTGAGGCGGCGGAGCATGCGATCGACCAGGATTCCGGTGATCCAGACACCGGCGATCGCGGCGACGCCGAAGATGACGAGCGCGAGGTCGGGCTTCAGATCGAGGTGCTCCTGCTGCAGATAGGGGGCGATGTACGTGTAGAGGAGGTTGTGCGCGAGCAACCAGACGAAGACGACGGCGAGGATGGTCGCAAGACCCGGAATGCGCAGCACCTTGACGAGCGGGATACGCGTGTGTGCGTGCTGGCCCGGAGCGTCGGGGACGAGGATCAGTGCACTGACGAGGACGACAGCGGTGAACAGGGACGATCCGGCGAAGGCCCATCGCCATCCGAGCGTCGTACCGAGCCAGGTGCCCAGCGGAGTCCCCGCCGCGAGGGCTATCGGGATGCCGGCCATGGCGATGGCCAGGGCGCGTCCAGCGCGTTCCGGCGCGGTGATGCGCATCGCGTATCCGGCGAGCATGCCCCACAGCAGACCGGAGAACGCGCCTGCAACGAAGCGGACGAGGAGGGCGACGAGGAGATCAGGGGCGAGCGCGGTGGCGGTGTTCGCGAGGAAGAACCCGAGCAGCCCGACGCACAGCAGCGGCTTGCGCCGGGCACCGCGAGTCAGCATGACCGCGGGGATCGCCCCGAGGACCGCTCCAACCGCGTAAGCACTGACGAGTTGGCCGGCTGAGCCGTCGGAGACGCGGAGTCCGCGGGCGATCTGCGGGAGAAGCCCGGCCGGCGCCGTCTCGGTCACGATTCCGATGAAAGTGGTGCAGGCCATCACGATCAGCGCCGGGAGCGGAAACCGCGGGGCTGTTGCACCAGAGTCGGACATGCTGCTGGTAGCAGGCGGGTCGTCCGGCACTGTGCTGCCGGACGCGGTGCCGTCGTGTGAGGGCGCCTGGGCGGAATCGGACATTGCTGTCTCCTTGTGGTGCTGACGCGGCAGTCACGTTGATGCGTGAGCCGGATGGTTGGCGGATCGGGTGCTCATCAACCGTTTTCGGCGCCTGGTGCCAGGCGCGGGCGAGCGCGGGCGGGCTCAGGCGGACGTGTTGACGCCGAGGGTGAAGTTGAAGTTCCCTGCGCCGTATCGGCCCAGGCCCATCATCACCAGGCCTGTTCCCTCCAGCCAGCGCGCCATTTCGAGGGAGCCGGTGTCCAGCGGCCGCAGCCCGAGGCTCTTGATGAATGCCGACACAGTTGCCTTGGCCTGGGCGTCGTCGCCGGCGATGAGCACGTCCAGCGGGCGGCCCTGGGCCAGGACGTGGCCGAAGACGGTGTTGAACGCCTTCACGACGTGCGCACCGGCAGGGGCGACCTTGGCGATCTCCTGCGCGATGGACGCGTCGGCAGCGGTGGTCAGCCCAGTGGCGTCGGAGTTGAAGGCGTTGGTGATGTCGACGATGACCTTGCCGGCCAGCGCGTCCCCGTACTGGGCGACGACCGGCGCCGCGTTGTCGTGCGGCACGGCGAGTATGACGATGTCGCCGGCCGGTGCGGTGCCGAACGTCCCGGCCGCGGTGCCGCTGCCGAGGGCTTCGGCCAGGTTCTTGGCCTTGGCCGCGTCGCGGCCGATGACCTGGACGGCATTGCCGCCTGCGACCGCCCGGGCGCCGATGGTGCGGGCCATGTTTCCCAGACCGATGATGCTGATGTTGCTCATGATGTATCTCGTTCCTCAGTGGTGACAGATGTGGTGGGGATGCTGACGAGGTGGTCGAGCGCACCGGCGGCCCTGCCCTGATCCGCAGCCGCCTGGATCGACCCCTCGTCCGACAGGTCGAGGGCGACGGGCCGGACCGGACACGCCATCGAATGCTTCTCGAAGTTGCGCGGGCCCAGTGGTGAGTTCGCCCTCTGTCTGCTGTTCAACTGCCGACGGGGAGCCATCCTTCCCGTCTTCCGATCGATAGAAGTAGGGGTTGCGATAGATATTGCTCATGTCAACTGGGGATTACGTGTCTGAGGGCGTAGTCGGGACCGCGCTCTGGCCCGCGGACCGCCGCAGCGCGCGCCTGACTGCCATCGGCCGTGCGGCGCCGCCCGGGCGCGCCGGGCCGTGGGCCGGCGATGCGACGCAGCAACGCCGGCCCGTGCGGGCGTCGATTCGTCAGGGTCCGACGTTCGCCGAGTCGATGGGTGTCGACGCCGCCCGCTGTTGATCGCCGGCGAACGACCTGATCGCCGACCGGGTCGGCGGGGCGATCCTCAGGAGGACGGTCGCGCCTTCGCGGGCTTCGGGTTGTCCCCCGCGAGTTGAGCTCGCACGTCGCGGGGCACGTGCACGCCGCGCTTGCGCATGTTGGCGATGAACCGCGCGGCGAGCGGGTCGAGTGTGGTGGAGGTGACCGCCACCAGTTGTCTGACCCATGGTGGTGAGAACGATCGGACCGCGCCCGGGAAGCCGGCGCTGATCGCGCTTACCGGGCATACCGCGACCCCCAGGCCGGCAGCCGCGAGTTGCGGGGCCGCGACAGTGACCGCTGTCCTCATCACGGGCTCCGGGCGGACTCCGGCCTTGGTGAGGGATCGGTCGAGCCACGTGCTGAGGCCGTTCTCCGGGGCGTAGTGAACGAGACGTACTCCGTCCAGATCCTGTACGGACACGACAGGCTGCCGGACGATGGGGTGGTCCGTCGGTGCGGCCAGCACGATCTCCTCGTCGCCGACGGCGGTCGCCGTGAATCGGTCGGGCACCGGAGAAGGCATCAGCACTACGTCGGCTTCGTCGGCGTCGATGAAGCCGTGGAGCTCCTGTACCGACGTGGATTCACGCAAGGTGATCGTCACCTCGGGGTGACGGTGGCGCCACTCGCGAATGACCGGGGCGAGCACGGAGATCAGGCTCTGCGCGCAGGCCAACCGCAGTGATCCCCCGGTCGCTTCGCCGGCAGCGCGGGCCGACCGGACCGCGGAGGCGGCTGCGTCGATCGCTCGTCTGGCATCCGCGACAGCGGCCCGCCCGGCAGGAGTGAGCTTGACTCCCCTGGGTTCGCGACGAAGCAGAACCGTCCCTGTCTCGCGTTCCAGCGCGGCGAGTTGGTGAGAGACAGCGGGCTGCGACGAGTGCAGCAGCCGTGCCGCCTGTGTGACCGACCCGGAGTCCGCGACCGCGACAAGGCACTCCAGCGCCCGAAGAGAAGCCATGTCCAAATTTTATCGCACCCAATCGAACTATGAATATTTTCGAGGGAATGGCTGGTGAGTGGAGGCTGCTTCATCCCCTGAGACCCTCTCGCCCTGAGGCGGGCGAGGAGGCCGGTATCGATGAAGGAGAGTTTGATGGCACGAGCATTCGTCACAGGCGGTTCGGGGTTCATCGGCCAAGTGCTGGTCCGTCGGCTTGTCCGTGAGGGGCATACGGTCCGGGCTCTGGTCCGAAGCGAGGAGTCGGCCGCCAAGGTGTCAGCGCTGGGCGCCGAACCCGTGCGGGGCGAGCTGACCGACCCGGCCACGTGGCGGGACGCGGTGAAGGGCAGCGAAGTGGTGTTCCACCTCGCTGCCGAAACCGATGTCTCCGCCGACCGTGCGCGTCAGGAGCTGGTGACGATCGGCGGCACCTGGGCAGCGATCGACGCGGCCCGCCACGCCGGGGTTCCCCGGTTCGTTCACTGCGGAACCGAAGCCGCACTCCTTGCCGGCGATCCGCTCGTGGAAGCCGACGAAGCCGCGCCGCTGCGGCCGGACTCGGAAGCCGCCTACTCCGCGGTGAAGGCCGAGGCCGAGGCGATCGTGCTCGACGCGAACGCGCCGGGATTCGCCACGGTGTCGATCCGGCCCAGGATGGTGTGGGGTCCCGGCAGCATCCTCATCGACATGCTGATCGAGTTGGCGAAGGCGGGGCAGTTCGCCTGGATCGAGGGCGGTCGCCACACGACTGAGATCACGTTCGTCGACAACTGCGTCGAGGGCCTCATGCTCGGATGGCAGCGCGGCCGGCCGGGTCAGGCATATTTCGTCACCGACCAACACCGCGTCACCTTCCGCGACTTCTGGGAGACCATGTTCGACATCCATGGCGTTGACAAGCCGACCGCCGAACTGGACGCCGAGACCGCCGCCCGTGCGATTCCCGTGCCCGTTCGATGGTTCCTCGGGCAGACGTGCACCCTGCGGACCGACAAGGCGGTAGCCGAACTCGGGTACAAGCCCATCGTCTCGCACACCGCCGCTCTGGACGCTGTCAAGAACGCTGCAGCCGCCGCACCGGCCATGTAGTTCCCCTTGTATTCGGAACCCGATCGGTGACGAACGCCACGCAACCAGGCGGCGCGGCGCTGTGAGAAGGCCTTTCGGCTGTGGCCGAAAGGCCTTCTCACAGCCGGTCCCCTGGGCAAGGGCCCATCGAAGGCCCCGCCAACCAGCTTTGCCGGGAGGGCAGTTGGGCATGGCCTGCTGGCCTGTCCGAGTTTCAGTTTTGCTGATACTTCTTTCAATTCGTGCTGCAGCGCAGCTACTTGAGACGTCCAGAGGACTGGACCAATAGTCAGTCGGAGAGGCCCTTCCACTTCCTTCATCTACGCGCGTACATTCGCGTTTGCCATGGCCACGTCAGATCCGCCCCTGCTCCTGGAGGACATGTGAACGCCACCGCGTACAGCACCCGGAAGAAGTACCTCCGCCGCTCTCTCGCCGGAGTCGCCGCAGTCGCCGGTGCGGCGATGGGCCTGGTGGGTCCCGGCGTCGCGATTCCCGCCGCGGCCGCGACGCCGCCGGCTGCGGCCGCGCACAATCCCGAGATGGACTGGATGGGTTCGACCGTTGCCGTGCACGAGGGCCATGGCGCCAAGACCCAGGTGATCACGCCCAGCGTCACCCAGACGCAGGGCATGGACGTCAGCCACTACCAGGGCACCGTCAACTGGGCTTCCGCCTATTCCAAGGGCGCCAGATTCGCCTACATGAAGGCCACCGAGGGCACCAGCTTTCGCGACCCCAACTTCTCGGCGAACTACACGGGCTCGTACAACGCCGGATTAATCCGCGGCGCCTACCACTTCGCCACCCCGAACAGCTCCTCCGGCGCCACGCAGGCCAACTACTTCGTCGCACACGGTGGAGGCTGGTCCAAGGACGGCAAGACCCTGCCGCCCATGCTGGACATCGAGTACGGTCCCAGCTCCACCTGCTGGGGCCTCAGCCAGGCGTCGATGCGCAGTTGGATCACCTCGTTCGTCAACCAGGTGCATGCGAAGACCACGCGCTGGCCCACCATCTACACCACCACCAACTGGTGGACCACCTGCACCGGCAACAGCAGCGCCTACGGATCCAACGACCCCCTGTTCATCGCCCGGTACTCCACCAGCGTCGGGGCGCTGCCGGCCGGCTGGGGCTTCTACACCTTCTGGCAGTACGCGGACTCCGGCACCTTCCCCGGCGACCAGGACCGGTTCAACGGGCCGCTGACCGGCCTGAAGAACCTGGCCAACAACACCTGATCCCCGCTCCGCCGACTCGTCCGCACCCGGATCTGAGCACCGGCCTGCGACGATGACTGCGCTGGGACTGAGCAGAAGTCGCTCTCCGCCCGGCGTGGCCGGATCGCCGCCGAGCGGGCCGATGCCCCGCCCTTTCGCAGCAGAAGACCTTGGGGGCCTGTCCGGCGGATCCTGCCGGACAGGCCCCCAAGGGCAGGGAGCGCTCAGCGCTTGAGCATGAAGGTGAAGTCGCCGGAGAGCTTGCCGCTCAGGCGGACTGCCGAAACGAGCTTCCCCTCCTCGATCAGTCTCTCGACCTCCGCCCGCGAGAGACCGCGACCCTCAGCGATGAGTCGCACCGGCCGGACGGGGATCCGTGCCGCGAAGCGGACCGAGATGTCGAGCACCTCGTGGTCCGTGAGATCCGAAGCACCGGTCTCCAGGCGCCAGGCGTTGTCCCAGTCGAGGGCTATGCGATTCCGGCGCCGCATGAGCGGATCCTGGAGCAACTCCGCCGCCAGGGCGGGGTCGTTGTCATGCATCCGGTCCAGCAGTTCAGGTCGTACGGAGCGCACGTTCATCCGCTCCAGGACCGTGAGCTTCGCCGTTTCCCCGCAACCGGTACAGAGCGCGAGGAGCCAGACGTCGATGAGCTTGTGGTTCGCGTTGACTCGGAATTTTCCGCTTGTCCGGAAGCGCTCCGACGCGCACGCGTGGCAACGGCGCAGAACGAGCGGCAGGCAGGTGGGTATGACCACCCAGTTTTCGAGCACAGAAGAACACCGGTTCCAGTGAGAAGTCCGCAGCAAAAGGCAGCGCGGCGCACAGGTGCGACGCGCGACGAATCAGCACTCGGGAGGTCTCACAGGGTGTACAACGGCATGCCCTTCACCGGACGACTTGGTTCGGCTGCACGGTAACGGCGCACCGCGGTGCCGCTCCACCGGTTTTCGTGCGCCGCACCGCCAGGTTCTGTCCGGTGGATCACGAACTCTCGCCCTGCGAAGGCGCATGCGAAACCCTCGCGCCTGATTGACGCACCTGTGGCGGCGAGATGCTTCCCGATCAGCAGGACCTACCCGCTGGCCAAGGTCCGGGCGGCCTTCGCCCACATGGAACACGACCACCCGTTGGGCAAGGTCGTCCTCCTCCCGAACGTCACCCGCTGACCGGGCGGCGGCGTACACACCGCCCGGCACGGCATCGCCCGGCCGCGCAGCCTCGCCCTCAGTCGATGCAGAACTCGTTGCCCTCGATGTCCTGCATCGGGATGCACGCATCGTTGCCGTCATACAGTGTTCGCACGTGTACCGCGCCGAGCGGGACCAGTCGTGCGCACTCGGCCTCGAGTGCGGCCAGGCGCTCCGCACCGACGAGTCCGGTGCCGACCCGCACGTCGAGATGCAGCCGGTTCTTGGCGGCCTTCCCTTCGGGAACGCGCTGGAAGTACAGTCGCGGGCCCACGCCTGAGGGATCAACGCAGGCAAACCATGCGTCCTGCCGCTCAGGTGGCAGCGACCCCCTGAAATCGTCCCAGGTGGCAAACCCCTCAGGTGGCGGCGGTACGACGTACCCCAGCACCTCGCACCAAAAGCGAGCGAGACGTTCAGGTTCCGCGCAGTCGAAGGTGACTTGGAACTGCTTGGCCGATGACATCGGCGCACCCTACCAAGGGGGCTCTGTCCGGTTCGCGCCCGGCGAGCCGGCCGAACCCAGCGCATACCGCGGCTAACTCGGCTTCTGATCGATCTCGGCGAGCCGCGCCGCCACCTGGTCTCCCAATTCGCAGAGAAGGGGGGCCGCACCCTCATCGAGGCGGCCGCCCCGCTTCACCTGGCCGACGTACGCAATGTGCTGATCCACGTCCGCGTCGCCCTCGATCGGCAGATCGACAGCGTCAGCGCCGCCCTGTCGGCGACCGAGGACCCCGATCTGCGCGCGGCACTCGCCGTCACCACCTTGCTGGGCGTCACCATCGGCCACCAGTTCCTCGGCGTGGCCGCTCTTCGTGACGCCCCGGCCGACCGAATCGCCGCTCTGCTCCGCCCGGCGTTCAAGGCCCTGGCAGAGCCACTGGGCTGAACAGAGGGTCAGAGCGCGGCTCGGGCAGTGGGCTGCGTGCCGATGCCGCAGGAACAGTCGACAACGGTCGTGTGATCCTGGCCGATCAGGGCCCAGGTGGTAGTCGTCAGCCAGTTCGTCATAGAAGTGCGCCACCGATGTCCCGTGCATGGCCCGAGGCTCCCGGGCCGGCCTCGAGGGGTGGTCACTTATGCCAGAACAGGTGGTGTGTCACCCCTCTCGGACTGGGGACGACGTCCAGGTGGAACCGGTCGAGCAGCTCATCGGGAGACTCCCAGAGTCGTACTCCGGAGCCGAACTTCACCGGCGAGACCGCCACGTGCAGGGTGTCGACGAGGTCGGCGTCGAGGAACTGCCGGATGGTGGTGGCCCCGCCGCCGAGCCGGACGTCCTTGCCCTGCGCCGCCTCCCGGGCCTGCCCGAGGACTGCGGCAGGGTCGCCGTCGACGAAGTGGAACGTGGTGTCGGAGAGCGTGAACGAAGGACGCTTGTGGTGGGTCATGACGAACACCGGGGTGTGGAACGGGGGCTCTTCGCCCCACCAGCCCTGCCACTCGTGGTCCTGCCAGGGCCCGCGCTGGGGCCCGAACTTGTTGCGGCCCATGATCTCGGCGCCGATGTTGCGGGGGTAGTCCCGCGTGAGGTAGTCGTCCAGGCCCCGGCTTCCCCCCGGGTCGGTGCGCATGGGCCAGCTCGCTGTGGCGCCGGCCCAGGCGAACAGCTTCCCGGGATCGACATGACCGAACGGCCTCTCGAGGGTCTGGTCCTCCCCGGCCCCGATCCCGTCACTCGAGACGTTGAAGTTCTGCACTCTCAGTAGCTGAGTCACGGGTTCCTCCTGTGATGGCGACAGTGGTGGTGAGACTCTCCCGGCCGGACAAAGTCATCGCTGCGTCTGCCAGCGGCGCGTGTCTCATGGGTGACGTCACTCCAGGGCCTGTGGTCCGTGGCGGGTACCCCCGAGCGACTCATCCAGCTGTACGACATGCACGTGCGGGCTCGGCGACCCAGAGGCTCCTGAAGGGCCTGAGTGCGAAGATGGACCGTATGGATGTACGAGCCAGGAACCATGTGAGGGTGACCGGCCGGGCGGACGGGCCCGCGGTGATGCTCGCGCACGGATTCGGCTGCGACCAGAACATGTGGCGTCTGGTGGTACCGATCCTGGAACGCGACTTCAAGGTGGTCCTCTTCGACTACGTGGGGGTCGGCCGATCGGATCTGTCGGCCTGGAGCGAGGACCGCTACACCGGACTCGCCGGCTATGCGCAGGACGTGCTGGAGATCTGCCGTGAGGTGGATCTGGGTCCCGTGGTCTTCGTGGGGCACTCGGTGAGCGCGATGATCGGGGTGCTTGCCGCGAAGCGGGAGCCCGGGTATTTCTCCGGCCTGATGCTGCTGACCCCCTCGCCGTGCTACATCGACGACCCGGCCGGCGGCTACCGGGGCGGCTTCAGCGCCGAGGACATCGATGAGCTGCTTGAGTCGCTGGAGTCGAACTACCTGGGCTGGTCGGCGTCGATGGCCCCGGTGATCATGGGCAACCCGGAGCGACCGGAGCTGGGGCAGGAGCTGACCAACAGCTTCTGCCGCACCGATCCGGAGATCGCCCGGACCTTCGCCCGTGCCACGTTCCTGTCCGACAACCGCGGCGACCTCGCCGCGGTCACGGTCCCCACCCTGATCGCACAGTGCTCCAGCGACGCGATCGCCCCGCCCGAGGTGGGCGCCTTCGTTCACGCCCGGATCGCGGGGAGCGAGCTGGTCACCCTGACCGCCACCGGGCACTGCCCGCAGCTCAGCGCGCCTGAGGCGACCGCCGCGGCGATCGCCTCCTTCGCCGCCAGGACTGCCCTCAGATGAGCGAGGCCGACGACGGTCACGGCTGCGAGACGGGCCCGAACGACGAGCAGGCGGCGGCGTTCTCCGCACTGCTGGAGGACGACGCCGAAGACCTGTACGAGAACGCGCCCTGCGGATACCTGTCCACCCTGCTGGACGGACAGATCGCCAAGGTCAACAAGACCCTGCTGGACTGGCTCGGCCACCGGCGGGAAGAACTGGTCGGACGCAAGCGGTTCTCCGACCTGCTCACCGTCGGCGGCAAGCTGTACCACGAGACCCACTTCGCGCCGCTGCTGGCCATGCAGGGCGAGGTCAGAAGCATCGCGCTGGAACTGCAGGCCGCCGACGGCTCACGCCTGCCGGTCCTGGTGACGTCCACCGTCAAGAACAGCGAGGACGGGCAGCCACTGCTGATCCGCACCACCGTCGTCGACGCCCGTGACCGGCGTGCCTACGAGACGGAACTGCTGCGCGCCCGGCAGGAAGCCGATCGCGAACGCGACCGGCTCAAGGCCCTGACGGCCACGCTGCAGCGGTCGCTGCTGCCCCCGGTCCTGGACGATGTGCCCGGACTGGACGTCGCCGCCCACTACCACATCGCTTCCGTGGACGAGGTCGGCGGCGACTTCTACGACCTGTTCCCGCTCGCCGACGGCACCTGGGGACTGTTCCTCGGTGACGTGTGCGGCAAGGGTGCCGACGCGGCCGCTGTCACCTCGCTCGCCCGCTACACCCTGCGCGCCGCAGCCGTCTACGACTCCGATCCCGTCGCGGTACTCGGCAATCTGAACACCGTCCTGAACCACGAGTACAACGGCACCGATCCCCGGTTCTGCACCGTGATCTTCGGGCTGCTCACCCCCGTCGGCGACGGGGGCGCCTTCCAGATCACCCTGGCCAGTGGCGGCCACCCGCCGGCCATCCTGATGCGGGCCGACGGAAGCGCCGACGAGCTGCCCACCTCCGGCGGCCAGCTCGTCGGCGTCCTGCCGGACGCCCACATCGCCACCATCACCGTCCTCCTGGACCCGGGCGACACCCTGCTGCTCTACACCGACGGTCTCACCGAAGCCCACACCGACCAGTCCGGCGGACGCTACGGCGACGAAGCGCTTCTGGATTTCGCACGCTCGCTGGCCCCCACCACCGCCTCGGAAACGATCAAGGCCATGGGTGACCTGCTCGACACCCTCGGCACCGGCGTGGACGACGACACCGCACTTCTGGCCATCAACGTGCCCCGACCCCCAGTGAAGAGCAGCAGTTAACTCCCTGGCCCTGAGCACCCGTACCAGCACCAGCCGCCCGGTCATCGAACTGGCCGGCGGCCTCGACCACGACAGTGCCCCCGGGTCCGCGACGCGCTGCCGCACCTGAACCTGCACGCCGGCCAGCAGCTGATCGTGGACCTCGGCGGCCTCAACTTCTGCGACTCCAGCGGCATTACCGTGCTGATCGCCGCCCGTGGCTACGCCCTCCCCGAGCTGTGCAGGAGGCCCTGCTTTCATGCGCCGACCGCCACATGATCACGCGAAGCTAACCCGGCCGGCGCCCCCGTTCGACGGTCAAGCATCAAGGCCGAATGAGCAACAGCCGCTGCCTCACGGCGTGGCCCGGGTCCGAAGGCACCGCGCGGAAGGCCGCTTGCGCTGTCACTCCTGGACACATCGGACTCCGCAGGCGCTCGGCCGGGGTTTCCCAGCCACGCGTTTTGCGTGGGCGGCTGTTGCGCTCGGCGGCCACGGCGTCGAGGTCTCGCTCGGGGTAGCCGCAACCGCGCGGGTCTCCCGCAACTCGCAAACGGGCCAAGGTGTCCCGGCGCTACGCCCAGCACCACGCCTCCCCCGTCGAAACGGTGCAGACCCCGTGCAGCAGGCGGCTCCGCGTAACGGATGATGGGAACCGGCCGGATCGCGGATGTGAGGGGCAGTGCAGTGGCAGACCACGAATCTCACGGGACGGAACCGGTCGCGCCGCCGATCGGCGGCGGTGCACCGGACACCGTCATGCTCGAGCCCTCGGCCGAGGCCGGCGTACCGGTCGGCGCCGGTTCGTCGCCGGCTCCGAGGCACGGCGGCGCTGTCCGGGTCCTGCGCCGGGTTCTCATACTCGTCGTCGTACTCGTCTCCCTGTTCCTCCTGCCCTGGTGGACGCTGTTCTCCTCCCACACCGACTGGCCGTTCCCGGTGGTCCTGGCCGGCACGGTCCTCTTCGCGGCCGCGCTGCTCTCCTTTCCGGTGCTGATGGTCATGGGGCACGGGCGCCGGCGGTCGGACCGGGCGGCGCGCGTCGCCGACACCACCCTCGGCGTGATCTGGGTGCTGTTCGTCTGGTCGGCGCTGAGCGGCCTGCTGCGGCTCGTGCTGATCGTGTCCGGCGTCGGCGACCCGGCGCGGTCCAGGATCGTGGCCGTTGTCGTCGCGGTGGTCGGGGCCGGGCTGCTGGCCTGGGGATACCGCGAGGCCATGCGCCTGCCCCGGGTGGTGCGACTCGACGTCACGGTTCCGCGGCTCGGCCGGGGCCTGGACGGGACACGGGTCGTCGTACTCGCCGACACCCACTACGGACCGATCGACCGGGCCGGATGGTCGGCGCGGGTCGCCGAGGCGGTCAACGAGCTGGACGCCGACGTCGTCTGTCACGCGGGCGATATCGCCGACGGCACCCCGCACCAGCGCCGGGGGCAGGCCGCGCCGCTCGGGACGATACGGTCACGGCTGGCGAAGGTGTACGTCACCGGGAACCACGAGTACGGCAGCGAAGCCCAGGGCTGGCTCGACCGCATGGAGGAGCTGGGGTGGGAGCCGCTGCACAACCGCCACGTCGTCGTCGAACGGGGCGGGCACAGCCTGGTGCTCGCGGGTGTGGACGACGTGACCGCGGAGTCCTCCGGCCTGACCGGACACCGGGCGAACCTGGACGGTGCGCTGGCGGGGGCGGACCCGGACCTGCCGGTCCTGCTCGTCGCGCACCAGCCCAAATACGTCCACCAGGCAGCGGGCGCCGGCATCGACCTGCAGATCTCCGGGCACACCCATGGCGGACAGATCTGGCCGTTCCACTACCTCGTCCGGATCGACCAGCCGGTGGTACACGGCCTCAGCCGGCACGGCGAGCGGACCCAGCTCTACACATCCCGGGGCACCGGCTTCTGGGGCCCTCCCTTCCGGATCTTCGCACCCAGCGAGATCACACTGCTCACCCTGCGGTCGGCCTAGTGCGCCAGGGT
This sequence comes from Streptomyces sp. NPDC051320, assembly GCF_040682175.1. Classification (NCBI taxonomy): domain Bacteria; kingdom Bacillati; phylum Actinomycetota; class Actinomycetes; order Kitasatosporales; family Streptomycetaceae; genus Streptomyces; species Streptomyces sp. NPDC051320. Next base: position 568,729 of record NZ_JBFBAL010000002.1, read on the forward strand.
TGCTGCCCTCCCCGGATCAGACTGCGGGGCGACGCAGCACGTCAGTGGGCTCCCCATCACGCTTCCAAAAGGCTTCAAGCCCTTGCTCGTTGACGAACTGTCGCTCCACCTCGCGCGTTGCCGATCGCGGGCCGCGAGCAGGCCGGTCCATGCGGGGCCCGAGTCGGGGAACGCGTGGCGGCACGGGCACGCGTTTGCTCTGTCCCCGAGCCAGGTAGTCATGTACCGTTCAAACGCTCGTAGTCCGGCAGTTCCCCGGCCCGTTATCTACGCGCGCAGACTTACGCTCCGCACCCCTTCTCCCCCCACTCGACGGAGGTATGACGGATGCTCGGTTCAAGACGCTCACGCCGCACGCTCACCACAGCGCTGACGGTGGGCGGCATGCTGCTCACCGGTGTCGCGGCCCAGGCGGCCGCCTCGCCCGCCGCCGCCTCCGGCGGGGTCTCCGCGGCAACCGCCACGGCCACCACCCCCCACCGTGTGCTCTTCGACAACACGAAGGCCGAGACCGCCGGCAACGCCGACTGGATCATCGGCACGAGCCAGCCGGACCCACTCGGACAGGACGCGACGCCCTCGACGGAGTCCGACTGGACCGGCGCTCTGTCCTCCTGGGGCGTCGCCCTGCAGAAGACCGGCGACTACGCGCTGAAGACACTGCCCTCGGGCAACACCATCAGCTACGGCACCTCGTCGGCGCTCGACCTGAAGAACTTCGACACCTTCGTGCTGCCCGAACCCAACGTGCTGCTGAGTGCCGCCGAGAAGACAGCCGTCATGAAGTTCGTGCAGAACGGTGGCGGCCTGTTCCTCATCTCGGACCACACCGGCTCCGACCGCAACAACGACGGCAGCGACGCGGTCGACGTCATCAACGACCTGATGACCAACAACAGCGTGGACGGCACCGACCCGTTCGGGTTCTCCGTCGACCAGCTGAACATCGGCACCGACAACCCCAGGGCCGTCTCGGATTCCTCCGACCCCGTACTGAACGGCTCCTTCGGCAAGGTGACCGGCAGCATCATCCGCAACGGCACCACGGTCACCCTCAAGCCGGCCGACAACGCCGCCGCCAAGGGCCTCGTCTACCGCACCGGGTCCTCCGGCAACACCGGCGCGTTCTTCGCCACCAGCACCTTCGGCAGCGGGCGGGTCGCGTTCTGGGGTGACAGCTCACCGATCGACGACGGCACCGGCCAGAGCGGCAACACGCTCTACGACGGCTGGAACGACCCCGCGGGAACGGACGCCGAGCTCGGCCTCAACGGCACCGAGTGGCTCTCCGGAGCCTCCGGCACATCGGGCGGTGGCGGCGGCGGTGGCGGCACCTGCACCGCGGCCCAGTTGCTGCGCAACCCCGGCTTCGAGTCCGGTGCCACCTCCTGGTCGGCCACCAGTGGGGTCATCACCAACGCAAGCGCCGAGGCCGCCCACTCGGGTACGTACAAGGCCTGGCTCGACGGCTACGGAACGTCCCACACCGACACGGTGTCCCAGTCGGTGGCGATTCCGTCGGGCTGCGCGGCCACCCTGTCGTTCTACCTGCACATCGACACGGAGGAGGCCACCACCGGGACTGCCTACGACACCCTGAAGGTTCAGGTCGTCGGCGGCAACGGAGCCGTCCTGGCCACCCCGGCCACCTACTCCAACCTCAACGCGACGAGCGGCTACACCCAGCGCACCCTCGACCTGAGCGCATACGCGGGCCAGTCGGTGACGATCCGCTTCACCGGTACCGAGGGCACCAAGCTGGCGACGTCGTTCGTCCTCGACGACACGGCGCTGAACGTCGGCTGACGACGCAGGTGCACCTCCGGGGCCGGTGGCCGCGTCGTCGGCGACCGGCCCCCTGGAGCAGCACCTCCCGGCGACGAGGCCGTGCCGTGCTCAGGGGCCACCGGCATGACAGCGTTCCTCCCGAAGACCACAGCTGAGTTGAAAGCGTCAGAAGGTGATGGACTCAGGTCATGCCGACACTGCCATCTCGCGTTCTCCGAGCCCTTGATGCTGTCCATGCTCGGCGGTCCGGTCGTGACCTGCGCTGTCAATGGGCGGGGGATCCGCAATGGCGTACGGAGGGGCGGGATTGACGGAAGTGCCACGTGATCGACGGAGCGGCAGGCCAGGACAGTGCCTGGCCTGCCACTGCCTCAGGAAGCCGTCGGTGTCTGCTCGTGGCTGCCATAGGGCCGCGTGATGATCTCCATGCCGTGCCCGGCCGGATCCATGAAGTACAGGCCGCGCCCACCGTGGTGGTGGTTGATCTCCCCGGGCTGCTTCAGATGTGGATCGGCGTAGTACGTGATCCCGGCCTGCTGGATACGCGCGAAGGCAGCGTCGAACTCCTCGTCGGAAACGAGGAACGCGTAGTGCTGCATGACGATCGACTCCGCGGGGATGGCGGCGAAGTCCAGGGTGACCCCGTTGCCGGTGGCCACGGGAATGAACGGACCCCACTCGGTCCTTACTTCGAGCCCCAGGATGTGCGCCAGGAACTCGGCCGACTCCCGGTTGTCCCGGGCATGGACGATGGTGTGATTCAACTCGACTGACATGTGTGGAATGCCTCCGCAAGGCAATCTCACGGGCACCTCCATGCCTCACCCGGCCGGTGACCGACACGCGATGCCGTGCCTGCGATCCTAAGCAACACCCCGCTTGGCGTCGACACCCGCACCACGTAGGAGACCCCGCCCTCGTCCATCAGAGCGAAGCCCCGTCGGCAACTCATCGGGGAGGTGGCCCGGAGTCACGAACCGGGATGGCCGATGTCGGATGACCTGCGACAAGCTCGACGCCAGTGGCGGTGCGCCATCTCTTGCCCGGTCTCCTGGCCGGTCTCTTGGATCCATCTGTTGACGGCGACATCATGGTGGCCATGTCTCTCACCGATCCGACCGCCGACCCGGCGACCGAACCGCTTCCGGTGCCACGGACCCGCTACGGGACGGCGTGGCGCTGCGCCGTCACTCTCTTCTTCGCCCTGGTCTCGCTGGGCGCCGCCGCCTGGCTTGACGCGCAGTTCCACATCGACGGGGCGACCGCATCGCTGCCGACATCCGTCGTGAGCCTGGTCATCGGCGGCCTGACGGTCGGATGGCTGCGAGTGAGCCAGATATGGATCCTCTTCCTGCTCCTGAGCGCCGACGTCGCGGGCCTTTCGGCGTCCGTCCTGCTCAGCAGAGGCGTGCTGGACGGCGGCCGGCTGAATCGGGCGGAGCTGACCGACGGCACCTTGTCCGAGGTGCTGGCCGGTCTGGCAGCGCTGGGGGTGGTGGTCCTTGTGGTGTCCATCGTGTGGGCCGCAGCGCGCGGCCATCGACACCCGGCCGTGCACTCCGCCGCGAAAGACGCATAGGCCGTCAGTGCCAGTGGAGCCGGACGCGGTGAAGCCCAGTAGGCCGCCGGAGCTGCCCCCAGATCTGAGACCTGCCGGGTTGGTTGACCCGGGGCAGGATCACCACCAGAGGTCAGTGCCCGAAACCTCACGGCCCCTTACGGCGGCAGGATGAGGGCCACCACTGTCCGAGGGTGCTGTTTGTGGTGGTGGGTCGTTGGGCCGAGCGCTTGGTCGTCCGGTGGGTAGTACTCCAGCTGGATCGTGACCCGTGGGGCAGAGTAGGAGCATGTCTACGTACGAGACGATGTCATTCCACCTCGAGACCGAGCGGCTGGTACTGCGGCCGTGGGCCGAGTCGGACGCCGCTGAGCTCCGCGCACTCCAATCCGAACGCGGCAACGGGACGCCCACGGTCGAGCACACCCGGACGCTCATCGCGAAGCTGCTCACCGCAACGGAGACAACGGGCATCGCCCTGCTGCCCATCCAGCGCCGTGACGAAGGCGACTTCATCGGCTACTGCGGGTTGATCATCGGCCGCTCCACCGTGGAGGAGCCCGAAATCGCGTATGAGTTGTTCCAGCGCGCGCAGGGGCGTGGGTACGCCACCGAGGCGGCCGGCGCGGTGCTCGATGCCGCTATCGCGACCGGGCGGAAGCGGCTCTGGGCGACCGTCGGCACAGGGAACACACCGTCGTTCCGTGTCCTTGAGAAGCTCGGGTTCGCGCGGCATCACGTTTCCACGGAGGAGAGTGGTGAAGTGGCGTGGCTCACCCGCTCGTTGCCGTGACGCGGGGACGCGCCTTGCGCGAGGACCACCTTCAGGAGAGGACGCTGCGGCGGATGCTCGACGAGACCGCCGGGCGGACGGACCCGAGGCTGAAGACACGTCCGACACACGCCGTTTCAAGCCCAGCGGTAATGCACTTGCCCCACCGCAGGGTGGCCGTGGCAGGCTTGCGCGGTGATATCCGAGCTGTGGCCTCGCGCTCTGACCTGGGACGAGGTGGACCCCGCCCGTCATCTCTTCGACAGCACGGCGGCGGCGCGGGTGGTGCGCTCGCTCGGTCCAGGCCGCCGAAGTGACCGCGACGCATAGTCACCCGCAGTGGAGACCGCCCCGGATCCACGATTGAGTCCAAGGGGTGACCTGCGAACATGGTGCGAGGGCGTCCCATGTCGGGCTGTGCTCACCCGGGGTGCCGGCCGTCCTGCAACCCGTGCAAGGAGGGGGCGTAGGAGATCCCGACAATCAAGCCGTCCGCCGTGATAAGTCTGGCCACCGTCTGGCCCCACGGCTCGGTGCGGGCCTGGTGCACCAGCTCGAAGCCCGCACGCTGAAGCTCGGCACCGGCGGCTGTGACGGCTTCCGCGTTCGCCACCTCGAACTCGATCGATGCCTGCGGGACCACCCGGCCGACGGGCCACTGGGCCGTGCCGAAGCATGCCTCGGCTGCCTGCGAGAGCGGCCACAGGCCGAAGTGCTTGCTGCCGGGGACGCTCCCGCTGGAGTAGTAGCCGTCGCCTTCCCCCTCCAGGGGGAGGCCAAGAGCATCGATGAAAAGCTTGCGGCTCAGCGGCGGGTCGGCGACGACCGCCGCCACGCTCGTGATGAAGAGAATGTCCATGCCGGTGGTTGCACTCCCTGCTGGGACTGGACTGCGAGGGCCGGAGATTCGGCCTCGCCGGCACGGCTTTCAGCGGCCGGATCCCGCTCAACCTATCCGCCTGCTTCCCAAGGGCCGCGACACGCGCGCCCGGACCAGCCTTGAGTCACCCGATCGGGCGGGCTCACCTTCGTACTACCGATGACGACCGGGCTCACGCCACCGATCCCGGGACGGCCCACCGGGCGCGTTCTGGCGGCATCGGCCGACGGACCAGAGCCGGAGACGGGCGGAGACCCGCGTTCCGGGCGCTGCCCCGTCCTCGAACGATTCCTAGGCCACCGTGTTATGCACGATCCAGCCTTCGCCGTACATCTCCTGCCCTGTCCTCGGGTCGTGGACAGTCGTCTGGCAATTCAGGTACGTGGGAATCGACTGCGCGTAATACCGGTCGATCTCGGCAGCCACTGAGCCTGTTGCCCCGAGGCTCGCCCCGGTGACTTGCCCGTCGAATACCGCTTCGACCTTGTACACCACTATTCTGCCTGCTTTGATCTCGTCCTTTACGTTGTACTCCGTCATTTCGTGGTGCTTCCGGTTGCCGGCCTTGGTGAGGGGCGTCAGGTTGTCCAACGTGTTGCCGGGGCCGCCGAGGTTGTCGTTGAGGAGGTGGCCCTGCACCATGTACTTGGCGAACCAGTCCCCTGTCGGCGTCCCCGTCTTGGGCCACCAACTGGGCTTCACCTTCGGCTTTCCACCGTATTTGATCGACCCGGGGTGCAGTTCGGCTTCCATGTAGCTACCCACTCCGCTCGTGGATGAGGAAGCGTAGGTAACGGTGTGGCGGCCGCTGTAGTACCGCTGGATCGCCCGGGAAACCGTCGGCCGGTCCCCGCCCGAGGTGTCGCTCTCCGCCGGGTCGGAACCCCTGGTGGAAACCGAGCCGCTCATCACCCGGCGGGCGTTGTCCTCGGCCTCGCGCTCGAACCGGTCGGAGGGGTCGCTCACCCGCAGACCGTTGCCGTTGTCCGTGCCGGCGACAGGGCCTTGGCGCTGCTGGATGACGTGGGTGAGTTCGTGGGCGAGGGTGTGTTTGTCCTCGCCGCCCTGCCCGATCACCACGTGGCTACCGGATGTGTAGGCTCGCGCTCCCAGTGCGGCCGCCGAAGCCTGTGCGGCACTGCCCGCGTGGATGCGGACGTCGGAGAAGCCTGTGTCGAACCGGGCTTCCATTTCGGCGCGGACTTCGCTGTCCAGCGGGCGCCCCGGCTGCCGGAGGACGTCCTGGGCGGTGGCGCGTTGCACGGCAGGCGTATCGGCGCGGTGGCCGCAGCCGGCACCGTGCTCGTGCCGGTCCTGGGCCCGCTCGTGTCCGGCATGTCGCAGCATCTGAACGACGGCCGCGTTGCCTGCGGTGCGCTGCAGTCCGAGGATCCCCCGAAGGTCTTTGTTCGCTGAATCCGCAGGGCGAAGGTGGTGGGTCGTTTCTTCTTTCGCTGGGGACACCTTGCGTTCTGCGGATTCCATAGCGCTCCTCAGGTCAGTGGTCACCTTGCCTTGTTCTACGCGAACCGGTGTGAGGGATCCAGGTAATCAGGGGCAGGATTCCCGGCCGAACAGGCAGAGTTGGACTGCGGCATCCGGCGTGCAGCCGGGGCCCGGGGGCCAGGGCTGTCGTACGCGCGGGTGCCGTCGGCCGCGCGTCACATGCGGGGGGGCTCCGGGTCAGAGACGAAGCGACATCACCTATGGGCCGGCGGGACGAGGCTGCCGGACGCTGCGCCCCAGGGCCGTTCACCGGCCTCACAGTGATAGCACCTGGCGACACACCGGTCGTGGTTGTACCACTCATGCGCCCCGCAGTCCCGTCTGCCCTTGCCGAGGAAACCGCGCTCGACAAGGCTCCAGGGCAGCAGCCTTCACCATCGGGTGCGCCACCGATACCGGCCCGTGCCCCTCATCCCGGAAGGCTAACGCGGCCCGGCAAGCCGTGAAGATCGATTCCCTGGCCACCGATCTGCGCCACGTCACCAGGTCCTGTCCGCTCGACGAGACTCGTGAACTCCGCGAGCGCGCCGCCCGCAACTCGCTGTTGAAACTCGTCGACAATCGCTTTCAGCTGAAGTGAACGAAGCCGGCAGCCGGACTCCGCGAGTCCACGGGCGATGAGTTTCACCGTGGTTCCCGGCTCTGCCTTCCCAACGCGCGATCAATCACTCGAAAAGAGCATCATGACCGCTACCTACACTTTCGACGTCTTTTCCAGCCTCGACGGCTTCGGCGCCGCCGGAGGCAACTGGACCGGCTACTGGGGCAAGCAAGGCCCCGAGCTACTCGACCACCGCCTCGCCCTGTACGGCGGGCAGCAGCGGATGGTCTTCGGGGCCACCACATATCGGGCGTTCGCGCGGATGCTGGCATCGAGCACCGAAGAGTCCGACGTGCGTGACCCCTGGGTCACGCGGATGAGGAGCCTGCCGGCAACGGTGGTGTCGACCACGCTGGAAGGACCCCTCGACTGGCCGGACGCGAACGTTGTGAGCGGGAACGCCGTCGACGTCGTCGCGCGGCTCAAGGAGGAGTCCGAGGTGCCGTTGCGCTCGCACGGCAGTCTGTCGATGAACCGGGCGCTGATGGCCGCCGGTCTGGTCGACCGCGTCCAGGTGACGCTCTTCCCTGTGATCACCGGTCGGACCGGGGCGGACCCGGTCTTCCAGGGTGCGGCCGACTTCGACCTCGAGCTGATCGAGCACCGGACGCTCGACAGCCACATCCAGGAGCTCGTCTACCGGCCGACCCTGCATGTCTGAGTCCATCGTCGACGAACCGGAGTGATGCGGGAAGCGGCGCCGGGCGCTACGCACCGTTCCACAGCGCGATGACTGCCTGGGCGGCCGCCCGGCCCTGGGCGTAACCGGCGTGGCCCGCCGGGGTCCTGCTGGCGGGGGACAACGGGTCGGTGCCGAAGGCGTCCAGCGCGGCCTCGTCAGGGGTGATGACCTCGATGCGACCGCCGTGCTCGGCGATAGAGGCCGCGTCGGCATCGAGTACCGGATCGGGCATCGGCGCGATGACGAGGGTGCGTGCGTAGCCGGCCGCGAGGTCGAGGTTGGTGAAGGACCGGATGCCGCCGTCGATGTACCGGGCGTCGCCGATCGTCGCGGCGGGCCAGACGCCGGGGATGGCGCAACTCGCGGTCACGGCGTCCACCAGGCCGACCCCGGAGGCACGGTCGAAGAGCCGGGTCTCACCGGTGGTGGCGTGCACGGCGACCACGGACAGGTTGCGGTCCGGCCAGGTGTGGGACGGCAGCCTGGCCTCGATGACGGGCCGTCGCTCGGCCTCGGTCACGGTGTCGGCGGCCCGGGCCATCTCGCCCATCCGACGCAGGCGTTCCACCGGGTCGCTGACCTCCGCGTCCACCTTCTCGCCGAACTCGAAGACCTCGAGGAGCGCGCCTTCCCTCGGCTTCAGTTCCTCGCGTTGGAGTGCGGGGTCCACTTGGGCCTGGAACAGCGCGGACAGCTCCACGCCGCTGGTGACCTGTGCGCCCACCGCGGAACCGGCCGAGGTGCCGAGCAGGAAGTCCGCGTCGGTGACATCGGCCCCGGCGTCGGCGAGCCCGGCCAGCACGCCCGTCACCCAGGCGATTCCGGCTACTCCGCCACCGCCGATGACCAGTGCGCGTTCGTTCGTCATTTCCGTCTCCCAGGGCTGCGGACCCGGCTCAACGTCGTCGCTGCGAAGTCCGTGGGACGGCAGGGACATTCCCTACCGCGGAGGTCGTCGTGGGGCGGCCGTCCGGCGGGCCGGGATGCGGTGCGATGTTCTACGAGTAACAACTCGCCCCGCCACCCCTCCAGTTCCCCGATCCGCTGTGACATTTGCCCACGCCTTCGCACCTTCGCGCTGCGGCTGCCGTCGTGCATACTCCAGGGCTCGCCCCTCACGTGGCCCGAGGGTGCGGTCCGTTCCGAAGAAACTGGGCAAAATGACACACGACACGGTTTCCGCAGCCGACGCGGGTACCTGGCTGCTCGGCGACCTGAAGGTCAACCGGATCGGCTTCGGCGCGATGCGCCTGACCGGCGATGGCGGGGCCTTCCACCTGGGCACGCCCAGCGACCGTAGCCGCGTCATCGGAGTGCTGCGCCGGGCGGTGGAGCTCGGCGTCAACCACATCGACACCGCGGCGTTCTACTTCTCGCGGTTGCGCTCCGCCAACGAACTGATCAACTCGGCGCTGGCGCCGTATGCGGACGACCTCGTCATCGCCACCAAGGTCGGTCCGGCCCGGGACGCGTCGGGTGAGTGGGACACCGCGGCCCGCCCTGACGAGCTTCGCGGCCAGGTCGAGGAGAACCTGCGCCAGCTCGGCCGCGACCATCTCGACCTGGTCAACTTGCGCCGCATGCGCCAGGAGTCCATCACCGAGCACTTCGGGGCGCTCGCCGAGTTGCGCGACGCCGGGCTCGTTCGTCACCTCGGAGTCTCCAATGTCCGGCCGGAGCATCTCGCCGAAGCAGAGGCGATCGCACCGGTCGTATGCGTCCAGAACCGCTACGGGATCGACGCGCGGGCCCACGATGCGATGGTTCGTCACTGCGCGGCCCAGGGCATCGCCTTCGTGCCCTTCTACTCCATCGCCGGCCAAGGCGGCGAGGGGGGCGCCGTCGAAGTGGAGAGCGAGCAGGTACTCGCGGTGGCCGAGGCGCATGGGGCGTCGCCCGCGCAGATCCGCCTGGCCTGGACCCTGCACCGGGGCGCCCACGTACTGGCCATCCCCGGCACGGGCAATCCGGACCACCTGATCGACAACCTGGCGGCGGGGGCGCTTCGGCTGACGGACGAGGAGATGACGCTCCTCGACCTGCCCAGCCGCCCCACGGACTGAGTTTCCGCCGGTGGCCGACAAGCCCACGGCCCGGGGCTGTGCGCAGTCGGGCAGGTGTGACCGGCGTCAGTCGTCGACGATGAAATCGTCCAGCGCCGCAACGACGGCTGCGGGCTGCTCGTCGGGGATGAAGTGTCCGGCGTCGGGCACCACGACTCCGGTGGTGTCGTCGGCCCACGGGCTGATGGAGGCCGCCATGTCCGGAACGGAGCCGTGGCTGCTGGAGATCCCGAGGACCGGCACGGTCAGGTGCTTTCGCTCGAGCGCCTCGTGGTTCCTGCGCGCCGACTCGGCGGCGTCCCGGTAGTAGGCGAGGGAAGCGCGGAGGCCACCGTCGACGGCGACGGCCGCTGCGTAGTGGTCGAGCTCGGCGTCGTCGAACGTATCGGGAGAGAGGGCCTTCACCTTCAGGAACCAGCCGACGTACTCCCGTTCGCGGCCGGCAAGCAGCGTCTCCGGCAGGCCGGGCACCAGGTGGAACGCGAAGTGCCAGGTCTTCCACGCCCGCTCCGGGTCGGTGGGGATCGATTCCGGGAGAGTGATGCCGGGAATTCCGGCGTCGAGCAGAGCGACCCCGCGCAGCTCGCTCTCGAAGTTGAGGGCGAGGGAGAAGGCGACCCAGGCGCCGATGTCGTGGGCGACCAGCCAGTACGTCGACACGCCGAGGGCCTGCACGGCGGCGTGGACGTGCGCGGCGACCGTGTGCGTGTCGTAGCTGCGCTCCGGGCACTCGGAGTGGCCCTGGCCCGGCAGGTCGATCGCGATGACGTGGAACCGGGCGGCGAGGCTGGGCATCACCTTTCTCCAGGCCCACCAGGTTTGCGGGAATCCGGCGAGCAGCACCACGGTCGGGGCGGTCGGCCGGCCGCCTTCGACGGCGTGAAGGCGGACACCGTGCGCGTCGACCCAGCGGTGCGTGAATCCGGCCAGGTCGTGCAGGGGCAGGTCGCGGACGGGGTTGCTTGCGGAGACATGCCGAACGCTGGTCGGGTGGTCCGTCACGGAGATCCTCCATCGGTGTCAGGTCCGGCCATGACCGTGCTGGAACGCTAACACATCTTGAACCGTCCGGTTCAAGATAAAATGGTGCGCAACGCAGTCCGAAACTTCGACACATCGGCGAGAAGAGCCCCGTGGCAGGCAAGAAGCAGTTCGACATGGACGCGGCGCTCGACGCCGCGATGATCCAGTTCTGGCGCGCCGGTTACGCCGACACCTCGCTGGACGCTTTGTCCCGGGCAACCGGCCTGAACCGGAGTTCCATCTACTCCTCGCTCGGCGACAAGGACACGCTCTTCCTGCGCTGCCTGGATCGCTACGCCGCGCGCTACGGCGACAAGTACGACGCCGCCCTGGCGTGTGCCGCCTCGGAACCTCTGACAGCTGTTCGTGCGTTCTTCGACGTCACCCTCGAGCGCATCGCCGATCCCGAACTGCCGGACGGTTGCCTGGTCGCCCAGTCGGCCATGGCCATTCCGGTGCTGAGCCCGAGCGTCGCGGCGCACGCGAAGGAGGCGCTGGGCTTCCAGTGCGCGCGCCTGCGCGCCGCGCTGACGGCCGGCCGATTGACCGACCAGGACGCCGAAGCCTTCGCTGTACACGTGGCGGCCGTGAACCAGTCCCTCGCCGTCATGAGCAGAGCCGGGGCGACCCGGGCACAGCTCCTGGCCATTGTGGGCGTGAGCGTCGACGCGCTCTCGCAGGCGTTGCGCGCCGCGTAACCAGCGTCGCGGATAGGTGTCCACCGTCAACCTGACGTACTTCTGCCCGGCAGTCAGCCACCGATGGGCCGCAACGGAGGGAGCGCACTACTACGGCGCCGCACTCGGCACCGGCAGCGGTGTTCAGTGTCGGCGTGGCATCCGCTGCACATCAAAGCGAGGCGTGCGGTCGAGTGCGGCGTCATGTGCACACCTGGAGCTTCGGGCGGCTCGACGGCTTGGTCCTGTCCGGTCGATCTTTGCCGGGGATCGGGACTGCTCTGCTGTGTGCCTACGCGGCGGCGACCCACTCGGCGAAGCGTGCCAGCAGTCTCCTGCCCGCCGGGTTCTCGTCGGAGATGATCAGGACCTGGAAGACGTGCGGCATCGCCTCGTACACATCGACGCAGACCTTGACCCCGGGGCCGGAGGCCGCCTCCGCGAAGCGCAAGGTGTCGTCCAGGAGCGCCTCCGCCGCGCCGACCGTGAACAGCAGTGGCGGCAGGCCGTCGAGGGCGCCGTGCATCGGCGACTGCGGAGCCCGGTCGGGACGGGCGCCGCCCAGGTACTGGCCGACGAGGTGGGTGAACATCGCCCGGTCGACGCCCGAGTCGTGGGCGCTGTTGTTGTCGATGGACGGGCTGGCCAGGGTGAGGTCGGTGACCGGGGAGTTGGCGATGACGGCGGCCGGAAGGGCGGTGCCGGACTCCTTGAGAACGAGCAGGGCGGACAGTGCCAGCGTGGCACCGGAGGACTCACAGAACACGGTGATCTTCGCGGCGGGCACGCCCTGGTCGAGCAGACTCCGATAGACGGCAACGACGTCGTCCAGCGGGGCCGGGTAGGGGTCGGCCGGCGCGAGACGATAGTGCACGACGAGCACGGGGCGGTCGGTCACCCGCGAGACCCGGTGGGCGGTCAGGTTCATCAGCTCGGGCATGCGGTACTCGAAACCGCCGCCGTGGACGTAGAGCACCACGCCGTTCTCGACGGACGCCAGCGCACCCCCGTACGCCAGACCGATCAGCAGTTCCACAAGTGCGCCACTGGCCCCCTGATGGTTTCGCCCGGTCTCCGCTGCGGCGATTCCGGCCAGTGCCAACACCACGAAAGGTGTGGCGATGCCGTCGTTGAGACCGCTCTCCACATTGATCGCCCGGCGGATTCGCCCGGGTACCGATGGATTCGACATCACCGACGCGCCCAGCGCCGCATCCGTCGGCGCCAGCGCGGCAGCGACGTAGAGAGCGACCCAGCCCGATACGTGCGGGAGGAGGGCGCAGGCCAACAGGGTCCCCAGTCCGATACACAGCGGCAGACCCACCGTCAGCAGACGAAGGTACAGGCGCAGATCCGCGCGTACGGACGGGATCGACAGACGCGCCGCGTCGGTGAACAGCACCCAGGTGAGGGTGATCTCCGCCAGCGCCTTGACCGCTTCCGGGGAGGGCTCCAGGTCCACCGTGCTGATTCCCTCGTGCATCAGCAGGCCGAGCAGGACGAAGACGACGGGAGCGGTGAGCTCTGCCTTGGCCACTCGTTGCGAGCACAGGCCCCACAAGAACAGTGCCAGCAGGATCAGTGAAAACGTTGCGTCCATACTGCCCTTCCGGCCGGGTTCCGCCCTCACCCTCTCATCGGGAACAGGGACCGGCGGGACCATCTCCTGCGGACCCGATCCCGACCGTAGTGCCCTCGTCTCCCCGCCCCCTGTGAAACCGCGCCGAACCCGCCGTGGAGATCACCTCAAGGCCGTGGCGCAACCTGTGCGAGGAAGGACGCGCCAGGACGAAGACGGCCCGAGCCGGCCTGCGGCGGCAGAGACGGACAGGATGAGGTGCCAAGCTGGTGGGTCGCCCGTATCAGAGCAGATTCAACCTGAAGCGACGTCATACCGCGCGAGGCTGCGCGCGGCCCGCACCAGTTCCGGGCCCGCCCCGGAAACATCCGAGGGCATGCCCGACAGGCCGGCGTCCAGCTTCGCGGTGTCTCTGCCGGTGAACAGCTGTCCGACCGCCAGACAACCGACGACCTGTTCGGCGGCGAACTTCCACTCGCCCGCGGCGGCAGCATGTGGCAGTGCGTCGATAAGTTGCCCGGCCTGGCACAGCCACCGGGCCGCCGCGCGGTGCAGCTCCCGTTCGAGGCCCGGATAGCGGGAACGCAGGTGAACCCGCAATATCTCCGCGAAGAGCGGATGGAGCCGGTACCAGGAATGACCCACCCCGGTCACGAAGGTGTTCGCCCGCTCCAGCGCGGCCAGGATCCCCTCGGCATTTTCTCGCCCGGTCAAGGCGTTGGCCAGGCTGGGATGGATCCGCTCCAGCACACTCGCCCGTAGCAGCAGTTCCTGGGTCTCAGCGGGCTGCCTGGCCAGCACTTCGCAGAGCAGGAAATCGGCGACAGTGCTGTGCCCCGCCTCGAATTCGGCAAGGAACCTGTCGGGCTCGTCGGTCTGTCCCATGGCCAGGGCACACAGCCGCACACCCGCCGCCCAACCCTCGGTGCGTTCGGTCAGCAGCCGCACCGTCTCGCCTGAAGGGCTCAGGCCGTGGCGGGCCAGAAGTTCGGTGATCTCCTGCGGGCTGAATGCCAGATCAGCGGCGCCTATGTCGGTGATCTCGTCGGCCGCACGCCACCGGTGCAGGGGGAGCAGCGGCTCCACACGGCTGATGAGCACCAGCCGCAGTCCGCGGCCGGCGTGCCGGAGAAGAAATTCCACCTGCTCGGCGATCTCCCGTGAGGACACCCTGTCGAACTCGTCCAGCACCAGGAGCACGGGATCGGGGCGTCCGTTCAGGTACGCGGCAAGACGGACCAGCAACAAGCGGTCAACCTCGTCGGCACGAGCCGGACTGCCGACGTCGGGCTGCGGGGACAGTCCGTGATGGTGCATGGCCTCGAGCACGTAGGCCCAGAACGTGCCCGGGGCTCTGTCGCCGTGTTCCATCGTGAGCCACACGGTGGGCCACGGCACCGCTTCCTGCGCGAGCCAGTCGGCGACACAGAGGGTCTTGCCTGCCCCCGCCGGACCGTTCACGACGGTCAATGGCTTGTTCACCCCGTCCGCCAGGCGTCTTGTCAGCCGCAATCTGCGGACGAAAGTCGACGGGACCATCGGAATCGCGAACCGCGTCGCCAGGACCGGGTCGCCGGTGGCCGACAACGTACGGCGGTCCTGGCGACCACTGCTTGATGTGTGAGGCGGGGAGCGCATTATGGGTGCTTCAACCATGTGGGCCGCCGTGGCTCGGTGCGTACGCGTTGAGCCGGAGTTGTCCCCGCGTCGCGTTGGCCGGTCTTCAGCGTTCTCCATTCGACGGTACAGGACGCGTCGGCGACACTCACCAGGTCAGGTCGCGGACGGCCGCATACCGCCCTGCCCCCGCCCTGCCCCCCGTCTCGTCCGGGAGAACACCGGGCTCGGTCGTCCTGAGGTGCTCCTCTTCGCTTCGGATGCTGAGCCGCGCCTGCCATGTCAGTCTGGAATGTGAGGCTGCCCATCGGCCCAGGCCGTAGGCGGCATCTCCCGGTCGAAGGAGAGACCGACATGACCAGTCACGGTGAAACCCGAACGGGTAACGCGGCAGGTGGTTCCGGACACAGTCCTGCTGTGGCCGGCTGGACCGCCTTGGCTGCCGCCCTGATGATTTTCAGCGGCATCATGGCGATTCTCGAGGGCATCTCGGCGCTCGCCAAGGACAACGTCTTCGTCGCCACGCACAACTACACATTCCAGTTCAGCCTGACCGGCTGGGGCTGGATTCACCTCATCCTCGGAATCGTCGTCCTCCTCGCGGGCCTCGCACTGTTCAGCGGCGCACTGTGGGCCCGGTTCGTGGGTGTCGTGCTTGCGGGTCTGAGCATGATCGCCAACTTCATCTGGTTGCCGTACTTCCCGCTGTGGGGCATCGTGCTGATCGCCGTCGACGCGTTCATCATCTGGGCCCTGTGCACCGGGACGCGCCGAGCCGCCCACCAGTGAGGCGAGCCGTCAGAGAGCTACTGGCTGCGATCGGCCCCCGCTCCCGCCGGACGGACACGTTGCTACTCAACGCTCGGTGGTGGAGCGTGCCTTCGCGGACTGTCACTCGTGTCGCCGCCTGCGCATCCGCGGGGAGGTCCGCGACGACATCCACGAAGCCTTCCTCACCGACGGACAACTAGATCTTGATCCAGTATCGCCGCGCCGGGCCGTGTTCGGTGTCCTGGACGCTTTCGAGGGCGCCGCCCTGGTGCTCGATCGTCTTCGCCGAGGCGGGGTTGTCGGCGTCGCAGACGATCAGCACCCGGCCCAGGCCAAGTGCCCGTGCCTCGTCGAGTATCCGGCCCAGCGCCCAGGTGGCCAGCCCGCGCCGGCGAGAAGACGGCCGCACGCCGTAGCCGATGTGCCCGAACTGCGGCACGTAGTCGTCGAGCCCGTACCGGAGTGCGATCCCGCCGTGCACCCGGTCGCCCTCGACGAGCCACCGGTACCGGCAACCCGGCTCCGCCTGCCCCGCTTTCGGGCCCGGCGCGTCAGCCAGTCGCGCCACCCAGGCCGCGAACCCGTCCGGCGAGTCGACCTCGTCGGACGGCCCCAGACCGAATCCGTCCTCGTGCAGGCCGGGACCCCACTCGTCATGCGCCTCGAGCCAGGCGGCATGCAGGCGGGTGGTCGGCGCGATCAGTTCAAAGCGATCGAGCATCATGCCGTACCTCCTCCGAGCGTTCGCAGCGGATCAGCAGCAAGGCGGGTCGGCTGCGCGAGCGCGGCCTCGTAGGCGGGCCGGGGAAAGTGGTAGGGGCCCAGAGCAAGCTCTCCCCACTCCTTACGGAAGGGCTGGCGGAAGGAGGACCAGGTGACGGTCTCGGAGGTGGCGCTGATGACCGTGTGCAGGGGCCAGCAACCCCAGAGGCCGCAGGAGCAGCCCAGGACCGGAGTGGTGCCGGTGGGCGGATCGGCGAACTGCGGGGCCGGATCGCCGAGGAAATGCCGTGCCGGGTCGCCGACCTCGGAGAGAGTGAG
Organism: Streptomyces sp. NPDC051320; assembly: GCF_040682175.1. Classification (NCBI taxonomy): domain Bacteria; kingdom Bacillati; phylum Actinomycetota; class Actinomycetes; order Kitasatosporales; family Streptomycetaceae; genus Streptomyces; species Streptomyces sp. NPDC051320. Next base: position 585,287 of record NZ_JBFBAL010000002.1, read on the forward strand.
GCCGTCGTGCTGGGCAAGCAGGAAGCGTTCCTCCTCGGCTGCGCCCTCGTCCTCCCGCTCCAGGCGCCAGAGGGCGCGGGTGGCGTCGGCCGCGTACACGCGCAGGTCCGTGCCATCGATACGGAAGCCCCACTGGAGCTCCGACGGCGATTCCCCGGAGGGATAGTTCAGGAACTCGATACGCTGCATGGCCGCCATCCTGAAGGACGACGACAGGCGCACGCCACCGGCCGGGTTCAGGACGTGCCGGCTGCCACCTTCGCCGCCTCGGCCAGATAGGCCCGCACCAAGGGCCGCTCGTCGTCCCGGCGGGCGGCCACCGCCAGCTGGGACGGGGAGATGCCCCGGACCGGCACGGCGATCACCCCGTCCCGAGTGACCAGCGGAGCGTTACCGGTGGCCAGCAGCGCCACACCCTGGCCGTTGGCGACCGCCTCGTGGGTCTCCTCGGCGCTGGCCACCACCCCGCCTATCCGCGGCGCGCGACCGGCACGGGAGTCCAGGGCCAGCCAGTAGTCCCGCAGCGGACCGGCCTGCGGGGGGAGGGCGAGGAACGGCTGGTCGAGAAGGTCGGTGAAGTCCACCGCCCCCTCGCGGTCGGTTGCGGCGCGCGCCGCCAAGGGGTGTCCATGCGGCAGGGCCACAAGTCGTGGTTCCTCGGCCACGACCGCGTACCGATAGCGGTCGGCGTCCGGCAGCGGAAGCCAGACGAAGGCGACATCGCTGGACCCGTCCGCCAACCCCGCGCTGGGGTCGGCCCAGTTGACCTGTCGCAGGACGGGCCGGGCGTCCGGGCAACGGGAGAACAGCCGGGTGCGCAGGGCGGGCAGCAGCCCGCGGCCCGGGCTGGTGGACATGCCGATCACCAGGGTGCGCCGCTCGGCGGCCCTCGCCTCCGCCACCGCCGCTTCGGCGGCCTGCCAGGCGGCCAGCAGCTCGCGGGCGTGCGGCAGCAGGGCCTCCCCCACCGCGGTCAACCGCACCGCCCGCCGGTCCCGGTGGAACAGCTCCGCACCGAGCTGCTTCTCCAGCATGCGTATCTGCTTGCTGAGAGCGGGCTGGGAGACGAACAGCCGCTCGGCGGCCCGGGTGAAGTTCAACTCCTCGGCGACCGCTGCGAAGTAGCGCAGATCGCGTCCATGGACATCCATAACGCATGGCTATCACGGCAGGTCTTGGACGTGGACCCGGATCCCGTCGAAGGATGAGAGCTGCCGGCGGGGAAGTCCCGAACGGCACCGGACGAGGGAGACGAACAGATGACCGAGAATGGCAAGGTCTGGCTGGTCACCGGCGCGAGCAGCGGTTTCGGGCGGGCCATCGCCGAGTCCGCTGTCGCCGCCGGTGACACGGTGATCGGCACGGCCCGGCGCACCGAGGCGCTGGACGACCTGGTCGCCGCACACCCCGACCGGGTGGAGGCGATCGGCTTGGACGTCACCGACGGCGAGCGGATCGACACGGTTGCCGCCGACGTCCTGGCTCGCTACGGCCGGGTGGACGTGCTGGTGAACAGCGCCGGCCGCACGCAGGTCGGGGCCTTCGAGGAGACCACTGACCGGGAGCTGCGCGACCTGTTCGAGCTGCACGTATTCGGCCCGGCCCGGCTGACCCGGGTGCTGCTCCCGCAGATGCGGGAGCGGGGAAGCGGATCGATCGTGAACATCAGCAGCTTCGGAGGGCAGTTGTCCTTCGCCGGGTTCTCCGCGTACAGCGCGACCAAGGCGGCACTGGAGCAGCTGTCGGAGGGTCTGGCCGACGAGGTGGCGCCGTTCGGCATCAAGGTGCTGATCGTGGAGCCCGGCGCGTTCCGCACCAATCTGTTCGGCAAGGGCGCGGCCTACTTCTCCGAGGAGCACCCGGCGTACGCGGAGAAGGTCGGTGCCACCCGGACGGTGGTACAGGGCGGCAACGGCGCCCAGCCCGGGGACCCGGCGAAGGCCGCGGCAGCGATCCGGCTGGCCCTGGACTCCGACGACACGCCGCTGCGGCTCGCCCTCGGCGGAGACGCGGTCGACTCCCTCGTCGGGCACCTGGACTCGGTGCGGGCCGAGCTCGCCGCGTGGGAGAAGGTCTCCCGGGGGACGGACTTCGACACGCGGTGACCGGCCGCAGAACATCTTGCCAAGTCGCGGTGGGTCCACAGCCCATGGGTGAGCCCGTCCGAGGCCGTACGCCTGCACGTGGGCCCGGCAGGGTGCCCTGTTGAGGGTGGCGAAGCGTTCGCGCCACGGGGTGTACAGGGGCGGCGGCACAGCGGGGGCGGCGAGTGGTTGCGGCTGAGCGGCGGCGGCCGGGTGAGCAGTGGGTTTCGTCGGCACGGGCCGGAAGGCGTGGTCCTCGCCCGGCCCTCGGCAGGTGACGAGCCCGGGAGCGGGCGGCGATGGCTGCGGGGCGAAGGGTGGTGTCGGGGCGTCGGGGAGCTTCTGTACGAGGCGGTAGCGCAGGAAGCCGACCGCTGAGCGCACGCCGTCGTGCGGCAGTTCGGCGAGCAGGACCGGCCGCAGGTCGGGGCTGCCCCGCACCCACCACACAAACGGGACTTCGCCCGAGCGCAGCGGGCCGGCCGCTCGCAGGTCTGTTCAGACGGCGGCGCGGTCGGCGGCCGGGCGACGGCGCAGTGCGGTCTGCTGGATGGCGGGCGGGAGGTAGGCCGCGTCGGACGTCCCGATCGTGGTGCCGGGCGGCACGATGGCGTCGATCCGGTCGAGCAGGTCGTCGGTCAGGACGGTCCCGGCACCGGCGAGCAGGTCGTCGAGGTGGTCCATGGTGCGCGGGCCGATGATCGCGGAGGTGACGCCGGGGTGGGCGATCGCGAAGGCCATCGCCAGGTGCGTCGGCGACATCCCGGCCTCTTCGGCGAGCGGGATGAGCTGCTCGACGGCGTCGAGCCGGCGCTCGTTGCCCAGCTCCTTCAAGCCGAAGCCGGCCCGGTGGGTATCGGCCGGACTGCCCTTGCGGTAGCGACCGGTGAGCAGGCCTTTCGCGAGAGGGCTGTAGACCAGGACGCCCATCCCGTAACGCTCGCAGACGGGCAGCACCTCACTCTCGATGGAGCGGTCGAGGATCGAGTACGGCGGCTGCTCGGTGCGGAAGCGCGCCAGGCCACGCCGCTCGGCGACCCACTGCGCCTCGACGATGTCCGAGGCGGGAAAGGTGGAGGCTCCGATGGCCCGGACCTTGCCGGCCCGCAGCAGGTCGGTGAGGGCGGAGAGGGTCTCCTCGACGTCGGTGTCCGGCGCGGGCCGATGGACTTGGAACAGGTCGACGTGATCGGTCTGCAGCCGGCGCAGCGAGTCCTCCAGCGCGCGGACCAGCCAGCGCCGCGAGTTGCCCTGCTGGTTGGGGTCGTCTCCCATGGGGAGGTGCGCCTTGGTGGCGAGTACGACGTCATCCCGGCGGCCCTTGAGGGCCTTGCCGACGATCTCCTCGGACTCACCGCGTGCGTAGGCGTCAGCGGTGTCGACGAAGTTGATGCCCGCATCCAGCGCCGTGTGGATTATGCGTACGCAGTCGTCGTGGTCGGGGTTGCCCCGGGAGTTGAACATCATGGTGCCCAGGCAGTAAGGGCTGACCTTGATGCCGGTGCGGCCCAGTGTGCGGTATTTCATTGGCTCTCCTCATGCAGGGCCGGTGCGCGCAGTGGCGCGCTAGAGTGGTGCAAGCGGAACACCGTTCAGGATCGACGCCGACAATACGGAGCGCCGTTCCATTTAGCAAGAGGAGTACACCGTGAACGACGGCCCGACGGATGGGGGCCAACCCCGCCGGCGCGTGCGCGCCGACGCGCAGCGCAGCATCGACGCCCTGCTCACCGCGGCCGCGGAGGTCTTCGCCACGTCCGGCGTGGACGCCCCGGTGCGGGAGATCACCGCCAAGGCGGGCGTAGGAGCAGGCACCCTCTACCGGCACTTCCCGGAGCGCACGCACCTCATCGCCGCCGTCTTCCGCCACGAGGTCGACGCCTGCACCGACGCCGCCCCGCTGCTCTCGGCCCGGCACGAACCGGTCGAGGCGCTCACCCGGTGGTTGGAGCGTTTCTCGGGTTTCATCGCCACCAAACGCGGTCTCGGCGCCGCGCTGCACTCGGGCGACCCGGCCTACGACAGCCTTCCCGCCTACTTCGAGGAACGCTTCGTACCCGTCCTCGGCGCACTTCTCGACTCCGCGGCCGAAGCCGGCCAAATCCGCTCCGACACCGAGCCATGGGACCTGCTGGTCGCCGTGCGCAACCTGACGCTGCCCGCCCACGAGGACGACAACGGCCACACCCGGCGCATGATCGCCCTGCTCGTCGACGGACTGCGCTACGGGACCCACGCTGAGGCCGTCTGAGCAGGAAGCCGACGGTCGCGGCCCGCCCCCGTCGTTCCCGGCCGGCCGTCCCCGCCGTGCCCGGCCGGCCGTCCCCGCCGTTCCCGGCCGGCGCCGTTCCCAGCGAGCGCGGCAGCCGTCTCGGATGGACGATGTCCAAGGGGGAGCCGAGCGGCCGACACGGGCGCCGGCTCGTGGCCTCAGGAAAGCGGAGACAAGACCGTGCAGCCATCCGGAACGGGCCAGGCCCCGGTGCAGCGATGAGTCCCGCCGGCCGGCCGCTGGAGCCCGATTTCCTGCGCGCTGTGTTCGACAGCGCGGGGGCGGGGCTGTACGTGATCGACACCGCCGGGCGTATCACGGCCTGCAATCCGAGCGCTCAGCGATTCGCAGGCCGGTCCGAGGAGCAGATGCTCGGCCGTGATCTGCATGACCTGCTGCACCGTCACCCGGACGGCAGCGAGGTCCCGCGCGATGAGTGCCGGGCACTGGCGGTGCTGGAGAGCGGGCAGCTGAGTCAGGGCAGCGACGAGTTCCTGGCCCGGGACGACGGCACCCTGGTGCCGATCATCTGGGCGTCCAGCCCGCTACTGCGGGCAGGCCGGGTGGAGGGCGCGGTGGTGGTCCTCCACGACTTCAGCCTGCACCGCCGGGATGCCGAGGAGGCGGCGGACCGTCTGGCGGCCCTGGAGGGGCTCACCGAGCGGCTGATCATGGTGGCGGAGGCCTCCGCGGTGCTGTCCTCCACCCTGGACCTGCCCAAGATGCTGCACCGGCTGGTGCGTCTGCTGGTGCCGGAGCTGGGTGACTGGGCGGCGGTGGACGCGCTCGTGCCGGGCGAATCGGACGAGATGCAGCGGATCGCCGTCCACACCATGAACGGCACGGTCGAGGAATTGCTGGGGCCGCTGCCACCGCTGCCGGAGACATCACCGTCGATGGTGGTCCGTGCGATGCGTGAGGGCACGCCGCGGCGACTGGACGCCGATGAGCTGGCCGCGGCGGCTGTCACGCCGCTCGATCAGGCGCATCAGGAACTCTTCCACCGGCTCGGCGGGCACTCCGCGATCGTGGTGCCGTTGCGCACCCCCCGGCAGGTCCTCGGTGTGCTGACCGTCGCGCGTACCGGGCAGCCGGCTCCGTACACCGACGCCGAGGTGACGGTGCTCGCTGACATCGGACGGCGCGCCGGCCTGGTGATGGAGAGCGCCCAGCTGTACGACCAGCAGCGGCACGTCGCCGAGACCATGCAGCGTCAGCTCCTCACCCCGCTGCCCCAGGTCGACCACTTGAAGATGGCCGCCCGCTACCGGCCCGCCGAGGTGGCGGCCGAGATCGGCGGCGACTGGTACGACGCCTTCCTGCTGGCCGACGGCGTCATGACCATGGTCATCGGAGACGTGGTGGGGCACGACCTCCAGGCCGCCGCCCACATGGCCGAGGTCCGCAACATGCTGCGCGCCCTGGCCTGGGACCACCAGGAGCCCCCCAGCCTGATCATGCGGCGGCTGGACGAGGCGATGACCAACACCAGCGACGCCCCCATGGCCACCGCCGTCTTCGCCCGCATCGAAGGGCCCGAAGGGGGGCCCTGGCGACTGCACTGGGTCAACGCCGGCCATCCGCCGCCGCTGCTGGTCACCTCCGACGGACACGCCCGCTTCCTGGAGGGCGGCCACGGCCCGCTGCTGGGGATCAGCTCGACTCTGCACCTCGGCCTGACCTGGCCCGACACCCACGAAGAGCTCCCGCCCCAGTCCACCCTGCTCTTCTACACCGACGGCCTGGTCGAAAGCCGCGCCTATCCCATCGAAACCGGGCTGGCCAACCTGCGGCGCCATGCCGCCGCGCTGGCCCGCCGCGACGTCGAGGAGTTCCTGGACGAACTCCTCGCCCGCATCACGCCGAGCGGCGACGACGTGGCTCTGCTCGTCCTGCGCATCCCCGCTGCCGGGGCGGGCGCAGAGGAGGACGAGTCCCCGCCGCCGCCCCGCCACGCGCACAGCCCGGCCACGCCCGACCGTGCCGCCCCGGGGTCCCGCGTCGAGGGCACCCCGGTCAGGGACACCTCCGAGCCCGCGTAGTTCCCGGCCGACCGATCTCTGCCGGGGTCCGACCGGGCGAGCCGTCAGGTCGGGCGTTCGGCGCGGCAGATGCCGGTCGTCTCCCGTTCCATGAGCGTTCAACCGGCTGTCCCTGCCCTGCTTGGTGTGCTGTCCCTAGGGTCCTTGAAGGTTCGAAGGAAGGGACTCATGGACACACTCCTCGCGGTCCGGGCTCGTGGGATCGTCAAGTGCTTCGGCGACGTCGTCGCACTCGACGGCATCGATGTGGATGTGACGCAGGGTCAGCTCCACGGCCTGGTCGGACCGAACGGCGCCGGCAAGACGACTCTGCTCGGCCTCCTGCTCGGCCTGGCCGTCGCCGACAGCGGCCGTCTCGAAATCCTGGGCACGCCGGTCGGGCGGGCGCTCGCCGCTCCCGACGGTGTCGCCGGCTTCGTGGACGGGCCCGGTCTCTACCCCTCGCTCAGCGCCAGGCAGAACCTCGCCGCGCTGGCCGCCCTCCGCGGCCACGACGCGCGGACGACGGGGGTCGACGAGGTGCTCGATCAGGTCGGGCTCACCGATGTCGCCGACGACCGGACCCGCGGCTTCTCCCTGGGCATGCGTCAGCGGCTCGGGCTCGCCGCCGCCCTGCTCACCAAGCCGCGGCTGCTCGTGCTCGACGAACCTTCCAACGGCCTCGACCCGGCCGGTAAAAAACACGTACACGGTGTCCTCACCCAGATCGCCGCGGACGGAACCAGCGTCGTGCTCTCGAGCCACCGCATGGACGACCTCGAGGCACTGTGCTCCGAGGTCACCCTTCTCGCCGCCGGACGGGTCGTATTCTCCGGCCCGCTGAGCAAGTTGGCCGCCGAGAACCGCGAACTCGACTACCGGCTCCTCACCTCCGATGCGCAGGCCGCCCGGCGGCTCGCCGCCGACGCATCAGGGGTCCGGGTCGTCGACGACGGCGGGGCGCGGCACGACACCGAGGCGCTCGTCGTGCGCGCGCCGGTGCCCGCCCTCGACGCACTGGTGGCGCGGCTCGTGCACGCGGGCATCGCCTTGCGCGAACTCGCGCCCGTGGTATCGCCGCTGGAGGCCGCGTTCCTCGCCCTCACCGAGCATCCCTCCCTGCCTCAACAGCGTGCGAAGCACCCCCAGGCGGCCGGCCGATGACCGCGACCATCGCCGACGGCCACACTGCCGGTGCCGGTGCCCGACGCGTTTCGTGGGTACGCGGCTACCGCTTCGAGCTGGTCAAGCTGGTCGCGCAGTGGCGGATCCGCTTGCTGGTCCTCGCCTGCTGGATCGCACCGGCACTCTTCGTCGCCGCGGTGAGCCGGCAGACCTCGCTCCCCTCCGACACCCTCTTCGGTCGCTGGATGCACGCCACCGGGTGGGCCGGATCGCTGGTGGTGCTCGGTTTCGCGGGCACCTGGGCGCTTCCGCTGCTGACCTCGGTGGTCGCCGGTGACGCGTTCGCTTCCGAAGACCGGCTCGGCACCTGGCGGCACCTGCTCGTGGCGGTCCGGTCGCATCGACGGATCTTCGCGGCGAAGGCACTGGCCAGCCTCACCGTCATCCTGCTGCTCGTGGCGGGGATGGCCTGTTCCAGCGCGGCCGGCGGGCTCGTGGCGGTCGGAAACCACTCCCTGGTCGGCCTCGACGGCCACTTGCTGACGCCTTCGGACGCCGCCGGGAAGGTTCTCCTCGCCTGGGTCTGCGTACTCGCCCCGACCCTGGCCCTCGCCGCGATCGGACTACTTGGGTCCGTCGCGCTGGGGCGGTCCCCGATGGGGCTGCTGCTGCCCGCGCTCGTCGCGCTCGCGATGCAGATCGCCCAGATGCTGCAGCTGCCGATAGCCGTACGCCTCGCGCTGCCCGGCTACGCCTTCATCGCCTGGAACGGCCTGTTCACCAGCCCGGTACAGCTCGGCCCGCTGCTGATCGGCATGGCGGTCAGCCTGGTGTGGGCGGTGACGGCGACCGCGCTGGCGTACGTCCTTTTCGTGCGGCGCGACTTCACCAACCTGGCTTACGACGGCTCCGGGCGCCGCGCGATCACCACCGGACTCCTGCCGCTCGTCGGGCTGGCCGCCGTGACGGCCGGAGTCGTCGACGCGACGACCACGGCCACCGGCTCCGGGATCGAGCAGGAGAAGGTGCAGCGCTCGGTCGCCACGGCATTCGCGCACCTCTACCGCCTACAGACCAGGGAACTCAACCGACCCGCCGTCACCGAGGCGCAGCTGAAGGCCACGGCGGCGTGCACCAAGGGCGACGTCGCGGACGGCGCCAAGGGGCCGGGCAACGACTGGCATTGCGTCGTGTCCTGGCGTCTCCCCGGCGCCGATGTCACGGGGACGGCCATCTACCAACTCGACCTCACCTCTGACGGGCGGTTCGTCGCCGACGGCGACGGACCCAAGGAAGTGAACGGCTACTTCCTGGTGCGGACCCCGACTGGGGACGCAACGAACCCGCTCTGGCAGTTCGACGGCAACGTCGAACTGCTGTCCACCACCCCGAAGGGATAGCTCCATGCAGGTAGCACGCCGCAGACGTGCCGAGAACGGCGAGTCCGGCCTTATCCCCCAGCGCATCGGCCGGTTTCCTCTGGTAACGGCGGGCATCACCGCCCTCGCCGTCACCGCCGCCGGCACCGCTTTCGCCGCGACGGACACCTTCGGCTTCCAGAAGGTCGGCCAGTCCACCGCCAAGGGCCAGGTCATCTCAAGCGACCAGCACATCGCCCCGTACGGCGACCACATGGTCGTCAACAACGGCAAGATCATGTCGTCCTCGGTCAGCCCGGACGGCACCCACCTCGCGGCCTCGGTCACCGACGGCGGGGTCGCGATGGACATCATCGACCTGAAGAGCTGGAAGGTTCAGCAGGTCGTCGGCAACTCCGCGTCGGCCGACCTGCGCATCAGCGGTAACGACGTGGGCCAGGAAGGCCCCACGTACTCGCCCGACGGCAAGCAGCTGTGGCTGGGCCGGACCGACGGCTTCACCAAGTTCACGGTGAACGCGGACGGCACCCTCGCCGGCCCGGTGAACGTCACGATCCCGGCTGACGGGGCCAAGCACGCGCTGGTGGGCGAGCCGGTGTTCTCGGCCGACGGCTCCACCGTGTACGTCGCCGTCAACGGCCAGAACCGGGTGGTCGCCCTCGACGCGGCGACCGGCGCCGTCCAGCGGAGCTGGGCCGTGGGCAACGCCCCGCGTGGCATGGTCCAGGTGGGCGACAAGCTCTACGTCAGCAACGAGGGCGGGCGTCCGGCGAAGGCCGGCGACACCACGATCAACTCCTACAACACCCCGGTGCCGGCCAACCCGAAGACCGGTGCCACCACCACCGGCACGGTCAGCGTCATCGACCTGGCGAACCCGGCTGCCGCCCCCGCGAGCATCAACGTCGGTCTGCACCCGACCGCCGTGTACGCCAAGAAGGGGGTAGTGTTCGTCACCAACACCGCCACCAACGACGTGTCGGTCATCGACACCGCGAAGGACAAGGTCGTCCAGACCATCGCCACCCGGCCGTGGCCGGAGGCGTCCGTGGGCTACGAGCCCGACGCGGTCACGCTCACCGACGACGGTCACCTGCTGGTGACGCTCGGCCGTGCCAACGCCGTCGCCGTCTACCGGTACAAGTCCCCGCAGGAGCCGGTCAGCTACGTCGGCCTGCTCCCGACGGACTACTTCCCCTCGGAGATCGCCACCGCCGGCAACCAGGTCGTGGTCTCCAACACCCGTGGTGTCGACGCCCTCCGCCCCACCACCAAAGCCGGGCACGGCACCCACGACACGACATCGAGCGTGCAGCACTTCACGCTGCCGAGCGACAAGGTCATCAAGTCCCAGACCGCCAAGGTCTTCCAGCAGAACGGCTGGACCCACGGCTCGGTCAAGGTCGCCCCGGGCCACGGCAAGAAGAAGCCGGTCCCGGTCCCGGCACGGATCGGTGATCCCTCGACGATCAAGCACGTCTTCCTGATCGTCAAGGAGAACCGGACCTACGACCAGGTCTACGGTGACATGCCGCAGGGCAACGGCGACCCGTCGCTGACGCAGTTCGGCGAGAACGTGACGCCGAACCAGCACGCGCTGGCTTCGCAGTTCGGGCTGTACGACAACACCTACGACATCGGCACGAACTCCGCCGAGGGCCACAACTGGCTGATGCAGGCCGACAACCCGGAGTACACCGAGTCCTCGGCCGGTCAGTACCTGCGCAGCTACGACACGGAGAACGACGCTCTCGGCCACCAGAAGTCCGGCTTCATCTGGTCCGGAGCGCAGGCGGCGGGCAAGTCCGTCAAGGACTACGGCGAGTTCCAGTCGATCGAGAGCAAGCCGTCCGGCGCGTCCTGGCAGAACCTTTACTGCGACACCAAGACCATGCAGGCGACCGGGCAGGACACCGCCTACCCCATCAAGACGGGTTCGGCGATCCCGTCGCTCAACGACGTGTCGGTGCCCGGCTTCCCGATGTTCGACACCAGCGTTCCGGACATCTACAAGGAGCAGATCTGGAAGAAGGACTTCGAGAAGAACGGTCCTGCGAACCTGAACATGTTCTGGCTCTCCAACGACCACACCGGTGGTCCGGTGAACGCGGCCTCTCAGGTCGCGGACAACGACCTCGCGGTCGGCCGGATGGTTGACGAGATCACGCACAGCAAGTACTGGAAGGACTCGGCGATCTTCATCGCCGAGGACGACTCCCAGGCCGGCCTCGACCACGTCGACGGCCACCGTGCCCCGATCCAGATCATCAGCCCCTACGCCCAGCACGGCGTCGTCGACGACCACTACTACTCGCAGATCACGATGGTCCGCACCATCGAGCAGATCCTCGGGATCAAGCCGATGAACCAGAAGGACAGCGCGGCCAGCCCGATGACCGGGGCGTTCACCCGGACCCCCGACAACACGCCGTTCACCGCGCTGCCCAACCGGACCTCGCTGACCCTCGGCCTCAGCGGCAGCACCCAGCCCTCCTGCGGCGCGGACGTCCCGGCCCCGCAGGACGCCAAGGCGGCGCCCGCGCCGACGACCACAACGGTGCCGACGTCCGAGCAGGGCGTCGCGGCGAAGTGGAAGACGTGGAAGTCGCATCAGAAGCTGACCGGGCCCGGCGCTGTGCCGGACTACGCGAACCCCGAGCAGATGAACCGCTTCACGTGGTACGAGACGCACAACTTCAAGAAGCCCTACCCCGGCGAGAGCAAGATCTTCGCGCCGGATGACGTGCCTGGCGCCTACATCCCGTCCTCGGAGAACGACGGCTGACGTCAGCTGACCAGTCAAGGGGCCCCCTGGCCGGCATTCCGCCGGCCGGGGGTCTCCGTCTGAGGGGGGTTCCGTCGGCCGGGGCTCCCTCGGCCGGGGCTCCCTCGGCCGGGGGATTCCGTCGGCCGGGGGCTCCTCGGTCGCCTGCGGTCCTTCCCCGCGTCAACCCACCTTCGCCTGGGCCGATATCCCGCCATCGACGGGCATCGCCGTGCCCGTGACGAAGGAGGCGCGGTCGCTGCACAGCCAGACCGCGGCCTCCGCGATCTCCTGCGGGTCGGCCATCCGCTTCTGGATCTGCGGAGCGATGAACGCCTGCTCCAGCGCCGGAACCTGGAGCACCACCTGATCGATCATCTCGCTGCGGGTGGTGCCGACGACGAGCGCGTTGACGCGGACGCCCTGCTCCCCGTACTCGGCCGCGGCCGCCCGGGTGATACCGAGGATCGCGTGCTTGGCCGCGACGTACGGCACGGAGGCGCCGGTGGCGTAACGGCCCGCCGTACTGCTGGTGTTGACGATGGACCCACCGGTACCGGAGGCCAGCATCACCGGCAGCTGGTGCTTCATGCAGTTCCACACCCCACGCACGTTCACGTCCATCGTGCGGTCGTACACCTCGTCGTCCGTCTCGTGCAGGGCGGTCTCGATGGTGGCGTAACCCGCGTTGTTGAAAGCGCAGTCGAGGCCACCGAACCGCTCCACGGCCGCCTCGACCGTGCGCCGGACGTCACCGGAGTCGGTGACGTCGCCGGCGGCGGCCAGTGCGCGGCCCCCGGCGGCGGTGATCTCCTTCGCCAGCGTTTCGAGCCGGTCGGCGCGGCGCGCCATCATGACGACCGCCGCGCCCTCCTGCGCGAAGAGCCTGGCGGCGGCCGCGCCGATCCCGCTGGACGCCCCCGTGATCATCGCGACCCGGTCCGTCAGCATGCCCTCGCGATGTCCTCGCGTGATCTCCCGTTCGGTCATGGCTCGAGCATATGCGTCAACGCGTCAACGCGCGCTGATGCGACCGCCGTTGGGGCTCAGGACGGCCGTCCGCCGAACTGCCAGTCGTGGACCTCGATGTCGGCGTACCGGTCCCGGGTCAGGACGGCACGGGCCGCGTCCGGGTCCGGCGCCCGGACCAGTACCGCCGTACCGAGCCAAGCGGTGGCGTCGTCGGACAGCAGCGGCCCGTACGCGATCAGGTCGTCCCGGGCGGACGGCACGGCCAGGTCGGCGGCCTGCCCCGTGCCGAGGCCGAGCACGAGGTAACGGTTTCCGCCGCTGCGGCCACCGGGGAAGTCCCACATGGTGCGCCCCAGCACGTTGCGCCACCGGCGCAGCAGGACGTCCCGGTACACGCCGGCCCGGTAGTTGGGCTCGTCGAAAGCAAAGGCCCGGGCGGCGGCAGGATCCGGCAGGTCGACGATGTGCAGGCTGCCGGTGGGCGCATCGCCGTCGACGGCGAAGGTCGGGCCCCGGGCGATCATCTCCTTCGCGTACCGGTCCATATAGGACCAATGTTTCTCCAGCAGCTCGTCCCGCAGCGCCAGGGAGCCGGGCCGGTCGCGGTGGTAACAGAGGAACTCCATGCCTACAGGGTCTCTTCCACCAGGCAACCGGGTCGAGCGGGGTGATAAACCGGTGTCCCGGCAAGCGCGGCACACAGGATCATGGGACCGGATACAGACACACACCACGTAAGGAAGCAAGCGCCATGCCGGTCCCTGCCGACCCGACGGTCCTGCACCCGATGCCCGAGCAGCCCCGGGTGGTGTTGCTCAGACCCTTGGTGAAGTCCCCGTTGATCGAGGTCGGGGAGTACTCCTACTACGACGATCCGGACGACCCGACCGCGTTCGAGACGCGCAACGTGCTCTACCACTACGGGCCGGAGCGGCTGGTCATCGGCAAGTTCTGCGCGCTGGGCACGGGGGTGCGGTTCATCATGAACGGCGCCAACCACCGCATGGACGGCCCTTCGACCTTCCCCTTCCCCACCCTGGGCGGTTCGTGGTCCGAGCATTTCGACCTGCTCACCGGCCTGCCCAATCGCGGGGACACCGTCGTCGGCAACGATGTCTGGTTCGGCTACGACACGACGGTCATGCCCGGCGTGCGCATCGGACACGGCGCGGTCATCGGCTCCGGCGCCGTGGTCACCACGGACGTACCCGACTACGGGATCGTCGGCGGCAACCCGGCCCGCCTCATCCGCACCCGCTACAGCGAGCGGGACGTCGCCCGGCTGCTGGCGGTGGCCTGGTGGGACTGGCCTGCGGAGCACCTCACCGGGCAGGTGCGGACGATCATGTCGGGCAGCATCGCCGAGCTGGAGGCCGCCGCCCCGGGCACCTCACCCCGCAGGCCGTCGTAATTGCGGTGCGCGGGAGCCCGGGCCGGTCTAGGGTCGTGGGCATGTGCCTCTACCAGATCTACGGCTGACACGGACGGGGCAGCGCCTCGCTCCCGTTCGCATACCCATGTGCGCCCCGGAGAGGGATCTTCCCCTCGGAGCGGGTCGCGCACCGGTGTGCCGTGTCCTTTTCGCCGTAGACCTGAAACGAGTGATCTTCCATGACCCGTCGCCGTTCCCACATCGCGATGGTGGGCATCCCGATCGTCAGCCACGTTCTGCCCAGCCTTGAAGTCATCCGCGAGCTGGTGGCCCGCGGCCACCGGGTGACCTACGCCAACGACCCGGCGGTGGCCGGCCTGATCACCGGCGCCGGCGCCGAACTCGTCCCGTGCACCTCCGTGCTTCCGGTCGCCGACAACAACTGGCCTGACGACGCCATCGCCGCGATGAGCCTGTTCCTCGACGACGCCGTCCAGGTGCTCCCCCAGTTGCGGGCCGCGTACGACCAGGACCCGGCGGATCTCTACCTGTACGACATCGGCGCCTACGCGGGGCGAGCCCTCGCTGAGACGCAGGACCGGCCGCTCATGCAGTTGTCTCCGACGTTCGTGGCCTGGGAGGGCTACGGTCAGGACGTCGCAGCACACCTGTGGCAGCTGCCGGGCGCCGACGCATACCGGGCACGGTTCGCGCAGTGGCTCGCCGACTGCGGGGCGTCCACCACCGACGTGGACACCTTCGGCGGCCGGCCCGCACAGGCGCTGGCCCTGATCCCCCGGACCATGCAACCGCATGCCGACCAGGTCGACACCGACACCGTGACATTCGTCGGCCCCTGTCTCGGTGCGCGGGCGGACGAGGGTGGCTGGACGCGTCCGGCCGATGCGGAGAAGGTGCTGCTGGTCTCCTTGGGGTCGGCGTACACACACCGGCCGGAGTTCTACCGCCAGTGCCTGGCGGCCTATGGAAACCTGCCCGGCTGGCACGTCCTGCTCCAGATCGGCCGGCACACCGACCCGCGGGAACTCGGCGCCATCCCGCCCAACGTCGAAGTGCGCTCCTGGGTGCCCCAACCGGCAGTACTGGCGCAGGCAGATGCCTTCGTCACCCATGCCGGAATGGGCAGTAGCGCCGAAGGGCTGTTCGCCGGTGTCCCGATGATCGTCGTGCCGCAGGCTGCCGACCAGTTCGTGAACGCCGACCAGTTGGTGGAGCTGGGTGTGGCCCGCCGTATCGACGCATCGGAAGCCACCGCCGCCACCCTGCGGACGGCCCTGCTCGAACTCGTCGCCGACCCGGAGGTCACCCGCCGCTCGGCGCTGCTCCGCGCCGACGTGCGGGCCGAGGGCGGCACCGGGCGAGCCGCCGACCTCATCGAGAAGATGCTGGGCTGATCGCTGATCGCTGATCGCTGATCGCTGATCGCTGATCGCTGACCGCGGCCGGACGGGGGTGGGGTGGTGAAGCGGCGGCCCCGCTTCACCACCCCACCGGAACTCGGTTATAAATCAAGCCAGTTCGGCACGGCCCGTCGGCCTGCTCCGTCTCCGGTCGGCGATCATCGGCGTTGCGGGACTCCGTGCTCTCCACCAGACTGTGGACATGACGGGCGAACTCAGACCGGCCGATGACTCTTCCGGGCACGGCACAACTCCCGCCATGCGCGCCTCCGACCGGGACCGGGACCAGGTCGTGGAGATCCTGCAGGTTGCCGCAGGTGACGGCCGGATCACCGCCTCCGAACTGGACGAGCGCCTGGACGCGGCCTTGTCCGCCCGCACCATCGGCGAGCTGGCCGAGCTGACCGCCGACCTGCCCTCGGAAGGGATGCCCCCGCAGGCCAGGGATCTGGTCCGGATCGACCAGCGTTTCGGCGACGTCACGCGCACCGGCCGCTGGCTGGTCCCGCGCCGCATGGACATCCGACTGATGTTCTGCGAAGCGAAGCTCGACTTCACCGACGCGGTGATCACCCACAGCGCTCTGCACATCGATGTCGACCTGCGCATCGGGGGAAACCTGATCCTGGTGACCAGGCCAGGAATCGTGGTCGACACCGACGACCTGGTGCGCAGCAGCGGCGAGATCAAGATCCGGCCGGCATCCGACCCGGACACTCCCATCACCCTGCGCGTGCAGCTGGCCGGACAGTCCCGCGGGGGCGACATCATCGCCCGACCGCCGCGACGGAAGTTCTCGGAGCGGCTACGCCGCGGCGCGCCGAGGAGTACCGGCCGCTGAGCGCGGGTCGGCGTACCGGACCCCCGGCTTCGCGGCGTCATCCGCCCGTCGGTGCACCCCCGTTCGCGCGGTGCGCCCCCTTAGCATGGCGGAGTGCCGTCGAACGAGAGTGAGACCTCCGCCTGGCAGCTGCTGGCCCCGGTCACGGATCTGGTGACTCCGATGGCGTCCCGGTGGCCGCCACGCTGCGGCTGGCCGACCTGATGGCCGGCGGTGCCGAAGGCGTCGACGAGCTGGCCGAACGGGCCGGCACCGACGCCGACGCGCTGGGCCGGCTGTTGCGTCACCTCACCTGCCACGGGGTGTTCGCCGAGCCCTCGCCGGGGCGGTTCACCCTCAACGAGACCGCCGAACTGCTGCGGTCGGACCAGCCGTCGGGCATGCGGACGCAGTTCGACCTCGAGGAGTTCGGCGGCCGGATGGACCTGGTGTTCACCGAGCTGATGCACACGGTCCGCACCGGCCGCCCCGCCTGGGAAACGGCCTTCGGCGCACCGTTCTGGGACTACCTCGACGCCCACCCCGCCGTGGCGGCCTCTTTCGACGCGTCGATGGCGGGCTCACTGCGGTCCGCGGCGGCCACCGGCTACGACTGGTCCGGGATCCGGCACGTCGTCGACGTCGGCGGCGGTACCGGGGCGCTGCTGGCCGAGGTGCTGCGGCCCCATACCGACATCCGGGCCACGCTGGTCGACCTGCCGGACACCGTCGCCCGCGGCCGCCGGTTCCTGGCCGAGCGCGGGCTGGAAGGGCGGTGCGAGTTCGCCGGGCAGAGCTTCTTCGACCCGCTGCCCTCCGGCGGCGACGTCTATCTGCTCAGCGCGGTGCTGCATGACTGGGGTGACGAGCCGGCCACCGCGATCCTGCGCCGGTGCGCGGAGGCCGCCGGCGAGAGGGGCCGGGTCGTCATCGTCGAATCGCACGGCACCGCCGGCGACGATCCGGGCATGTTCGCCGAGATGGACCTGCGCATGCTGGTGCTGAGCGGCGGGCGTGAGCGCAGCATCGACGGCTACCGAACGCTCGCCGCAGTGGCCGGGCTCGCAACGGCCGATGTCCGTACGACCCCGAACGGCCACGTGCTCATCGACTGCCGCGCCGCCTGACGCGACGCGGCAGCCTCACCGTGGAACCGTGCCGTACGGCCCGGCCGAGAGGTGCTCCGTCATCCGAATTGGCCGGGCTGGTAGTCCCCGGCCGGCTGCTGGACGATGACGTTCAGGCGGTTGAAGGAGTTGATGAGGGCGATCGTGCATACCAGGGCAGCGAGTTGGTCCTCGTCGTAGTACTTGGCGGCATTCGCCCAGACCTCGTCCGTGACCCCCTCTGCCGCGTCAGCCAGGCGGGTGCCCTGCTCCGCAAGCTCCAGGGCGGCGCGCTCGGCGTCGGTGAAGACCGTGGCTTCCCGCCAGGCCGCGACCAGGTTGAGGCGCACCGCGGTCTCCCCGGCGTGCGCGGCGTCCTTGGTGTGCATGTCGATGCAGCCGGCGCAGCCGTTGATCTGGCTGGCACGGAGCTTCACCAGTTCCTGCGTCGCGAACGGCAGCGTCGAGTCGGCCAGCACCTTGCCCGCCGCGACCAGGTGCTTGCCGAACATGGCTGCGGTCCGGCTGTCGAAAAGGTTCAAACGAGCTTCCATGATGAGCTCCTCTGTCGTCGCTGTTGGTTACACACCTCTGACGGGACAGCTCGGCGAGATGTGACACGGCCTGAATGTGACGTGCGTCTCCTGCCGCGGAGGGCTCCAGAGCCGTGTCCCGGGTGGCACGCGAGCCCGTCCGCCGACCGGTGGTCGAGCTGCACGCGGCGGGAGCGGGAGCCCTACCGGCGCGGAGTGTTGTCCTTCTCCGGGCCGCGCACACTCCCCAGCAGCCGGTAGTACTGAGGGGCGTGCACACGTACTCCGCCTTCGGCGGTGGCGGGCAGGTCCGGTGAGCCGTGGCGCGAGGTACCCAGTGCGTAGAGGAGAGCGTGCTTCCCGTCCTTGCTCAACAGCAGGTGCGCTGCGCTGATGCCTGCGGGTGACTCGTCCCGCAGCCTCCCGGCGACGGTATCGGCCCAGCTCCTGGCCTCCTTCGCCGTACGGGCCTCGGCACGCACCAGACCGACCACGTCGGCAGGTCCGGCGCCGAGCGCAACGCTGCGGAGCGCCTCGTAACGCGCCAGGCCCGGGCGCTCGATGCCAGGGACGTCCCGATCGATGCGGTTGACCATGTCCGGCCGATGCTCGCGCACGAAAGCGAGGTGCGCGTCGTCGTCGGTCCATTGCGCGTGGCTGAGGAGAACCCGGCCGTCGGCCCCGGCGAAACAACTGAGCTGCAGGAACCCTTCGGGCCGGAACCTGGCGGACAGCTCGCGCCACTCGCTGAGCAGCGCATCGGCCGCCATCCGCTGCCGGGCCGGCGTGCCTACGATCCACTCACTGATCAGGGTGGTACCCGCGTCGGGCCGGCTGACGTGGGGCAGCGGCTCAGGGGGTGTCATCACAGTTCCTTCCGGACTCGTCGTGCGCTCAGCGTGCAACCTCAAGCGTGATTGAGGTCAAGCGTGCGGCGAGCTCCACCTTCGTGGGCGGGCGAAACCGGTCGCAAGGGAGGCAGGCCGTTGGTAGCTTGCCGCCGTGGATCTCTTCTCGCGCTGTTGGTCAGCGTTGCGCACCGCGGTCGCCGAACTCCCGGACGAGGACTTCGCGCAGCCGTCCGGCTGCACCGGCTGGCTGGTGCGGGACCTGGTGTGCCACCTGATCATCGACGCTAAGGACGTCTTGATCACCCTCGTCACCCCCGCCGATGACGAGCCGACGCGGGACGCGGTGACCTACTGGGACATCGTCGATCCGCCGACCGGTGACGACCCGCTCGACGCGTTGACCGTCCGCCTGGCCGCCGCGTACGAAGAACCGCGGCTGCTCAGGTTCCACCTCGACGACGTCGGTTCCGCCGCCGGTCGCGCCGCCGAACTCGCGGATCCTGCGGGCCGGGTCCGTACCCGCGATGAGGTGCTCACCGCGGGTGACTACCTCTCCGCGTACGTCCTGGAGTGGACGCTGCACCACCTCGACCTGACCGCACACCTCCCGGACGCGGCGGAACCGCCCGCCGAGGGGCTCGCCCGGTCACGCGAACTGCTGGAGGAGATCGCCGGTGCGGCGTTCCCCTCGTCGTTCTCCGACAAGGACGCGCTGCTGATCGGCACCGGACGGCGCGGCCCGGCCGGTGCGGAGCAGACGGAACTGGGTGAGTTGGCCGCGCGACTCCCGCTCGTCCTCGGCTGATCGACCCGTTCGAGCCGTTCAACCCGTGCGAGCCGCAACAACCTCGCCCAGCGGCGGGTGAGTCGGGGAAGGCCGGCGCTAACCTCCGCTGCGGATCATCGACATCAGCAGCCCGTGGGTCTCGGCGTCGGCGGCTGCCACGAGCCCGCGGCCGGCCGGCCCGATCGGGGCGCCGTCGATCCCGGTCACCACGCAGCCGGCCGCCCGGCACAGAGCGATGCCGGCGGCGAAGTGCACGCTCCCGGACAGGTCGCCGCCATCGGTGACGTACGCGGCGCGTTGGCCGGCCGCGACCCAGGTCAGCGCCAGCGTCGTGGACACCACCCGCGGTCGGAACCGCTCGACGAACCCCGGGTGGGCCAGCAGGTCCACGGCCCGGAAGCCGGGTGCGCCCGGGAACGGCGGGTCCAGGTTGACGTCCACCAACCGGGTGGCGGGGGTGGGCGCCGTCCGGGCGTCGACCCCGTTCTGCCGTACCCGGGCGCTCTCGCCGTCGGTGTAGAAGACCTCACCGCTGAACGGGTCGGCCACCGCTGCCGCCCCGCCGCGCAGTGCCACGTTGACGGCCACCAGCATGGTGCCGACGGCGTAGTTCAGCGTGCCGCACAGGGGGTCCACCAACCACTGGCGCCCCGCGTCGGCCGCACCCTGCTGCCCGCCCTCCTCGCCGAGCACCGCATCATCGGGCCGGACAGCACGGATGACGTCGAGGATCGCCTTCTCGGCCGCCACGTCGGCGGCGGTGGCGAAGTCCCCGGCGCCCTTGTCGATGCGGGCGAGCTGCCGACCGTACATGGCGCGCACCACGTCCGCGCCGGCCTGCGCCGCGGCTATCGCGACGTCGGCGTCGTCAGGACTCACGGATGAGTTGACCATGCCGTGCAGGATATCGGGTCGGCCTGTCGACCCCGCGCCCCTGTGCCGTCCCGGCCGGGCGGGCGGCGAGAATGTGCGCACAGCAGATCGGACCGTTGCAGGAGAGGCGCGATGAGCGGTAGCAGCACCGTCCCGGAACGGACCGGGCCGTTTCGACGGGTGATGCGGGGGCGGGACCCCGGCGAGGAGCACCGGGCGTCGACGCCGTTGGAGCTGCTGTTCGACCTGACGTTCGTGGTCGCGGTGTCGCAGGCGGCGGCTCAGTTCCACCACGCCCTGGCCGAGGGCCACCTCGTCTCCGGCCTGGCGGGGTACGCCGCGGTGTTCTTCGCCATCTGGTGGGCGTGGATGAACTTCACGTGGTTCGCCTCCGCCTACGACACCGACGACGTGCCCTACCGGCTGCTGACGCTGCTGCAGATGGCCGGTGTCCTCGTACTGGCCGCCGGGGTACCCGCCGCGTTCGACGGCGACTTCGCCCTCGTGGTGGTCGGTTACGTCATCATGCGGCTCGCGATGATCACCCAATGGCTCCGCGCGGCCGTCGAGCACCCCGAGGGCCGCAGGGCCGCGCTGCGGTACGCCGTGGGCATCGCCGTGGTGCAGGCCGGGTGGGTCGCCCGGCTCTGGGCCCCGGGCGTCTGGGCCCCGGTCACCTTCGTGGTACTGGTGGCGGCGGAGCTCGCCGTGCCGGCCTGGGCCGAATACCGCGGCAGCCCCACCAGTTGGCATCCCGGCCATATCGCCGAACGCTACGGGCTGTTCACGATCATCGTGCTCGGCGAGATCATCCTCGCCACGCTCTCGGCCGTTCAGTCGGCCGTGACCGCCCACGGCTTGTCCGCCACCATCCTGCTGATCGCCCTGGGCGGTCTGCTGCTCGTCTTCACCCTGTGGTGGGTCTACTTCACCGGTGACGACGCCGGCCTGACCAGCCTGCGCACCGCCCTGACGTGGGGATACGGCCACTACGTCGTCTTCGCCGCACTGGCCGCGCTCGGCGCCGGCCTGGAGGCGGCACTGGATGCCGGCGAACACCACGCGCATCTGTCCGACGAGGCCGCCGGCCTGGCGGTGGCCGTTCCGGTGGCGATCGTGCTGCTTCTGCTGGCCGTGCTGCACCGGATGACCGGCACCGGCACCGTGGGACACGGCCTGCTGATGACGGTCGGCACGCTCGTCGTGCTGGCCCTGGGCTTCAGCCCGCCGGTGCTGGGCCTGGGAGGGGCCGTGCTGGGCATGGGCCTGGCCTGCGCCGCGACCCTGGCCGTCAACGTGACCGTCGCGCGGCGCCGTCACTGGCACCTGCCCTCGCCGCATCGGCGGTGACCGGCCGGACGGGAGCGCCCTGCAAATGAGCGCTCAGGAGCGTCCCGTGAATGACAACTCAATTGAAGGGTCAAGAGCCGGATTCTTCCTTTTGCGCGGTTCTCGTCCTTGGGTTTAGCTGAGACGGAAGGGAACCCAACCCGACAGAATGGGATGGCTCATGTACTCCACTGAACCGCTGACGGACACCAGCCTCGACACGGATGTCGAGGCGGCACTCAACCCGTGTGAGATCGAGGGCACCTTCCGGGACTCCCGTGAGTGCGCTGAGCTCGCGCTTCTCTCCGGGAGCACCTCGCTGCTGCTCTCGCCGCCGACTCCGCGCCCCAAGAAGTCGTAAGCAGTAACGCGGATGGACCAGTCAAGCGCTTCCTCCCGCATTGCGGGCGCGGTGCACGACCTGGCATCCGAGGTGGTCTTCGCTCTGCAGAGTGAAGACCACCTCTCCGCCGTGTGCGGCGCGGCCGGAATCGGTGAGGACGACAGAACGGGAATCGCCGCCGTCAGGGTGATCGGAGCGGACCTGCTGCTGCCGAGCATTCTGTACGGGCGGGATCCGCACCCCGGTGATATCGCCGTGCTGCAGCGTGCGGTCATCGAATTCCCGCCCCGCACCGGCGCCCCCGCGGCCTCCGCCTGGAGTCACTGGGCCATGGAGTCGACGCTGCGGCAACTGGCCCGCGCGGAAGCGGCGGAAACAGCGGAAGGCCTCCGGCAGGCGGGGCAGTTCAGCGCTACCGGTACGGAACCCGGGGCCGGGTGGCTGGAACAGGCCCCCTGGCAGGCGCTCACCCATCAGCTCTCGGTACTGGCGCCGCTCGCCGTGCCCGCGGCCACCTCGGCGGTCAACCGGGCGGCGAACCGCAGGCCGGTCGACGTGGCGCGTGGGTTCGTCCGCGCCGTACGGCGCCGCGACTGGCTTCAGGCGGCCGGGGCCGGCCGGTGGCTGGCCACGCTCGACGGGGTACCGGACACCCTCGGCCTGGACGCCGGTCTGGACTTCGTCCAGTTGATGGGCGGCCAGGATGCCCGGGTGACCCTGCATCTGCGTGCGGCCAGACTGATCCGCTCTGGATCGCTGCGGTGACGGCGGGCGAAGGCCCGGGAACTCCGTCGGGGGCCGGGCGGGCGCCGCAGGGCGACCTGGCGGCCCACGGCGACCTGGTGCACGACGTGGCGGGCGCCGCCCTGGCATGGGTGTGCGACAACCGCTCCGGCTTCGTGCTCCCCGCCGACGTCCTGGAGCCGCATACGGACGTCAACCACACCCTGAAACCGCTCGGTGAGCTGGCGCAGCTCTGCACCACGGTCCGCCGCCGTACCCGGCCCGGCGACCGGCTGCACACCGTCGCCGGCTCGCTCGTACGGTTCGCCTGGGAGCAGACCGGCGCGGGTGAACTGCTGCTGGACCTGTTGCGCGCCGAGCCGTTCGCCACGTACCCGTTCGAGATCTACGCGGCCTTCGCGGGCGACGGCCTACGGCACCAGGGTTTCGAGCGCCTCGCCGGCACCATCGCCGCCACCCGCGGCTGGGCGTTCACCGAGCAGCACGCCAACCGCCGGCTCGGGCTGCTCAACTCCGAGCGACGCATCGGGCTACCGCTGCACACGGACATGGACCCGGCGCTGCGCCGCACCTGGCTCGGCGGGCTGCCCGAGCCCTGGACGTTCGAGCGGGCATCGGGATACGCCCTCACGCATGCGGTGTTCCACGTCACCGACTGGGGCACCGCACCCGATCGCATGCCGCACGACGTCGCCGGATACCTCGGCGCCTGGCTGCCGGCCTGGATCGACGGCTGCTTCGAGGGAGGGCAGTGGGACCTGGGCTGCGAACTGCTGGCCGTCGGCGCCTGTCTGCCCGCACCTCCGCCGGCGGCACTGCTGGAGACCTGCTGGCCGGTCATCGCCGCCGTGCAGGACCCGGCCGGTGCGGTGCCGGAGACCGGTCTGCCACCGCATGACGGTGAAGGACGGGACGGGCCGGCCGGTGAACCGCCCCGCACGTTCCTGAACTGCTACCACTCGACGCTGGTGACGGCCTTCGCCGCCGCCCTCACGCTTGCCCGCATCCATCCCGCTGCCGGAAACCAGGACCCCGACCGTAACCAACACCCCGACCGGTTCCCGGCCTTGGACATGGCCGGCCGTCGGGACGGAGGCGCGCTATGACGGGCATCCAGCAGATCCACGGTGTCGGATCGCGCGCCCTGGAATGGCTGTACGGCCACCGGGACGGCTTTCGCCTCGAGGAGCACCCCGAACCCGGCGTCGGGATGCTGGAGCGCTTCAAGCCGCTCGGGGAGCTGGCCCTCATCACGAAGGTCATCTTCCGCGAGGGCGTCGCCGGCTCCCAACAAGCCGCGACCGCACGGAAGTTGCTGGACCATGCCTGGCACCGACTGCTGGACTCCGGTGCCAAGCTCGTCGAAGGCCAGCGCCACGAACCGCTGTCGCCGGTGCCCTGGGAGGTCTACGTACCCTTCAAGGAACTCGGGTACGGCAGCCCCGGCATCGAGACCGCCGCGCACCTCAACCACCGCCTCGGCAGTTGGGCGGCGCTGGAGGTGATGCCCAACCGGCGGCTCGGAATCTCCGCCATGGAACGGCGGTACGGTCTCCGACCCAGCCTGCCGCAGGACGAGGCGTTCGACCGCACCTGGCTCGCCCGAAGCCCGGAGCCGTGGACCGTGGAGGGCCACATCGGCTACGACATCACGCACACGGTCTTCCACCTGACCGACTGGGGCGAGAACCCGTCAGGTCTGCCGCCGGCCGTTGCGGACTATCTGGCGACCTGGTTGCCGGCCTGGCTGGACGACTGGCTCGACCTCGAACGATGGGACCTGCTGGGCGAGTTGCTGGTGGTCGACGCCTGCCTGCCGGAGCCGACCCTGGACCCGACGGCCTGGCAGGGCTTCGCCGCCGCCCAACAGGCCGACGGTGCGATGCCCGCCATGGGAGCGATGCCCGAGGGAGACCCGGAATCGGTCTTCGACATCGTCTACCACCCGACCCTGGTGGCCGCGTTCGCCTCCGCACTGGCGGTCTCCCGTGCCATGACGGGCCTGACCACGCCGTCCGCGACCGCTTCATGACGGCGACAGTGACGGCGGGCCGCGCCGTGACCGGCATGGCGGGCCGCCTGGCCACCGCCGCGCAGGCCGTCGACGCGCCCGGCATCGTCATCGCGGTCAGCCGCCGGGGGCACCGCACGGTCCACTGCGGCGGCACCGCCCCTCCCCCGCCCGTCCCTCGTGACCAGCAGCGTTACGAGATCGGCTCGGCGTCGAAGACCTTCACCGGCCTCCTGCTGGCCGAGCTCGTCCGGGCCGGCCGCCTCTCCTACGACGACGTCGCGGCCGACCGACTGGCAGACGGGCACCCGGCCAACGCGCCCCGGGACTCGGACCGGAGCACGGGCCGGGACCGGAACACGGCGACCCTGCGGCACCTGATCACGCACACCGCCGGGCTGCCCTCGCTGCCCGCCGACTTCTACCCGCAGGCGGTCCGCCGCTGGTCCACCGACCCGTACCGGGGCTACCCCGCCGAACGAGTGGTCGCCGCGTTCCTCCGTAACCGACCGCGCCACCGCCCGGGCACCCGCTGGCACTACTCCAACTTCGGCGCCTCGGTGCTCGGCCACGCCCTCGCCGCCGCCACCGGCACACCCTGGGAGGAGCTGCTCGGCCACCACGTGCTGGGCCCGCTCGGCCTGACCGGCACCCGCCTGCACCCGGAGATGCCGGGGGCCGGCACCCCCGGCGCCGAACCGGCCCGCACCGCTGCACCCCGTACGGACGCCTGCGGGCACCGCCCCGACGGCGTCACCCCCGTGCCGGGCCTCGCCATGGGCGGCTTCCAGCCGGCCGGCGCCGTACGCGCGACGCCCGGCGACCTCCTCACGTACCTGGAAGCACTCCTGGACCCGGCCGGCACCCCGTCGGCCGGCACCCCGCTGGCCGACGCCCTTCATGCGGTCCGCCGGCCCCTGCTGCGCCGTGGGCAAGGGCATCGCCACACGCACACGCTCACCTGGTTCCAGCACCCCACCCCGCAGGGCCCCCTCTACTTCCACGCGGGCGCCACCACCGGCCAGCAGGCCTTCATCGGCTTCCGCCCCGCCACCCGTACGGCAGTGGCGGCCGTGTGCACCCGCCGAGTCCGCCTCTTCCGCGACACGTTCATCGCCACGGCGTACGCACTCCTCAGCGACACCGAATGACGGCCCACCGGGGCGGCACCGGCCCGGACCGGCTCCGGTAAGGTGACGATCTTCGGACCCGGCTCGCCGCCGCCCGGAGTCCCTGAAGGTCGTGCCCGATGTACCTCGACGCCACCGCCGCCCGCGGCCACCTCGACGCGGCGCTGGAGCGCCTGGTCGTCATTTTCCGGGGGATGACGGCCCGAGCGGACGAGCACAACTGCGAGTGCCACTGGGGCAGCGCGGAAGAGCTCGCTCTGCTGAAGATCCCGGACGTGGAGCTGGATCCGGACCTGTTGCGCCGTACCTGGGACGCGCCCGACTGGAGCGACCACGGGGCGGTGCTGCGCCGGATCCTGCCGCAGTTCGCCACGGCGCTTGCGGCCGGCCGCGTCCGGCCGCCAGTGGGGATGGAGTGGGCCGGACTCTCGTTCTCCCGGGGCAGGTGGCAGCAGTGGCCGACCGAACAGGCCCACGCCGTACGCGAGTTCCTGGCGGCCTGGTGGGTGCACAGCCTCACCGAACCGGAACCCGCCGTGCCCGCGCACGAGGTCCTCGTGGTGTGCGCCGAGGCGTCCGCCACGCTCAGCCCCTGGCTCGCGCTCTGGGAGGAGCTGGCCCATCCGGTCGCCGACCGGTGTCTGGCCGAGGCGGTCGACCGCTGGAACTACGACCTGTTGGCCGACGAACTGCCCTGGTGGGCCCGGCAGAACGAGGACATGATGCGCGAGGAGCTCACGGCCTGGCTGGTCCGGCACGCCCCGGACCGGCTAGGACAGGACCTACGGGCCCACGGCGCCACCGAGGAACTGCGGCACCGGATACGGCTGCTCGGCCTCACCGGCCCGGCCCGTTGGGACGACCCGCACTGGCCGAACTACCGCTACTGATCCGTTCCCGGCTCGCCGGGTGCACCGGTTCCGGCGTCGCGCGCCCGCCGCGATTCCGGCCGCCGCGCGAAGAACACGAACTCGCGGCCCGGCCGGTCCGGCGCGCCGCGGACCTCCTCGACGGTGTACCCAATCGCGGCGAGGTCTGCCGCTACCTCGTCGCGCTCCCGGAAACGCAGGGTCGAGTCGGAGGTCAGTACCTGTCCGTCCGCGGCGAACACCCAGGTATGACGGAAGGTCACCAGCGGTCCGTCCACCTCCGTCAGCTCCACCCAGGTCTCGACCGGGCCGGCGCCCCGGATCTCCGTAACCCGGTACGACTCCGCACGGTTCCACTCCTTCCAACCGC
Organism: Streptomyces sp. NPDC051320; assembly: GCF_040682175.1. NCBI lineage: Bacteria > Bacillati > Actinomycetota > Actinomycetes > Kitasatosporales > Streptomycetaceae > Streptomyces > Streptomyces sp. NPDC051320. The sequence goes on from NZ_JBFBAL010000002.1 coordinate 612,463, forward strand.
GTTTCGCCGGGTCACGGGTCTCGAAGACCAGGTACCCGCCGGGCCGCAGGGCGTCATGGGCGCCGCGCAACGTCCCGGCCCAGTCCGACGGGTCGGTGATCGCCTGCGCGACGTTGCCGGTCATGGTGGCGAGGTCCACCCGCAGCACGGGCAGGACCGTCGCATCACCGTGGACCCAGCGCACCCGCTCGCCGCCCGGCTTGGCCCGCGCCACGTCGAGCGAGGCGCCGGCCGGGTCGACGGCGGTCACCTCGACGCCCCGGCCGGCCAGCAGCAACGCGAAGACGCCGGTGCCGCAGCCGATGTCCAGCACCCGGCGCGCGCCGAACTCCTCCGCGATGGCGACGTATCCGTCGAGGTCATCGCGGTCGGGATCGAGCGGGTCATAGATCGCGGCCAGCCGCGGGTGCTCGAATATGTCGTCAGCCATGCGGTCCACGGTACGGCGATCGTGCACCGTGTCCGCCGTGTCCGGTCGTTGGCCCGAGGAGGGAGAGCGGGCGCCCACCGGGAGCGGAACCGCAGGGCTCATCACCGTCCTGCTCATCGAGGGCAAGGCAGCGTTCAGTCCGTCATGGCGGTGCGGAATCCACGGAGCAGTTCCAGCGCGGGCGCGCTCTCCGCATCGAAGCTCCCGCCCTGTCGTTCCGGGGGCAGATCCGGGCCCCAGATACGGGCGGTGTGGCACTGGAAGCAGAAGGCGATCTCGAAGAGCCGACCCGTGAAGCCGTGGGCCCGGATGCCCCAGCCGGGAAGAAAACAGCGGAAGGGTTCGCTGTCCGGCAGGGCCGCGATGAGTTCCAGTACCGCCCGGACCTGGCGCCCCTCCCAGATCGCGACAGTGTCACCGGCCAGGTCATCCGAGGTGATGTGCCGGGTGGGATCGGTGATCCGGACGACTTCTACGAGCTCGGTCTTCGGGCAGGTGAGTGGCAGCAGCATGCCAGCAGGATGGTCGCTCCCGACTCAGGTGGCCACGGAACGGGCGGCGCCGGTGCTGAGCACCGCGCCGCGGAATGGCCCGAGCCGACGGACGGTTACTCCGGCATGACGATGCCGCGCGTGATCCTGCTGCTGTCCGGAAGTCTGCGGACGGGCTCCTCCAACGACATCGCGCTGCGCACCGCACAGGCAGTCGCGCCCCCGGACCTGCACACCGTCCGCTACACCGGACTGGCGGGCCTCCCGCACTTCAACCCCGACGACGACACCGACCCGCTGCCCACGCCCGTCGCCGGACTGCGCGCGGCGATCGACGATGCCGATGCCCTGCTGATCTGCACGCCGGAGTACGCGGGGACGCTTCCGGGGTCGTTCAAGAACCTCCTGGACTGGACGGTCGGCGGCACGGAGATCTGCGACAAGCCCGCCGCCTGGGTGAACGCGGCGGCCCCCGGTCGCGGACAAGGCGCGGCGGACTCCCTGCGGGGGGTACTGGGATACACCGGGGCCGACGTCGTGGAGGAGGCCTGCGTACGGGTACCGGTGGACCGGACGGCCGTGGACGCGGACGGAATCAGCACGGACCCGGAGGCGCGTGAGCGGCTCCGGGTGGTGCTGGCGCGACTTGCTGCGGCTGTTCACCCTCGGTGATGCGTCATCCGTCGCAGGGTGTTCCCGAGGTGACGGGCATAGGCACGCTGGAGTACCGGGACCAGCAGGCCCGCGAGCCGGGTGTACCAACAGCCCGGCCGGCTGAAGGCGGTGACGTCGAACCAGACCGTTCCGTCCGGTGCGAGCTCGACGAGGAACGACTCCTCGCCGCACTCCGGATGGCCGGCTCGGGTTCCGTACGCGAAGCCGATCAGTTCTGTCCCGTACGCCGTCCAGACCACCTCGCACGGGGCGTAGAAGCGCAGTGGCCCGAGGCCGAGGGAGAGCGTGACGTGCGTGCCGGTCTCGACGCGTGGGGACCTTGTGTCCACCCGGGCCCCGGACTGCCGGTGCATCCGCCAGGTGGTGACGGCCGCACCCGCCGCCTCGAAGACGTCCCGACCCTGCCCTATCCGGGTGCGGTGGCGCAGATGATGGTAACCGGGTGGCAGGGGGACGTGCCGGGTGGCGCCTGTTTCACGGTAGTTGAGGGCGCTCATCCGGTCGTCTCCTTCATCGCCTTGATGCGTCGCCAGGCCAGCACCGAACAGAGTGCGAAACCCAGCGCGTTGCCGATGCCGTGCGTGGCGGCCATCCAGGCCACCGTCGGGTGGGGAATTCCGGCCGCTTCGCCCAGCGCCCAGCTCAGCGCGAGCAGCATGGTCAGGACCAGCACCGCCGAGGCTGTGGCCAGCAGCAGGCGGGTGAGCTGATCTCGGCCGGTCCTGCGGATGTCGCGCCAGGTCACCAGCGAGACGGCCCACATCCCGGCGGTCAGTACCAGAGCCCCCGCCAGCTCCACCCAGTCGTCGATGAAGTACCCGGCCAGGACGAGCAGCGTGCCGAGCGGGACGCTCAGCGCCGCCAGCCTTCCCAGCGGGCCGGGGTGTGCCCGGCAGCACAGCCCCGCCACCAACGCCGCGGCGAATCCCGCGAAGTGGAAGTGCGGCACGGTCAGCGCCAGGGTCCGCAGGTCGAAGCCGAGAAGCTGATGGCCCCCGCGCTCGGCGACCAGGGCCAGCGCGGCGACGGACGGAGTCACGAGCGCCGTGAGCGTCGCGATCTCGGCCGGCGCGAACGAGCGGGTCCTCGCCAGCCGCAGCGGAGCCTGGAGCGCGAGCAGCACCGTCGCCACGGCGTACCCGGCGGCGAGGGCCTCCGCGACGGGGCCGCGCGGCAGCCACAGGGATGCGGCGCCTGACACCGCTGCGAGTGGCCAGAGCCGGTCAACCGCCCCGAGGTGGGGATCGCCGAGCAGCCGCAGCCCCACGGGAACGACGATCAGCATGCCGAGCATCACGATCAGATTGACCAGTACGGACATCAGACACCCACCCCTTTTGAACGTGTTCAACAGCGGTGAGCCTACGAGAGTTTCTGAACACGTTCAAGTCCGATCGCTCGCCGACGACTCCCTGTCGGTTTGTCCGGCGGCCCGGTGCCCCCGTCAACCGCGGGATGCGCTCGGCCGAACGACCGTCAAACGGAAAAGCAGTTGCCACGGCCTCGTACCGTCACAGGTGTGACAGACATCGACAGCTTGCTCACGGCCTACGACGAGCAGATGCGGGGAGCGCCTCCCCACCCGCCCACCGGAGTGACGTACGAGCAGGACGGTCCGCTGCTCCGCGTCGTCGGCCAGTTCCGCGGCTTGGTCAGCGCGCCGCGCGACATCGGGGCACGCGGCGCCGAACTCGACCGCCTGATCGCCCGGCAGCGTGACCACTTCGCCGCCCGCGGCGAGGCGGTCGAATGGAAAACCCGCGGTCACGACCAACCTGCCGACCTCACCGACCGCTTGCTGGCCGCCGGCTTCGTCCCGGAGGAACAGGAGACGGTCCTCATCGGCCTCGCCGAGGAGATGTCCGCGCCGGTGAACCCGCCGGGCGGGGTCGCCATCCGCCAGGTCACCGCGGACGCTGACATGCACCGGATAGCCGCGATGGAATCCGCGGTCTGGGGCCAGGACCGGAGCTGGCTCGGCCACGACCTGATCACCCGCGTCTCGGCCGCCCCGGACGAAATCGCCGTCATGGTCGCCGAGGCGGACGGTGAGGTGATCTCAGCGGCCTGGCTGGTGTTCCGGGCGGGAACCCAATTCGCCGGTCTGTGGGGCGGCTCGACGCTGTCCGCCTGGCGGGGCCGGGGAATCTACCGCGCGCTGGTCGCCGCCCGCGCCGAACTCGCCGTGGCGCGCGGCGTCAGGTTCCTCCAGGTGGACGCCTCCGACGACAGCGCCCCGATCCTGCGCCGGCTCGGCTTCCAGGCGGTGACCACCACCACGCCCTACGTCTGGTCACCGCCCCGACGCTGAGCCGGCCGAACGGCGGACCACGGCGCGGAAAAGCGTCCACCCCGACGCGCCGGAGCGGTCGGGCCGATGCACAGCGGTGCCTCAGTAGGCTGACGCGTCGAGCAAAGGAGCACCGCACATGAGCTTCCGCATCGAGGCGATCACCCGTGAGGACCATCTGGCCTTCATCACGGCCCTGCCCTCGGCGAGTCACATGCAGGTCCCTTCCTGGGGTGATGTGAAGCCGGACTGGCGGGCGGAGAGCCTGGGCTGGTTCGACGGCAACGACCGTCTCGTCGGGGTGGGGCTGGTGCTGTTCCGGCCGTTGCCGAAGCTCAAGCGGTACCTCGCCTATCTGCCCGAAGGGCCGGTCATCGCATGGGACGCACCGGATCTTCAGCGATGGCTGGAGCCCATGCTCACGTATCTGAAGGCCCAAGGCGCTTTCTCGGTGAGGATGGGCCCGCCCGTCGTCGCCCGCCGCTGGAGCGCGGAGGCGGTCAAGGCCGCGATCGCCGACCCGCGGGCCCGACGCCTGCGTGATGCCGAGGCCACCACAGACGAGCCGCGGGCCGCCGATATCGCCGACCAGCTGCGGCGGATGGGCTGGCAGCAGACCGAGCCCGGCGGCGAGGACGGCTTCGCCGCCGGTCAGCCGCGTTATGTGTGCCAAGTCCCGTTCGCCGGCCGCTCGCTGGAAGACATCCGGGGCGGCCTCAACCAGCAGTGGCGCCGCAACATCAAAAAGGCCGAGAAGGCAGGCGTCAAGGTCGTGCTCGGCAGCTATGACGATCTGCCCGCCTTCTACGACCTCTACGTGGAGACCGCCGAACGGGACGGGTTCATCCCGCGCCCGCCGGCCTACTTCCAGCGCATGTGGACCGCGCTGACGGCAGAGGACCCCCACCGTATGCGGCTGTACCTCGCCCATCACGACGGCGAAGTACTCGCAGCGGCGACGATGCTGACCGTCGGTGAGCACGTCTGGTACTCCTACGGAGCCTCCACCAACCGAAAGCGCGAGGTGCAGCCGAACAACGCGGTGCAGTGGCGGATGATGTCCGACGCCCATGAGCTCGGCGCGAGCATCTACGACTTCCGCGGGATCACCGACACCCTCGAGGAGAGCAATCACCTGCTGGGCCTGCTCCGGTTCAAGGTCGGCGCCGGTGGTGAGGCCGTGGAATACCTCGGCGAGTGGGACTTTCCGCTCAACAAACTCCTGCACAAGGCCCTCGGCCTCTACATGTCGCGCCGCTGACGAAGACCTCCCCCGTTTCCCTCGGGGGCGGGCGCCGGCTCGACCGACCGCTGCCCCGACGCCGGACACCGGCCCCAGGGGCGGCCGGTCACCCTCGACGAGCCCGGACTGACGCAGTAGGCAGTCCGGCGGCCCGGCCACGGCCGTTCAGCGTTCGGCCTGACGCCGTACCGGGTCGGGCCGCCACGCTTCACACGGGCAGTCCCCCGAGCCACTCGGTCAGCAGCCGGTTGATCTCGGCCGGCCGTTCCTGCTGGATCCAGTGGCCGCAGTCGTCGAGGATGTGCGAGGAGACCAGGCCGGGCAGCGTGGTGGAGTACGCCTTGATCGCGTCGGTCAGCCAGGTGGTGGAGGCGTCCAGGGCGCCGCCGACGAAGAGGGACGGCTGGGTGATGGGGGCGCCGTCGAAGTCGGCCAGGTCCTCCCAGTCCCGGTCCATGTTGCGGTAGCGGTTGAGCGGCCCCGTCATGCCGGTCCGTTCGAACTCCGCGGCGTAGACGTCGAGGTCGTCCTCGCTCAGCCAGGCGGGCAGCCGCTCGGCCCGGAAGCGGTCCCGCAGCTTCCCGCCGCGACCCACGAAGTGCGGGTCCGGTGCGTTGGGGGCGGGCATGGTGTCGGCGGAGAGCGCGGCGTAGAAGCCCGCGAGCCAGCCACGGACATCGGGCTCGACCTCGGCTTCGGCCCGGCCGGGCTGCTGGAAGTACGAGACGTAGAACTCGTCGTCCCCGCCCACCCCCGCGAAGACGTCCGTGGGACGCGGCCCGCCCCGCGGGGTGTACGGCACGCTCAGCAGGCCCACCGCGCGGAACACGTCCGGCCTGAGCAGCGCGGAGTTGGCGGCGATGGGCGACCCCCAGTCGTGGCCGACGATCGCCGCGGACGGCTCGCCGAGCGCGTGCACGACGGCGACGTTGTCCTCCACCAGGTCGAGCATCCGGTACGCCGCCGGGTCCGCGGGCTTGGAGGATCGGCCGTAGCCACGTACGTCGACGGCTACCGCGCGGAACCCGGCCGACGCCAGCGCCGGCAACTGGTGGCGCCAGGAGTACCAGGACTCCGGGAACCCGTGCACCAGCAACACCAGTGGCCCGGTGCCCTGTTCCACCAGGTGGATACGGCCGGCGGGCGAGGGGACCATCCGGTGAGTGACGTCGAGGGCGGGCCGTGACATGAATCCTCCGGTGTTCTCGTAACTGCTGTGCACGAGGGTCGAGGTCGATCATGCGGGGGAACGGCGCGCCGATGCGAGTCCTGTTGCCGCTACGGCAAACCGCGGAGATCTGCCGTGCGGCGGCCGGGTGCGGGCAACTCCCGGGAGGCATCCGTCAATCCCGCACGCCGCTCACGGGTGACGTCCTAGGGTGGCCCCGACCGTCGATCACGAGGGGGCACTTCTCATGAACGCCACGCAAGCGCACGGCACGCAGGCCGAGGAACGCGAAGACCTGTTGGCGATGGTTTCCGACCAGCGCACCAACTTCCTCTACGCGGTCGCGGACATCAACGACGAGCAGGCGGCGACCCGCACCACGGTCAGCGAGCTGACGCTCGGCGGTCTGGTCAAGCACCTGGCCAAAACGCAGAGCGCATGGCTCAACGTGGTCGACGGCACGGCGCCGGCAAAGGTCGACTGGTCGGACCTCGACCCGGACCAATACCGGATGGCCGAGGGCGAGACCCTGGACGGTCTGCTCGACGGTTTCCGGGCCGCCGCCGCGGACTTCGACCGCACCGTACGCCAGGAGCCCGACTTCAACCGCCTGCTGACCCTTCCGCAGTACCCGTGGTCACCGCCGGAACCGGTCACCTGGACCGTGCGGCGCGTACTGCTCCATGTCTTCCGCGAGATCGCGCATCACAGTGGCCACGCGGACATCATCCGCGAGGCACTGGACGGTGCGAACACCACGGCCCGGATGGCCGAGGCGGCTTCGCGGGGCGGCGACGCGGGCGGCGACAGCGCCGGCTGACCTGCATGGGGGCGCGGGGCAGCCGGCAGCCGGGCGGCCTACGACGGGGTGACGGCGTCCGCCCGTTCGGACGAAGTGACGGCGTCACCCGATCCGCTGCCGCCGCCGCTCACCCGGTCGCGGATCAGCGCGACGGCCACCACCAGGACGGCGGCCAGCACCGAGAGGAGCACCTGCTTGCGACCGGCGGGGTCGGTGAGCATGTAGACGAGCACGAACGAGATGACGCCGATGGTCGCCCAGGTCAGGTACGGGAAGAGCCACATCCGCACCACCAGGCGCTCCGGGTTCTCGCGCAGGATGATCCCCCGCATCCGCAACTGGCTGAAGCAGATCACCAGCCACACGAACAGCGCGATCGCGCCGGAGGAGTTCAGCAGGAACAGGAAGACGGTGTCCGGCCACAGGTAGTTGAAGCCGACGGCGACGAACCCGAAGGCGACCGACGCCAGGATGGCGGTCTGCGGGACGCCCCGGCCGCTGGTCCGCGCGAAGGACCGGGGGGCATCACCGCGTCGGCCGAGTGAGAAGGCCATCCGGGAGGCCGTGTAGAGACCGGAGTTCAGGCAGGAGAGCACGGCCGTCAGCACGACCACGTCCATGACCTGGCCGGCATGCGGGATGCCCATCGCGTCCAGAGCGGCAACGTAGGAACCGCTCTTGAGGATCGCCGGGTCGTCCCACTTCAGGAGGGACACCACGACGAAGATCGAGCCCAGGTAGAAGACGGCGATCCGCCAGATCACGCTGTTGGTGGCCTTGGCGACCGCGCGCCGCGGGTCCTCGGACTCGGCGGCGGCGAGGGTGACGATCTCGCTGCCCATGAACGAGAAGACGACCAGCAGTACGCCGGTGAGAATCGCCCCCGGCCCGTTGGGCAGGAATCCGCCGTGCCCGGTGAGGTTGCCCAGTCCGCTCGCCGCGTGCGAGGAGCCGGGCAGCACACCGAAGATCGCCAGGGCGCCGAGCAGGATGAACACGGCGATCGCGACCACCTTGATGCCGGCGAACCAGAACTCGAACTCGCCGTAGGAGCTGACCGAGGCCAGGTTACTGACGGTGAGGACGATCATCACGATGAGCGCCCAGCCCCACTGCGGGACGGCCGGCACCCAGCCTTCGAGAATCTTGGCGCCGGCGGTGGCCTCGACGGCGAGTACGACCACCCAGAAGAACCAGTACAGCCAGCCGATGGAGAATCCCGCCCAGCGGCCGATCGCCCGGTCCGCATAAGCGGAGAACGAACCGGAGGACGGATTGGCAGCGGCCATTTCGCCCAGCATGCGCATCACCAGGACGACCATCGCGCCGACCAGGGCGTAGGACAGCAGGATGCCGGGCCCGGCCGCGGCTATGCCGGAGCCGGAGCCGACGAACAGGCCGGCGCCGATGACACCACCGATCGCGATCATCGACAGATGGCGGTTCTTCAGCCCGGCTTGGAGACCGGACCCGGCGGAAACCTCGACGGTTTCCGAGGGCGGCGAAGTGGTGCGGGTGCTCGTCGGTCGGGCGCTCATGCACAGTCCTTAAGCCGAAGGAATGGGGTTGAACCGGTCTGTCGGGCCACCCCGCGTGCCGGGGCATCGGTGGGCGGCGTCGTGCGTGAGGGTCTGGGGATCAGGTGATGTCTCCGGTGAGGGGACGAGCCCGGAGGCAGCCACCCGGCGCTCACCGTGTGTCGCCCGCCCGGCCCGCCGGACTCACTCGTGCGGGAGGCCGCAAGCAGCATCGGAGCCATAACTCGACGGACTTTCGGTCGAGGCAGCGACGCCTGGCGGACATGTATCGCCGGGGGGTGACCTGGCGTACGTAATCGGGTGTAGCAGAAGGTAGGAGCGCGGCTTCCGCAGCACCATAGACATATGCCACACGGCCTGCCCTGCTGGTTGGACAAATGCTCAGTTGCGGCGGCAGGCACCCGCGGGGTATGAGGGCACCGCGGGCCGGGCCCCCTTCAAGCCGGTAGGTCCCTCGGCATGGGCTGCCACGGGCCCCTCCCGGGCCGCGCGGTGCCGAGGAGCGTGCGCACACCGACTCGGACGGCATCCCAGTCGGTACCCGGGTCGTGGTCCAGCGCCCGCTGAAGCCGGCCGGCCCGCTCCCGGTGCTCGCGGCGCACCTGCTCAAGGTCCAGCTCGACGCCGGGCGCGGCGCCGGTTTGCTCCAGCTCGCTGATCCGCTGCTCCATCGCGGTCAACAGCGCCCGGTCGAAGACGCGCACCGCGGACAGGAACTCGGCCGTGGGCATGGTCACCCGGCCCTTTTGCGGGCCGTCGAACTCGATCACGTCTTCCGGGTCCGCCGAGTGCTCCCAGGTGGCGTGCATGGTGTCGTCCCCAGCGGTGACCGTGCGCCAGCATCGGACGTTCGGGGCCACTCGCAGGTAGTCGGTGTACAGGTGGCCCGCCCCATGCCAGGTCAGAGTGGCCTCGGCCTCCGGCGTATCCAGCCAGTCCCAGTCCGGTGAGGTGTCGGCGGCTACGTCGACAAGGTCCGGTGGCACCGGTTCCATCGCCCCCCGACACGAGCGCGATCAGGTCTTCCCACAGCCGGACATAGTTCCCGGACGGTCCGCTCGGAGTAGCGCAGGACCTCGTGACCGCCGAGTTCGACGCTGTACCAGCCGTCCGTCAGCCCGAACCAGTGCAGTACGGGACGCTCCCCCCAGGGGACGACCCTGTCCAGGGGCGTCAGCTCGAAACGGAGGCGCATCGCGGGGTCGCTTTCGGTCACCGGCTCAGTATCCCGGTCCGGCTGCCGGGGCAGCGGCAGTGCCGACGAGGGACGAGGCCGGCTTCTCGTACCGGTGTCCCGCTATGCCTCGGCGATCGGCCGGTAGGTGCAGACGTTCGTGTTGGCGTGCGTTCCACGCGGTCAAGGGCTCAGCTCCCGTCCGCCCGCAGCGCACGCACCGCCCGGAACAGCTCACGGTGCGCGGTGACCGGATGGTCGGCCGACAGATGCAGCCGCTCGGCGGTCAGCGACGATCCGTCCGCGAGCCGCAGCTCGACCGGCTCGTCCAGTTCCAGGGTGAGCTCGGCCGTCCCGGCCACCGTGCACAGCACCGAGCCGCTGCTGCCCGGCACCGGCCGTACGCCACGACCCTTCGCCGACACGAACTCACGGCGGACCGTGACCACGCGGGACAGCGGCAGCAGGAGCTCGTCGTAGAGCCCGGCTCTGATCCGCAGGGTGCGGGCGGTCAGCCGGTGCGGATGGCGCCGGGTGACGGCGGAGAAGGCGACGCACAGGTCGATCATCAGCGCCAGCCACACCAGGTGAAACGGGCGCCAGGCAGGCGGAATCATCGACACGTCCATCAGCGCCTCGACGCACAGTTCCCCGCCGACCCCCAGGAACACGCTGGTACGCAGCGCCGACGAGTGACCGATGACCGTCTCCCCCGGCTCCCCGCACGGCCGCCGCCCCAGCACCGCCGCCATGTCCCGCAACGTCTGCCCGACCAGCCCTCGCCGCCCGCTGATCCTGATCGCCGTCACCTTGTGGCCCTCCCCGCACCGACTCGGACGTCATCAGAACACGAGGGCGTTCCTGCCGCACACAAGGCCATGCACACCCTATGTTCACAACTTCATCACAAGCTCGTTCATACCCTGCCGCCACACCCCCATCGCTGCCACCATCACCCCTCAGCCGAGCCGCGTCTGCTGCACCGGCTGTACAGCGAAAGGCCTTGGGGGGCAGATGAATTCAGTGCGTACACACCACCGCCACATCCGTTTAGCGATAGGTGCCGTGGTGCTCGTGACGGCACTCGCCGGATGCAACGACGGCCGCGGTGACACGGACTCCGCACCGGCTGCTGTCCGCACGACGGAGAGCCCGTCGGCTTCACCCTCGCAGAAGCCGGAGCTAAAGCTCTCGGAGGACGCGGCGGATGCTGACGCCGGAAAGCAGGTCTTGGTCGATGTGCTGGCCAACGACGTCGTGACGGACGCGGCCGGCGTGGAAACGGCAATCGACGGGCAGTCTCCCGGCACCCAGCTCACCGTCGATACGGCGCCGAACCACGGCACCACCACCGTCGACGGCACCTCGGTGGCGTACACCGCCACGGCGGGGTACGCGGGCAACGACCAGTTCACCTACCGCGTCGAGACGGGCGACTTGAGCGGCACCGCTACGGTATGGATCACGGTGGCCACGCCCGCCCCGAAGGTCACCGTCAAGCCGAAGCCGAAGCACGCACCGAAGCCGAAGGCGAAGGCCACACCGAAGGCCACGTCGGCCACTGTGTACTACCGGAACTGTGCCGCCGTGCGAGCCGCGGGCGCCGCGCCGATCCGGCGGGGGCAGCCCGGGTACGCACCGCATCTGGACGCGGACGGGGACGGGATCGGGTGCGAGCCGTACAGCGGCGGGGGCTCGTCCGGCGGGAGCAGTGGTGAAAGCACCGGCGGGAGCAGTGGGGGAAGCAGCAGCAGCGGCGGGTCCGGCAGCACGTACTACCAGAACTGCGACGCCGTACGCGCTGCCGGAGCCGCGCCCATCCATGTCGGTGACCCCGGCTACGCCCGGCACCTCGACCGGGACGGGGACGGAGTCGGGTGCGAGTGAACCGCGAATCCAGCGGGCCCCGCGGTCCGGCGGCGGGTGCTTCGCATTAGCCTCGGAAGTATGGCAAACATCCCCGCAGCAGCCGTAGCAGCCACCGGTCTCGTCGGCGGTTACGCCGTCGCCCGCTGGACCAGGAAGCGTCCCCTCGGCGGGGCCGCGCTCGCCGCCGCCGGCGCCGTCGCCGCCCGGAAGTGGCAGCATCAGGCCGGTACCGGAAAGGCGGCGGTCCTCACCGGTGTGTATCTGGCCGCCTTCGGCGGGTCCCACCCGCTGGCGAAGAAGATCGGCGCCTGGCCGGCCGTGTTCTCGGTGGCGGGCGCGGTGGCCGTTGCGACGACCGTGGTGACGCGGCGCGGGCAGGGCGGACAGAGCGCGTAAGCGGGGCGGCCGAAAACGCGTTGCCCGGGCGGCGGGGCGGCTGGCAGGCTTCGGGCCATGTCCGACAAGAGTTCCCACGGGTCAAGCACGTCCGCCGCACCGAGCACCTCCGGCACGCCCGACGGGCCCGGGGAGGCGCACGGGGTGGCCGCGCTGTTCTCGCACGGGCGGCTGACGAGGATCCCGCGGAAGACGGCGCGCCGTGAGCAGCTGCTCGCACACCTCGCGGAGACGCTGTTCGAGGGGGACCGGACGTACAGCGAGCGCGAGGTCAACGCTGCGCTGCTCACCGTGCACGAGGACTGCTCGGCGCTCCGCCGCGACCTGGTGGAGGCGGGGCTGCTGGCCCGGCCCCGGGACGGCAGCAGCTACCGCCGGGTGGACTGACCCGGCGGTCGGCACACCGGCTCAGCCGCCCGCCGCCTGCGAGACGGCGTAGATCACCAGGCCGACCAGCGCCCCGACCACCGTGCCGTTGATCCGGATGAACTGCAGGTCACGGCCGATGTGCGCCTCGATCTTGCGGGAGGTCTGCTCGCCGTCCCAGCCGGCCACGGTGTCCGAGATCAGCGAGGTGATCTCACCTCGGTAGGTCGTGACGAGGTACGCCGCCGCGTCCTCCACCCAGCCCTCGAGCTTGCGCTGGAGCCGCTCGTCGGTGGTCAGCCGCGCGCCCAGGGACAGCAGTGAGGCACGCGCCCGCAGCCGCAGTTCGCTCTGCTCGTCCTCGGCCGCTGAGATGATCATGGCGCGTACCGATGACCAGGCCGAGGCGATCACGTCCTGCACCTCGGAGCGGCCGACCAGGTCCGACTTCAGCCGCTCCACCCGCGCCCGGGTCTCGGTGTCCGACTGCAGATCGGACGCGAAGTCCACCAGGAAACGGTCCAGCGCGCCGCGCGCCGGATGCGCGGGCATGTCGCGCATCTCCGTGACGAACCGGAGCAGTTCCTTGTAGACCCGGTCGCCGATCCGCTTGTCCACGAATCGCGGCGTCCAGCCGGGCGCTCCGCCCTGCACGGCGTCCATCACCGAGTCGCCGTGCAGGGTCAGCCAGTCATGCGCGCGGGAACAGATCAGGTCCACGACCCGCCGGTGACCGCCGTCCGCGACGATCCTCTCCAGCATCTTGCCGGCCCCGGGCGCGACCTCCGCGGCCTCCGCGCGCCGGGTGATCGCCTCGCCCACCACCGCCTGGACGTCCGAGTCGCGCAACACCGTCAGGGCGCCGCGCAGCGCCGTCGACAGTTCCGCGGTCACCCGGTCGGCGTGCTCCGGTTCGGCCAGCCAGGCACCCAGCCTGCCGCCGATGCCGACTGCGCGCAGCCGAGCCCGTACAACATCTTGTGACAGAAAATTTTCCCCGACGAAGGAACCAAGTGACGCTCCGAGCTGATCCTTCTTGTTGGGGATGATCGCCGTATGAGGAATGGGGAGAGCAAGTGGTCGGCGGAAGAGTGCCGTCACGGCGAACCAGTCAGCCATCGCGCCGACCATTCCGGCCTCCGCGGCCGCCGCGACGTATCCCGCCCAGGAACCGGCCCCGGTGTGATCCGCCCAAGTGGCAAGTACGAAAATAAGAGTGACCATCAGGAGAAGCCCGGTGGCCGTCGCCTTCATGCGGCGGACACCACGGCGTTTCTCCTCGTCGGCCGCGCTGTAGGCGATGGAGCCCAGCGGGGCAACACCTGTGACGCTCTCCGTCGCGGCTTCCCGCTCTGTACGTTCCATCAGCTCCGCCTGCTCCGCCCGTCCACGCACCTGCACCATCCCCGTACGTATTGTCCCTGCCAGAGCTACTCCTGGGACGCACGTCGAGTTCCCGAGGAGAACGACCGCTCATGACCAGGCGCCGTGGTTACGCCCTGCTCGCCGCTCTCGCGGCCGTGGTGACGCTGATTTCGGTAGGCATCTTCACCATGGTCAGGACACCGGCCACCACCGTTTCCGCCGGCTCATCCGACTCATCCGGCTCCTCGTCGGGTGTGTCATCCGGCGTTCCGGCGTCCGGCACCTGGACCGGCACCTGGGCGGCGGCCCCCGTCGGCCCGGAACCCGGTACGCCGAACGGGCTCCCCGGCAGCACCATCCGTAACGTCGTGCACACCAGCATCGGCGGCTCCATGGCCCGCATCACCCTCTCCAACCTCTTCGGCACCCTCCCGCTGAAGATCACCCAGGCGTCCATCGCGGCCGACGGCGTGCTGCGTGAGGTCACCTTCGACCGCCGCGGCTACGTCACCATCCCGGCCGGCGGCCAGACCATCAGCGACGCGATCCGCATCCCGATCCCCGGCGACGACGATGTGACGGTTTCGCTCTACACTCCCAGCCCGGGCGGCCCGGTCACCTACCACCCGCACGCGCGGCAGATCTCGTACGTCACCACCAACGGCGCCACGGTGGAGAGCCCGTACTGGCGCTACGTCACCGCCCTGGACGTGCACACCCGGCAGGCGCGCGGCGCGGTCGTCGCGCTCGGGGACTCCATCACCGACGGCATCACCTCCACCACCGGAGCCAACCACCGCTGGACCGACGGACTCGCCGAGCGGCTGGACGGCCGGTACGGGGTACTGAACGAGGGCATCAGCGGCAACCGGGTGCTGCTCCCGGGCATCGGCCAGAGCGGGCTGACCCGCTTCGACCGCGATGTGCTCGGCCGGTCCGGCGCGCGGACCGTGATCATCGATCTCGGTGTCAACGACATCCTGCGGCTGCCCCACCAGTTGGACGCCCAGCAGATCACCGACGGCCTGCGGGAACTGGCCCAGCGGGCGCGGGCCCGCGGGCTGCACGTGGTCGGCTCCACGCTGACGCCCTTCGGCGGCCACCCCGGCGTCACCCCGCAGCTCGAAGCGGCACGCGAGCAGGTCAACGCCACGATCCGGGCGGGCGGGATCTTCGACACGGTCGTCGACTTCGACAAGGCGCTGCGCGACCCGTACGCACCGGGGCGCCTGCTGCCGCGCTACGACTCCGGGGATCACCTGCACCCGAGCGACGCCGGGTACCGGGCGATGGCCGCCGTGATCGACCTGGGCTCGCTGAGCAGGTCCGCGCCGGCGCGGGCCTGACGGCGGCGGCCGGGGCGGCGGCGGGTCAGCCGAGTTCCTTGCGGCCGGACTTCTTCTCCTCCCGCAGCCGCTGCTTCTCCGCCTTGGTGATGCGCCGTTCGACCCCGATGCCGCCGAACAGCGCGAAGCCGGTGACCTTGACCCGGGGTGATCCCGGTGTGCCCTCGCCGGACGCCTTGTCGCCGAAGCCGCCCAGGAGGCCGAAGCCACTGACGGTGCAGTGCAGGTCGGGCGGCACGATCACGCCCATGCCGCCGAACAGCGCGAAGCACCGGATCGCCGCCTCCCGGTCCTCGAACCGGGCTTCGCGCAGATCGAGTTCGCCGCCGCCGAACAGCGTGAAAGCGGTGAACCGGCGGGCGACGGTCCAGGTGCCCCTGCGGTGGAAGCCGCCGAACACCGCGAGCGCCCCGGTGGAGGTGGCGGGACCGCCGATGCGGGCCGACCAGTCGCTCCCCGGCTGCGGCTCGGACACGGCGGCAGCAGCGCCGGGGGCCGGCAGGTCACGTACCAGCGGTTCGAGCTCGCCGTGCGTGCGGGCCTTGTACGCCGCGTCGAGGCGGTGCTCGAACTCCGCCATGTCGAGACGCCCCTCGGCGACGGCCTCACGGAGCGACTCGGCGATCCGCTCGCGCTCGGCATCGGATGCGCGCATCTCGGGGAGTTCGTTTGTCATGCCGCCAGCCTATTGAAGACCACGGTCGGCGTACATCTTCGCGATGACGGCCTCGATGTCCGGCTCCCGTACCGAGAGATCGACCAGCGGATAGTCGGCGGCTATGGCGGCGACGACCGGCGCGGCCGATGCGGAGGCCGGGAAGGCCAGCCACTGACGCGGACCCTCGACCTTGACCGTACGGGCCAACGGCGTTCGGATCGGCGGCAGTTCCTGTTCCAGGTCGACGACCAGCATCCGCTCGCTCTCCCCCACCTCGTGCAGCGCGGCCGGCGCGCCGTCGTACATCAGCCGGCCGTGGTCGATCACCATCACCCGCTCGCAGAGCTGCTCGATGTCGGTCAGGTCGTGGGTGGTGAGCAGGACGGTGGTGCCGAGCTCGGCGTTCAGGTCCCGCAGGAACGCACGGACCTTGACCTTGGAGATGACGTCGAGCCCGATCGTCGGCTCGTCCAGATAGAGCACCTCCGGGTCGTGCAGCAGGGCTGCCGCGATGTCACCGCGCATCCGCTGCCCGAGGGAGAGTTGCCGCACCGGCACGTCCAACAGGTCCTTCAGGTCGAGCAGTTCGACGCACCGGTCCAGGTTCTCCCGGAAGCGGGCGTCCGGGATGCGGTACATCCGGTGCGCCAACCGGTAGGAGTCACGCAGCGGGAGGTCCCACCAGAGGGTGGTCCGCTGGCCGAAGACCACGCCGATACGGCGCGCGAGCCTGGTGCGCTCGCGGGACGGGTCCAGACCGGCCACCCGCAGGTGGCCCGCGCTGGGCGTGAGGATGCCGGTCAGCATCTTGATGGTGGTGGACTTACCGGCGCCGTTCGGACCGATGTAGCCGACCATCTCCCCCCGGGCGATGCGGAAGGTGAGCGTGTCCACGGCTCGGACCTGGTGCGTTTCCCGCCGTAGCCGGCTGGTCCTCCGGCGCACATTGAAGACCTTCTCGACTGCGTCGAGGGTGATGAAGTCGGCGCTCATGGTCTCTGCTCCTAAAGTCTGCGGTCCGGAGGTCCGTACTCCTGAGGTCTGTACTCCTGAGGTCCGCGCTCCTGAGGTCTGCGCTTCCGGGTCGGACGACCCCGCTAGCTCCCCGTGCTGCGATACGCACGCAGCCCGACCCGCCAGGCCATCCCGGCCAGGGCCCCGCACGCCACCGCGACCCCGGGGGAAAGAAACGCCACCCACCGCGGCATGTCCAGGGGATACGACCGCCCCAGCACGTACAACGCCGGCAGCCAGTTCACGAAGGCCAGCGGCACCACGCACGTCACCCCGCGCAGCAGGTCCTTCGCGAAGACGGTCGGCGGGTACTCCAGCAGGGTCACCCCGCCATAGGTGAAGGCGTTCTGGACCTCCGAGGCGTCCTGCGCCCAGAACTGGAAGGCGCCACCGGCCACGTACACCGCCGAGAAGATCGCCGCGCCACTGAGGATCATCACGGGAACCAGGACGACCTTCAGCGGCGTCCAGGCGATGTCGACGGCCGTGAGTGCATAGACCAGCACCAGCAGACCCTGGCTGATCCGGCCGAGCCGGCGCAGCGCGAAGCGGTCGGCGGCCACCTGCGCGAGGACGGGCACCGGACGGACCAGCAGGGTGTCGAGGGTGCCGTCGCGGATACGGCGGCCCAGGCGGTCCATCGAGCCCATGATCAGGTCGGCGAGGCCGAAGGAGGTGGCGGCCGCGCCGTAGAGGAAGGCGATCTCGCCGAGCGAGTAGCCGCCGAGGCGGTCGACGTGCGAGAACATCAGCAGGATCGCCACGAAGTCGAAGCCGGTCGCCGCGAAGTTCCCGAAGGCCGTCATGAGGAACGAGGCCCGGTAGGCCATCGTCGAGCGGATCCACATCCCGGCGATCAGCGCATACGCACGGAGGCCCTCAACCACCTTGCACCACCACCCTTCTGGTGGCCGCGGACTGCAACATCCGCCCTGCGGCGAGCAGGACGACGGCCCAGCCCAGCTGGAAGGCGTAAGCGTTCAACAGGCCCCAGCCGGTGCGTTTGCCCAGCACGACGTCGGCGGGCACCTGGAGCAGCGACGACCAGGGCAGCGCGCGGGCGACCTCGCCGAGCAGCCCGGGGAAGAGATTCAGCGGCAGCAGCATCCCGGAGAAGAACATCCCGGCCAGCCAGGCGATCTGCGCCGCTCCCGCACCGTCGAGCAGCCAGAAGCCGGACAGTGCCACGAGGTAGCGCAGCGCGAAGCTGACGACCATCCCCAGCACGACGGAGAGCAGCACCGCACCCCACACGAACGGGTCGGACGGAAGCGCGAGGGGGAAAGCGAGCGCTCCCAGCGCCATCGGCAGCACCCCGCGCCCCAGCAGCTGAAAGGCAGCGCGGCCCAAGTCGCTGGCGAGCCACCAGAGTTGCAGGTCGGCGGGACGGTACAGATCGATCGCGATGTCACCCGTTCGGATGCGCTCGATCAGCTCGTCCTCGAATCCGCCGCCCATCAGTGCCATGGTGGTGAGCAGCGCCTGCCCCATCCACACATAGGTGAGGGCCTGTGCCTGGTCATAGCCTCCCAGGTGCGGCCGCTCGTGCCAGAGCGCGATGTAGGTGTAGGCCATGATGAAACCGAACACGCTGTTGGTGAACACCCCGGCCACCGTGGCGATCCGGTAGGTCGCAAAGCGCCGGAAACCCCCGGCGGCGACGACCGCGTACAACCGCACCCGATTCCCCTCCCCTCGCCCGCCCCCGCCCACGGAATCCCCGTCCTTCCGGCGGCCTCACCGGGCGTCGGGCCCGCAGGCACCAAAGCGCACGACCTTAGTCCAACGGGGTCGCACGCCGCGACCGAATAAACGGCTTGGTCGGGGACAGACGCTGCGACAGTGTTTTATGGACGTACAACGCGAATCGCCCATACGACACCCCTCATGACCCGCAGCCGGACGCTGGAGACACAGTGAGCGACGAGCAGCCCGAGCAGCAGCCCGGCTGGGCGCCCCGGGACCCCACCGCGAGTGGCACACCGTCACCGGAAGAGGCAGCCGCACAGCGGGCGCAGGGCAAGCGGAAGCGCCCCCGGCGCACCGGCTGGCGCCGGCTCGTGCCCACCTGGCGGATGGTCCTGGGCGGCGTGCTGATCGTGCTGCTGCTGATCATCGGCGGCTTCTTCGCCGGCTACAACCTGGTCGAGATCCCCGCGGCCAACAGCGCGGCCATCAAACAGAGCAACGTGTACCTCTACTCCGACGGCTCCGCGTTCGCCCGCGACGGCACGGTCAACCGGGAGAACGTGCGGCTCTCCCAGATCCCGCTGGGCGTGCGGCGTGCCGTACTCGCCGCCGAGGACCGCGACTTCTACTCGGAGAGCGCGGTGGACCCCCAGGCGATGCTCCGCGCGGCCTGGAACACCGTTACCGGCAAGGGCAAGCAGGGCGGCTCGACCATCACCCAGCAGTATGTCAAGAACTACTACCTCGGCCAGCAACAGACCATCACACGCAAGGTCAAGGAGTTCTTCATCTCCATCAAGCTGGACCGCGAGGAGAGCAAGGACGACATCCTCCAGGGCTACCTGAACACCAGTTACTTCGGCCGCAACGCCTACGGCATCCAGGCAGCGGCCCAGGCCTACTACGGCAAGAACGTCCAGGACCTCAGCATCGCCCAGGGCGCTTACCTCGCCTCGCTGCTCAACGCCCCCAGCGCGTACGACATCGCGGCACACCCCGAGAACAAGGCGCGGGCCGAGGCCCGCTGGAACTACGTACTCGACGGCATGGTCAAGGAGGACTGGATCAGTGAGACCGCACGGGCCGGTCTGAAGTTCCCGGTGCCCGGCAAGGCGAAGCCGTCCTCCGGGCTCGCCGGACAGCGCGGTTATGTCATTCAAGCGGTCAAGGACTACCTCACCAGCAACAAGGTCATCGACGAGGACACCCTGGCCACCGGCGGCTACCGGATCACCACCACGCTGCAGCACGCGAAGCAGGACGCTCTGGTCCACGCCGTCGACGACCAGGTGAACAGCCACCTCGACAAGAGCCGTGCCGCCGACCGCAACGTCCGGGTGGGTGGTGCGTCGGTCGACCCGGCTTCCGGCAGGGTCGTCGCGATGTACGGCGGGATCGACTACACCAAGCAGTACGTCAACAACGCCACCCGCCGCGACTACCAGGTCGGTTCCACTTTCAAGCCGTTCGTCCTCGCCTCCGCCTTCGAGAACGACTCGACCACCCAGGACGGCCGGCCGATCGCCCCGGACACCACCTACGACGGCACCGACCACCGGATGGTGCAGGGCCCCAGCGGCCCCACCGGCTACGCGCCGGGCAACGAGGACGGCAAGTCGTACGGCAACATCCCCGTCAGCGAGGCCACCGACAAGTCGGTCAACGCCGTCTTCGCGCAGATGGCCGAGGACGTCGGTCCGGCCAGAGTCCTGCAGACCGCCATCGACCTCGGCATTCCGAAGTCCACCCCCGACCTCACCCCCACCCCGTCCATCGCGCTGGGCCCCGCGACCCCCAGCGTGCTGGACATGACCGAGGCCTACGCGTCGCTCGCGGGCCACGGCCGGCACGGTACGTACACCCTGGTCGGGAAGGTCACCAAGAGCGGCCAGGACCTCCCGCTGCCCGAGAACAACACCGTGCAGACCATCAGCAGGCAGGCCGCCGACACCACCACGTCCATCCTGCGGGGCGTCGTCGACCACGGCACCGCCACCGCGGCCCGGTCGGCGGGCCGCCCCGCCGCGGGCAAGACGGGCACCGCCGAGGACGACAAGGCGGCCTGGTTCGCGGGCTACACCCCCGACCTGGCGACCGTCGTCGCGGTGATGGGCCAGGACCCGACCAGCGCCGTACACAAGCCGCTCTACGGAGCGCTCGGTCTGCCCCGGATCAACGGCGGCGGCCCGCCCGCGCAGATCTGGGGCCAGTACACCGCGGACGCCCTCGACGGCACTCCGGCCACCCCCTTCGACCTGGACGTCCGGCCGGGCTCGAAGCAGGACCAGTCACCCTCCGGGTCCGCGTCACCCTCGCCGTCCGACACATCGTCGTCGCCCTCTCCGGGGGGACCGTCGACGGGCCCGGCACCCACCCCGTCCGGGAGCACGCCCGCGGAAACACCCTCGTTGCCCGGTGAATCGCCCGCCGGCGGGAACCCCGGCGTCATCGGTGGGCTCACCGGGGGCGGCCCGGAACCCGGCGCCGACGGAAGCGACGGCGGAGGAATCGACGACGGACGCTACGACGGCTGGGGAAACGCCGGCGACGGTTTCCGGGGGAACGACGAAGGCGGGAACGGGCGTTAGCCGCCCGTCCCCGCCCTCCGTGGCCCGCTGTGCGGCCTACGGCGTCAGGGTCTGCCCCAGGTGCGCCCCGGCCGGGGCGCCCAGGGTGCCGCGCCCCATCAGTACGGCGCCGGACACGGAGATGCCGCTGCTACCGCTGCTGAGGTAGGCGACCACGCCGTCGCCCGCGTTCTCGCCCTCCGCGCTGATGGCGAGGTCCGCACGGCCGTATCCCGAGATGTCCCCCAGCAGCACCGCCGACCCCTCGTGGTCACCGGACTCGCTCGCCCCCGGCATCCCGGAGGTGTCCTGGGTGAAGCCGCGGGCACCGCTGCCGGTGAGACCCGCCGATGAACCGTTCAGCAGCACCGCCGCACCCGCGTCCTTGCGGTTCGCTCCGTCCCTGGTGATGTCCTCACCGGGCAGGCCGGCGAGGACGTCCGCGTATCCGTCCAGGTTGTAGTCGCCGACGGCCACCGAGGCCCCCATGGCGTCTCCCGCTTCCGCGGCGCCCGGCACGCCCGAGGTGGACTGGTGGATGGTCTTCGCGCCGGTGGTGGTGAGCCCGGTCGCGGAGCCCGGCACCATGGTGACCTGGCCACCCGAGTGGGCGCCGGACTCGGCGGTGTAGGGCTGGCCGATGACGATGTCGTCATAGCCGTTGCCGTTGACGTCGCCGGCCGCGATGGACCGGCCACCCTTCACGGCGAGCGTCCCCACCTTGACCAGGCCGGAACCGGTGCCCTTGAACCAGACGACCCGGCCGATGCCGGACGCGTCGCGGTAGTTGAGCGCCACATCCTGGTAGCCGTCCCGGTTGAAGTCGCCGGTCGTGGCGTCCTCGTAGGAGAGCTTCCCGGTGGAGGTGGTGAGCGTTCCGTACTGGACGGTGCCCTTGGAGAGGTGGACGTTCCAGCTGCCGCCGGAGCCGATGCCCGCGGCGAAGACGTCTGCCTTGCCGTCGGCGTCGAAGTCGCCGACCGTCACGGCGGAGCCGAGCTGCGCGCCGGTCCGCGTGATGCCCGTGGTGCCCCAGGAAACACCGGAGGTGAGGGCCGGGCCGTACATGACGGTGACCGCGCCGCCGTCGGCGTGGCCCGAGGTGTCGTCCTCGCCGGGAACACCGATCGCCAGGTCCGCGACCCCGTCGCCGTTGACGTCGCCCCAGGCGGTGGCCGCACCGAAGCCGTCACCGGCCTCGGAGCCGCCGGGGACACCGCTGCTCGACTGGGTGAGGATCCGCTTCGCCGCGGTGGCGGGGGCGTTGGCGCCGCCGGGTACCACGGTCAGCGAACCGGACCCGCTCGACGTCTTCGGCGTACCGGTGACCAGGTCGGTCAGCCCGTCGCCGTTGTAGTCCGTGGTCGGCAGGGCGTGCGAGACGCCCGGCAGCGCGGCCAGTTTCGCGATCGTCGGCAGCTTCGGGTAGAGGTTCTTGCCCGGGCAGAGCGTCGCGTTGGTGTCACGGTGTCCGAAGACCCGCGGCAGGGTGATCGACTGGCCCTGGTCGACGAGGTTGCCGTCCTGCCCCTTGGGACTGCCGGACTCCAGCGTCACCTTGCCGGTCGGATCGATGCCGTACATCCCGAACTTCCACGCCACCACGCGGGCGATGGCGTCGAGTCCGGCCTTCGTCGGCTGGGCGCTCTCGAAGTTGCCGATGTACGAGATGCCGACCGTGTTCGTGTTGAAGCCGATGTCGTGGGCGCCCACCACCGGCAGGTCCATGCCGCCGCTGCGGCCCTCGAAGATCTGGCCGCAGCGGTCGACCACGAAGTTGTAGCCGATGTCGTAGTAGCCGCGCGAGAAGTGCTCCTGCTGGATGGTGCGCATCCGGGCACGGGAGTCGGCGCAGGAGACGGTGTTGTCCGAGTCGACACCGGTGTGGTGGATGACGGCGGCCTTGATCTCGGTGCCGTACGACGGTGTGCCGTCGTAGTCGGTGGAGGCACCCCACTGCGCCTGGGTGATGATCGGCGGCTTCACGACCGTCGACGGCCGGGGCGCGGGCACGGTCGCCGAGGGCTCGGGCGTCGGGGACGTGGAGTCGGTCGGCGCAGGGCCGGTGGCGGCGTCCGTGGGCGCCGGGCCGGTGGCGGTGTCGGTGGGCGCCGGGCCGGTGGTGTCCGTGGGCACCGGGCCGGTGGTGGCCGGGGGCGTCACCACGTCGGTGGCCGTGTCCGTGGGCGTAGCCGTGGGTGTGGCGTCCTCGGCGAAGGCCGCGGGCTGTATGCCCTTCGCCGCGTCCGGGCCGTGCGGCGAACCCTTGGGGTCGGTGCCCGGGTCGAGCAGCTTCACATCCAGGCCGGCCGGCAGCGCATCGGCCGACGAACCGTCCTTGCCGACCACCCGCACCTGGACGCCGTTCGCGTCATCGGTCCACAACGACGCGGTGCCGCCCCGCTGCCCGGCCCGCGCGCCCTCCGCGCCGTCCGCCGAGAACGGGTCGTCCGGCAGCTTCTGCCACCCGGACCAGGTGCCCGACTCGAGCCCGCGGTAACGCACTTCGGCGGTGCCGTCCAGCTGGGCCTTCGGGTTGTTCCAGGTCAGCAGCACCGCGCTGAAGCGGCCGGTGCTCTTCTGCCCCAGGCCCTTGCGGTGCGCGCCCTCACTCTCGAGTTTCAGGCTGTGCACGGCCGGCTTGCGCGGCTGCGCGGTGTACTGCGGACCGTCCGCGGGACCCGCCATGGCGTACGTCGCCGCTCCGGCCCCTCCCAGCACCACGGCGCCGATCGTGATCCACGCGCGGCGCCGCAGGCTCAGCGGCCGATACGCGTGTGATGTATGCGATGCGCGTCTCGCACGCGAAGCGCGCGCCCTGCGCGGTGTACGCGGGCTCACTTGCCCCACCCCTCAGAAGTGTTCAGACAACTGCCGCTCTCCGTGAGAGCGGTCCGATCCGTTCAGCGCTCCGGCACCGTCAAACGTCACTCTCCGCCGACCTGACGGCGGTCACCCACCCGATGTGGCCCGGTTCGTGCCCACACCACTCGTGCCGGCGCCACTCGTGCCCGCGCCACTCGTGCCCGTCGCAAGCGTTGCCGTCGCGAGCGTGCCCTGGCAGCCGGCACGCCCGTACGCCCCGCTGGCGGTGGCGCTGCGCACGTACCGACCGCGGACGGTGAGCTCGCACCGGGCCTTCCCGCCCTTCCCGTCGAGGGCGATGCTGACGACCGGGTCCTGGCCGAGCGGTACCTGCACGGACTTCTGCCAGGGGAGCCGCACCGCGTCGGCGGTGACCGCCGTATCCGCCGCGCCGCTCCCGTCGGCCGCTCGGTAGGAGATGTCGACCGTGCCGGTGCCGTCGACCCGGTAGGTCACCGCGGCGCTCGGCCCGGACGCGGGCTTCGCGTCGTCACCCCCGGCGCCGTGGACGCCGTACAGCACAAGCCCGGCGCAGACGGCGAGCGCGGCACCGGCCGCCACATAGGCGCGCCGGCGGGGATTTCGAGCTGTCCCCGCAATCACCGCCTCCTGATTCGCCCCGTTTTTCTCGGGGTCCGCTGCTGTTTGTTCCGTATTTCTGCGTTCCTGATCGGCCTCGGTGGATTCGTCGGTCTTCGCGTCCATTCTCTCTCCTTCAGACAAATACAGGCCCGGAACCGGGCTTTTATACACGACGCCGGGACGCCGCTGCCAGCGAGCGGAAAAAACGGACACCACCCGCCCACTTTGTCGGTCAACCACCGTGTTGTTCCGTCACTTGACGCGCGATCAGCAACTTGATTACAACCACGTCGCCGCTGCGTATGCCATCCCGCACCGACCGGTGGGGGCGTGCAGACGACGCGACGCTTTTTGGTCACTTTGACGTAAGAAAGGTTTGGTGTGAAACCGAGATTGGGCAGGCTATTGGCGTGCCTTGTGGTGGGCGCGGTGACGAGTGCGCTCCTACCACAGGCTGCTTATGCCGTACCCACTCCGGGCGGTGACGGCGAGGGATTCGCCGCCGCGGTCAAGGGGTGGTTCACGGACGATGGAAAGCATACGGAAAAGCCGTCGTCGCATGACGAATTGGAGATGGCCGACCGGCAGAAACTTCCCCGGGGCAAGAACGCGCCGAAGGCGAAGCGGGTCAGGGAGCTGACGGACCGGCGCACCTCGAGCGCCCGCTTCTGGCAGCTGTCCGACGGCCGCGTCGAGGCGGAGCTCTCGGCGGTGCCGACGTCCTACCGGGACAAGAAGTCGAAGTCCTGGAAGCCGATCGACCCCGCCGTGCACGCGGTGAGCGGCAAGGCGGCGAACGGCTTCGACATCGCCAACACCACGAACACCGGGCGCAGTTGGTTCGGCTCGAACACGGACCGCCTGCTGCGGTTCGAGGCGGACGGAGGCGGCGCGGTCACCTTCGGTCTCGATGGCACCAAGGGCCGTCTGAAGCCGTCCGGCAAGGGCGACACGGTCACCTACCAGGACGCGGCCAACGGCGCCGACCTGGCGTACCAGGTGGGCCCGGGCCGGGTGAAGGAGGACATCACCCTGGCGAAGCGCCCGTCCGGGCCCGTGAGGTTCACCTTCACCCTGGACACCGACGGGCTCACGCCGAAGGCCCGCAAGGACGGCTCGATCGCCTTCTACGGCGAACTGCCGAACACCCCGTCGCTGGTCATCCCGGCTCCGTACATGACGGACGCCGCACACACCAAGGCCACCGAGAAGTCGGTCTTCGGCAAGACCTACAGCACCAAGGTCTCCCAGAAGCTGACGCGGGACGGGAAGCAGTGGAAGCTGACCGTCACCCCGGACGCGAAGTGGCTGGCGTCGAAGGACCGGCAGTACCCGGTCGTCATCGACCCCACCATCACCATCGCGCCGACTCCCTCGCAGTCCCAGGACGCGATGGTCCTGTCGGACCAGCCGGGAGTGAACTTCAACACCTCCTGGAAGCTGGCCGCCGGAAAGACCGACACCGGCATCTCCCGGTCGCTGATCAAGTTCCCGCTGGACGAGATCCCCGCGGGCACCCACATCGACTCGGCCCGCCTGGGCATGTACTTCGACCAGGCGCACACCACCAACGGCTACGACGTCCCGATCGGCGCTTACCGGGCGACCGGCGCGTGGGACGAGTCGACCGCGACCTGGTCCAACACCAGCAGCCTGGTCGGCGAGTTGTCCGGCACCAGCGTCCAGGTGGATGACGGTGACGCCGGCACCACGGCCGCCAAGGGTGCCTGGCCCAACTCCGGGTCCACCCTGACCCAGTACGCGATCGGCAAGGACTACCACTACAACAAGGACTCGGTCGCCGGAGACACCTACACCTGGCAGCCGAAGCTTCCCGAGACCGCCTCGTACCGCGTCGACGTGCACTACGTGCCGGCCACCGACCGTTCGACCGCCGCGCCCTACACGGTGACCGGCAAGGACGGCAGCACCGCCTACACCGTCGACCAGACGGCGGGCACCAACGGCGTGTGGACGTCGCTGGGCGGCGGAAAGCAGATCAACTTCGCCAAGGGCACGGCCGGCAAGGTCGTCCTCGGGGACGGGCCCGCCTCCACCTCGACGGCCGTCCTCGCCGACGCGGTACGCCTGGTCAACCCGGCGTCCATCGTCAAGAACAAGGGCGAGTACAACCAGTGGCACAACTTTCCCGTCACGGACACCGTCCAGCAGTGGCTGGACGGAACCGCCAACAACGGCTTCGTCCTCAAGGCCACCGACGAATCGGCGTCCGCCCCGCTCGGCGGCCCGCGCTACGAGTCCGGTGACGGCGACTACGGCGGTGAGACCTCGACCATCCCGCGGCTGACCGTCACTTACGGCAAGGTCGGCACCGCGCTCGACTCGCCGACCGTCGTCCACTCCACCGGGCCCGAGCTGACGTGGAAGGCGTACCAGAACGACACCGGTGACAGCGGCCTCGACATCGCCGAGTACCAGCTGCACCGCTCCACGCAGCAGGGCTTCACCCCGAACGCCGCCACCCTCGTCGCCCCGATCGACAAGGGGGCCACGGCCTACACGGACACCACCGCGACCCCGACCCCCGACTCGTCCCCGGACGAGATCGGCCGGTCGTACTACTACCAGATCGCGGTCAAGACCAAGGACGGACAAGTCCTCGGCTCCCCGGTGCGCCTGGTCGGCATACCCAAGGCCGGCCGCACCATGCGGCTGGTCCAGGGCACCTCCGGCGTCACCGACACCACCCTGTCGTCGGGGCAGCCGACCACCAACGAGGACACGGTCTACTCCTACACGCCGCAGAAGTGGCTGGAGGTCGGCAACAACTCCAGCACCTACGGCACCACCCGCGCCGCGCTGAAGTTCGACACGGCCGCCATTCCCACCACCGCCACGGTGCTGGAGAGCAAGCTCTACCTGTGGGGCGCCGAGACCACCACCGACACCGACGGCGCGATCTACGAACTCCACGGCCTGAACCGCGACTTCGCGGAGACGTCGGCCACCTGGAACAACGCCACCTCCGCCACCGCCTGGACCAAGCCCGGCGGCGACCACTCGGCCACCGTCTCCGACACCGTCCCCCAGGTCTCGGACGTCGGCCGCCACTGGTGGGACGCCACCTCCCTCACCCAGGACTGGATCAGTACACCCGGCGACAACCACGGCGCCCTGGTCAAGCTGAAGGACGAGAGCGCGTCCGGCCCGCAGGAACGCAGCCTGTTCCTCGCCTCGGAGACCGCCGACCCGCAACTCGGCCCGCTGCTGCGCGTCATCTACGTCGACTCCACCACGGCCGACACGTACTACGCGCCGCAGACCCCCTCCCGTATGACGCCGAACTCCACCTACACGGTGGACTTCACCGTCACCAACACCACGTCCAGCGCCTGGGCGACCGGTGAGCGGGAGCTGTCGTACACCTGGAAGCTCCCCGACGGCACGGACGTCACCACCGGCGGCAACCAGACGTCCACGCCCATCCCGGCCCTGCTGCCGGGCAAGTCGGCCACGATCCAGGCGAAGGTCAACACGCCGATCAACTCCGACAGCGGCAACAAGCGCACCGACTACGCGCTCGGCTGGGACGTCCGGAAGATCTCCGACGGCTCCTGGCTGTCGGCCACCTCCGCCATCCCCGCACTGAGCCAGAACGTGGCGGTGGAGGACCCGACCTCCAACGCGCTGGGCCTGGAGAAGTTCTACTCCTACACCGGCAAGAACACCGGCGCCGGCTCGACGCTGATGAACAACCTCGCCTCCGGCAACAGCGTCTGGTCGTACAACGCCTTCACCAACCCGGGCCGCGGCCTGAGCACCTTCGCCCGGTTCTCCTACAACTCCCTCGACACCAGCGACACGGTGCTGGGCGGCGGCTGGTCCGCACAGGCCGCCGGGCCTATCCGGCTCGGCGCCCCGCTCGACTTCCACCCCAACCCGCACCCCACCGAGGTCCGGCTGCCCGACGGCGACGGCACCACGCACGTCTTCCGCCTGCAGGACGACGGCACCTGGAAGGCCCCGGCGGGCGTCCACTACCGGCTCACACCGAAGCCGGGCCTGGACTGCACCCCCGACAAGGACCCGATCCCGGACGCCTGGACCCTGCTGCGCCCGGACGGCACCCGCTTCCTCTTCGGCTGCGACGGCTATATGACGTCGGCGGTCGACAAGAACGGCAACACCCAGACGTTCACCTACGAGGAACGCAAGTCCAACAACAAGCCCACCAAGTTCCTCACCTACATCACCGACCCGGCCGGCCGGCAGTCACTCACGGTCGACTACTACAAGAAGGGCGACGCGTCTTACGACTACATCGACGACACGGGCGCCAAGGTCACCGGCTCCAAGCTGACCAACTCCAAGATCTACGACCACGTGAAGTCCATGACGGACATCTCGGGACGCAAGGTCTCCTTCTACTACACCGACAAGGGCCTGCTCGGGCAGTTCACCGACGGTGACGGCTCCGCACAGCCCAAGGTGTTCAAGTTCACCTACGACGCCACCCAGGGCAACAAGAACGTCAAGCTGGTCAAGGCCACCGATCCGCGGGGCCACGCCACCTCGATGGCGTACTACGCCCCGAAGACCGGCGACGACCCCGCGTACCACTGGTGGACGAAGACCATCACGGACCGCCTCGACGGCGCCACGGACTTCACCTACGCGGCCGACACGACCAACACCAAGTTTACCGACACCACGGTGACCGACGCCGAGTCGCACGCCACCGCGTACGTCCTGGACGACTTCGGCCGCCCGGTGCAGACGACGAACGCCAAGTCCCAGACCACCAAGATGTCCTGGGACGCCGACAACAACGTCACCTACCTCGAGGAGGACAACGGCGCGAAAACCGCGTACTGCTACGACCAGAAGACGGGCTACCCGCTCTGGCAACGTGACGCGGAGAACAACAAGTCGGGTGTTCCGGCCGCTTCGGACTGCGCACCGGGCACCTACCCGGCCGACGCGTCGAAGTACGAGTACCAGACCCGTGCCGACGGCTACGCCGCCGACCTGTTCCGCAAGACGTCCCCGGAGGGCCGGGCCTGGCAGTTCGGCTACGACACCTTCGGCAACCTCAAGACCGTCACCGACCCGAAGGGCGTCGCCACGGCGACGGACGGTGACTACACCACGTCGTACGACTACGACTCCTACGGCGAGCTGACCAAGGCCACCGACGCCAACGGCAACCCGACGACGAACTCCGCCTTCGAACCCACCGGATACCCGGGGACCATCACCGACGCGCTCGGCAACTCCACCTCGTATGTGTACGACGAGCGCGGCCAGGTCGAATCGGTCACCGACGCCCTGGGCAAGAAGACCACCCAGACGTACGACACGTTCGGACGCCCACTGGTCAGCACGGTGCCGAAGGACCAGGACACGGGTGTCCTGATCAGCACACCGGCCCCGGTCTATGACGCCAACGACAACGTCACGACGTCGACGGCGCCGAACGGTGCGGTGTCGACGGCGGTGTACGACGACGCGGACCAAGTCGCGTCGGCGACAGCGCCGGCGAATGACCAGACCTCGCCACGCACCACGTCGTACACGTATGACCAGACCGGAAACCTGAAGTCAACGACGGAGCCCAAGGGCACGGTAACGACGACGGATTCGACCGACTACGTCACGACGAACTACTACGACGAGATCTATCAGCTCACCTCCGTGACCAATGCAAAGGGAGACAAGGTCTCGTACGAGTACGACAACGTCGGCAACGTCACCAAGGTCATCGACCCGAAGAAGAACGTCACGCCCGACACGACCGACTACACGACCAGGACCGACTACGACCTGGATCACCGAGTCACGGTTGCCACGGATGCGGCAGGCAAGGCGAGCAAGCGAGGCTACGACAAGGACTCGCTGGTCACGTCGACCACGGACGCCGAGAGCAACACCACGCTCATCAGCTATGACGAGCGTGGTAAGCAGACCCAGGTCAAGGCCCCGCACGACGGTACGTCGACCATCACGTACCGTACGACGAAGTTCGAGTACGACCAGGTCGGCAATACCACCAAGGTGCTCTCGCCGCGGGCGACAGCGGCCGGCACGACCGACGGTTTCACCCAGCGCACCGAGTACGACGTGCTGAACCGTCCGGTCAAGCGGTACCAGCCGTACGACCCGGCGGACACCCGCTACAACGACCCAAACGTCTACACGGATACCACCTACGACAAGGTGGGTCGGGTGGCGAAGACCTCGCTGCCCCCGTCGGACGGGGAGACGGTCCGTAACGACGTCACCTACGACTACTTCGACAACGGCTCGGTGAAGTCGTCCACGGACCCGTGGGGCATCGCCACGACCTACGACTACAACGAGCTGGGCCAGCAGACCAAGCGGACCCTGACTTCGGCGGGTGGCTCCTCGGACCGCACGATGTCGTGGTCGTTCTACCCCGACGGCTCGTTGAAGTCACGGTCGGACGACGGCGTTCCAGTGGGCAAGTCGGTCGTCCTGGTGGACAACTCCGACAGTCAGAGCACCTCCTCGACCGGTACCTGGACGAAGGGGGACATCACCGGTCAGCAGGGCTACGACCACGCCACGGACGCGGCGGGCACGGGTACGGACGCCTTCACGTGGACGCTCAATATCCCCAAGGACGGCACGTATGCGGCGTACGTGAAGTTCCCGAAGGTAACGGGCGCCGCGACGACGGCGAAGTACACGCTCACCCATGCGTCCGGAACGGTCGACAAGACGATCGACGAGAACGCGACCACGAACCAGGACACCTGGGTCTCGCTGGGCTCCTACTCCTTCAAGCAGGGCAACGACGCCAAACTGCAGTTGTTCCAGAACAGCGGCGGCGTGGTCGTCGCGGACGGCGTGAAGCTCGTCCGTGACACCAGCGGCGACCCGGCCGACACGGAGAAGACCGACCTCGCCTACTCCTACGACCTCAACGGCAACCTGACGCAGATCGACGACACCTCGTCGACCGCGAACATCAATGCGTATGCGATCACCTACACGGGTCTCAACCAGGTCCAGAAGGTGACCGAGTCGTTGTCAGGCACGGAGAAGGAGTCCACGTCGTACGCGTACGACGCGAATGGTCACCCGGACACGGTCACGCACCCGGGCCAGTTCTCCAAGTACACGTACGACCTGCGTGAACTGGTGAAGACGGTCTCGGTCGGCACGTCGGCCACGGATACCTCGCCGAAGTTGACGTCGTACACATACACCGACCGTGGCCAGAAGCTCCAGGAAACCAAGGCCAACGGCAACACCGTCGACTACACGTACTTCCTGGATCGCCCGATCAAGTCCACGACGGAGAAGAAGCCGAACGGCACCCTCGTCGACTCGCACACCTACGCCTACGACCCCAACGGCAACAAGTCGCAGGACGTGGCGAAGAAGATGAACGCCGACGACCATGCGGCGTACCTGTCGTCGACCACGGCCTACACCTACGACCCGGCCGACCGGCTGGCGAAGTCGGCGAAGACCGGCAACGGCGCGAGCACCGAAACGTACGTCCACGACGACAACTCCAACGTCGTCAACCAGACGGTCCAAGGCACCACCACAACCTACGCCTACGACCGCAACCGCCTGTTGAGCGCCACAGCAGGGGGCCAGGACTCGAGCTACAACTACGATCCGTTCGGTCGCCAGGAGTCGGTCACCGCAGGCGGCAACGTCATCGAGAGGAGCGTGTACGACGGCTTCGACCACGTCGTGGAGTCCCAGAAGATGGACGACACGGGCTCGATGAAGTCGACCACGTACACATTCGACCCACTGGACCGCACCGCATCCAAGACGGCGGACGGCAAGACCACCGACTACGACTACCTCGGCATGTCCAATGAGGTACTCGGCGAGGAAGTGTCGGGTCAGCTGACCAAGTCGTACCAGTACAGCCCCTGGGGCGAACGCCTGTCACAGGTCAAACACAACAGTGACGGTACGTCCGAAGACGGCTACTACGGCTACAACAGCCACACCGACGTCGAAACCCTCACCGATAACAACGGCGACACCAAGGCCACCTACGGCTACACCGCCTACGGCACCGATGACGAGTCCGAGTTCACCGGCATCGACAAGCCCGACGCCGCCGACCCGACGAAGGAGTCGTACAACCCCTACCGCTTCAACGCAAAGCGATGGGATGCCCAGTCCGGTACGTATGACATGGGGTTCCGTTCCTACAGCCCGGGGCTGAACCGCTTCACTACCCGGGACATGTACAACGGCGCGCTCGCCGACATGAACCTCGGCACTGACCCTTACACCAGCAACCGCTACGCCTTCTGCGGTGGCAACCCGGTATCCAGCGTCGAGCTCGACGGACACATGCGGGCGCCCCTCGACGGGGGCGGGGGCGGCGATTCCAGGTCCGGCGACGGGAAGCCGCCTGCGGATGACACCTACGACAACTGGTTCTGGGGTCAAATAGGGGATATAGGCCGTGAGTTGGCGTCGGAGAACGAGAGCGCCATCGTCAAGCGGATCTTCGGCAATATCCTCGGATGGAACACCACACCGCGAGGGTCGGGGGAGAGCGAGTACGACCAGCTGCACCCGGACTACAGCAAGGGCCTCCTCACTCGACCGGGCTACGAGGCCGAGTACGCCCAGGGGGACACCTGGCCGGTCCACCCCGACAACTGCAGTAGGGGAAACAGTGCGGCGTACTACATGCCACTCGACAACCTGGGACGAGCCAGCGGTATGCATGCGTGTCTCACCACGGGTGACTTCGGGTCCGTGGACGGGAAGGGCAACTACAAGGGGAACGTCTCCTCTTGGATATTCGGCAGCCCCACACCGTTCCCCCCAAGCAGCGACCTCACTCCTCGCGGGTTCGGCAAGAATATGCAACGAGGACACCTCCTCGCCAATATTCTTGGCGGAACCGGCCTCGACAAGAGAAACCTCATGCCCTTGTACTCCAAGGTAAACAGCCCTGATATGAGCGCAGTCGAAGGGGATATTGCCAGCCGCATCGAGAAGGGGGAGACGATGTACTACTCCGTCTCCCCGAACTACACTGGAGGAAACCTCGTCCCCGACTCCGTGACCATCTCCTGGAAGAGCATCACCAACGGGGACACAAACGCAGACATGTACGCAAACCAGGTGACGCTCCCGAACGTTTACCGCTAGTAGGCAGGTATCACCGGATCGAGTGGGTAGAGGCCACATCGCGGCCTCTACCCACTCGAATGCACTTCTACAATCTTTTGCTTTTGGGAGTTTTCATGTGGGTTGAACAACTGCTCTCCGCGACTCAGCGTGAACCACTCGGGCTGCACATGGACTGGACTCGGGTCGAAAGTGAGCTCGGAGTGAGCCCCCCGGAGGATTACAAACGAGTCTGCGAAGCGTTCGGCCCTGGAGAATTTTCTGAATATCTCGACATCTTGTGTTCGAACGAAGCGGGCGGTCCGGACATCCTGGTGCAGTGGCGTGCCTGCGCGGAAACAGCGGACAAACGCACGGATGCGGCCCTCCCGCACCCGCTTTTCGCCCCCTACAATGTGTTCGAACGTCAACGCCCCGCCGGCCTCATCCCCTGGGCCTTCACGCAGAACGAATGCGAATTCTACTGGCTGAGCGATGCCGGCGATCCAAACGAATGGCCGATCATTGCCAGGTTCCTGGATTCCGACTGGGATCGGTACGACATGTCGACCTCTGAATTCGTTGTGAGAATTCTGACCGATGTCGATTTTTCGCCCTACTCGGTGGCCCGGCTGTTTCCCGAGGTGTCCTTTGAGCCTTGGTGAAATATGTTGGCGGATCATCCCGTCCTGACTAAATAGCTACAAATCGATGCATGCCTCGACCAGTCCGACGGGGAGGACGGGGACTGGCAGCTGAGCCAGCAATGCGTTCTCGCATGTGCTGGAGTGAGAATGAGGAGAGCCAACAGGTGCGCGCTGAACGCGGTCTGCTGATATCGGGGACCTTGCTCGCAGCTCTGGGTGTCGTGCTCACCATGGGGTCGCTCTGGACCGCCCGGAGCAGCTACACGGTCACGACCTCGAGTGGAGCCATGGAGCCCGCTTACCCGCGAGGTGATGGGGTGACTGTCGAAAAGGCCAGGGAGGTACACCGCGGTGACGTGGTGTTGTACAAGATGCCTGGTCGGTACAGCGGGCGGGCGGTACTGCAGCGGGTCATCGGGCTCGGTGGTGACCATGTGGTCTTCGCCGACGGGAGGCTGACCGTCAATGGGGTGCGGCTTCAGGAGCCGTATGTGAAGGGCGGAGACGTCGGGATGGGCGCCGGTCCGTACGACGTTGAGGTGCCGCCGGGGCGCATGTTCCTTTTGGGGGACAACCGCGAGAACTCAGTGGACTCACGTTTCTTCCTGAGCGAGGAGTCCGGCACCGTACCGACGACCGCGGTCCAGGGCCGTGTGATAGCCACCAGTACCGTACCGGCGATGCTCGGACCGGGTGTGGTGTTGGGCGCGCTCCTCGCCGTGGGAGGGGCCATCTGTGCCCTGGCCGGTTGGATAGTGCATCGCCGCCGCTCCGCAACGCCGTTCGCCGCGTACGAATGAGCGGCCGCAGGCGAACGTCAGCGTAGTGCCGACCGACTACCTGGTCTCCTGGGCGGAGTCCAATTCGGGGGACTCCTTCTACTGGAAGACGAGCCCCGCGGACCCGGACTCCTGGCCCGTGGCGGTGCGCGGAGACAACGGCGACTGGTCGGAGTTCCCGGTCGGTGCCGTCGAGTTCCTGGCCGGCGTGTACCGGCGGACCATCCACGTGGGCGGCATGCCCGGGGGCTTCACCAGCGACCTCCCGAGGGTGCTGGGCCTGAGCGACTGATCGGGAACTGATCCGCAAGCACATGTGAACAGCGATCGCCCCCAGGTTTCCTGGGGGCGATCGTCATTCGGTCTCGGGCCTCAGCGGGGACGGGACCCACACGGCATACGTGCGGTTCACCGAAGGTGACCGGAGCCGCATGGACGGCCAAGTACACCCTCAGCCATGCGACGGGGACGGTCGACAAGACGAGCGACCAGAACGGGAGCGCCGTCTGCGCACGGAACTCAGCGGCCGACCGGACCTTCTGCAGTGAGCTGCCACAGTCCTGGGAGCGTGGGCCGGTAGTGGGCAAGCGTCCGGTGATTCGATATTTTCGGGCTGACGTCCAAACGTGATCGCATCCTGCACACGCTGGAAGGATGCCGCATCATCGCTACCCCGGAGGCCATGGTGAACATCGATCTATCCTACGTGGTGCAACCGGACGAGCTCATGCACGCCCGCCTCAGGATGGCCCGGCGAAGACGCATCATCGTGTGGGCCGTCGCGATTGTGTTTCTCGTACTCGGCCTTGCCCTGACGCTGGGGCACAGTGGCCACGGCCCGGATTCCACTGGCTTCCTTTGCATAGGCGGCGGGGTGATGTACGTCCTGCTGCTGACACTCGGCACGAGGATGGAAGTCAAGAAGCAAGCCTCTCGCGTGTGCAAGCCCACGCAAGTGCTGCTCACCGTGGATCGGTTCACGATCGAGACGGATCTTGAGCGTGGTGAATTCAAGTGGGCTGCCATCATCAAGATCCGCGAGACAAGAGAAGCCTTCCTACTTCACCCGTCAGCGCGACTCTTCATCGTGATCCCCAAGCGCGCGTTCGCCCCCGAGCAGCTGACTGAGTTCTCGGCATTCGTCGCTGGTCTGGGTGCGGTGACCCCCAATGGCGCTCCAGTTGTCCCGGAGGGCGTGTCTCAGTGACGGGCAACCCGCTTACCATTCGTGACTATTGGTGCGGGCTGATCGCGGTATGCATGGCGGATATGGGCGGTTCGAGGTCGAGCCGGTCGAGAAGAAGCGGCCGCTGGGACCTGCGAAGTGGTGGATAAGACCTTTCGGGCGTTCGATCCGCACCGGGTTCGTCGCCGACCTGGTCGACGGCGAGCTGGAGCTGAGGCCGGTCCTGGCCCGACTACACCGACAAGCGCGGCTACCCGCCCTACGATCCGTGGCTGATGCTACGCCTGCTGATCTACGGCTGCACCACCGGAGTGCGCTTCTCGCGGGCGATCGTCGCGGGCCGTGTGAGCGGCGCTGATCTCCCGGCAGTTGCCGCCGCTCAGACGGCAGGAACGTCTCGAAGACGCCGCCGCCGCGCCCTGGACCTGGTCGAGCCGGCGCGCGTCCTCGGCGGAGGGTGGGCGCCGCCCTGCCTCGATGTGGGTGATATGCGTGCGCGACACGATGACCCGTTCACCAGCGCCTCCTGGGTGAGAGACCGGCGGCCTCCCGCCGTGCCCGCAGCCAGGCCGGGTAACGGGCACGAGCATGCGGATTTTCCTCGATCGCGATGCCCAACTCGCCTTCGTGCGCGCGCATCTGGCACATACGGTTCTGGTCGAGCAGAGCGCCGCAGAGGACCGAGTGTGATCAGTTCGGCACGTAGGCCGCGGGCCGCACGACCCCTTCGGGGCTCTTACCCGCATATCGACCACAGCGTGGTCATCAGACGCACAAGTTGCGCCAAAGGTTGTACGTAGTCTGTTGATTCGCTGTGTGAGAAGCCGCACTGTCCGTACCCGTGACACTCCGGACCGTGGGCCCGCTTGACATCAGGGAGAGCCCACCGGGGCTCTCCGGACGTCGGGCGGAGGACCGGAAGCGATGGACGAACGCGAGAGACCTGTGCCTCGGGCCGGTGAAATGCGGCGGCAGGCCGCCCACTTCGTGGCGCAGGTGACGGCCGTCCGGACCCGGACGGCGCGTGGCCGGCTGCCACTGGACTATTCGGTGGCCAGCCTGCGGGTGGCGGACTTCATGATCGACGGATTGCGCAAGGGCGCGCAGGAGCGCGCGCAGGTCGCGGCGATGCTCTTCGGGCTCGGGGCGTACGTCGGGGAGGTGCTGGTCCGGCATGCCAACGCCGAGTGGGTGGACCTCGACGTCGGCCAACGGGGCTACTTCACCCAACCGGTGGGCGTGCGGCTGCCGGACGGCCGGGTGTGGAATCCGCTGGGCAAGGTCGTCAACCGCTATGAGGTGGGCCAGGACGAGTCGCTGCAGACGTTCTACCTGACCCTGCACGGACGTCACGCCCGCGCCGAGCACTGACGCGACTCCGATTGCCACGACCAACGACCAACGGCAGACGGCTGGCCGCCCGTCGGCGTCCGGTTGACGCTGATCACGGCGGAATGTCCGTCCGCTTGATTCTCGGCTCCGCCAGTGGTTAGAACCACACCGCTGTCCTTTTCCGGCGCCCCGCGTTCCCGGGCCCCGGTACTTCGACATGCCCGTTCCCGTGGTGCGCGCCGTCCGCTCGGTGCGTCCGGCGGCCGCCATCGCAGCCCCCAGCAAGGAGCACAGTGTGCACATACCATCCCGTCGGTTCCTGGTCACCGCAGCCGTCGTCGGCGCACTGGCGCTGACGTCCGGGTGCGGAGGGAAGAAGGAGCACAAGGAATCGGCGGCCGGCTCCGACTCGGTCGCCGTCTCGGACACGCCCACCGACGCACCCGGCGCGGACGGTTCCGCCTCGCCCAGCCCATCGGCCTCCGCCTCCAACTCCGCGAGCCCCTCCACGTCCGCCGACCCCTCGCCCTCCGCCGCCAAGGGCGGCAAGCGGAACGGCGGGGCTTCGGGAGGGGCGGACGGGGACACGAAGGCCGGATCGGGAACGGGGTCGGGAACCGGGTCGGCATCGGGATCGCAGGCCGGCGGCGGCGCACCGGCGTCCGCCCCCGACTTCCCCGTCCCCGTCACGGTCGGCAACGCCACTCAGCTCATCACCGTCAAGGCCAGCGGTTCGTACGCCACCGTCACCGCTTGGTCCAAGGGATCCGCCGGCTGGAAGGCCCAGTTCAGCACCGCTTCCGCTCGGGTCGGCTCCAACGGGGTGACCAACGGGTCCACCCGCCACCAGGGCACCTACACCACCCCCACCGGCACCTACACCATCACCGAAGGCTTCGGTGTTCAGGCCGGCGGCACCGCCATGCCGTACAAGGTGGTCGGCAGCGACGACTGGTGGGTCGAGGACCCCGAGTCGAAGTACTACAACTCGATGCACAGTGCGTCGGGTGGCGACTTCCCGCTGACCGAGTCCGGTGACCGGGGCAGCGAGCACCTGGTCAACTACCCGACCCAGTACGCCAAGGCGCTGGTCATCGACTTCAACCGCCGGCCCGCCACCCCCGGCCGGGGCGCCGGGATCTTCCTGCACGTCAACGGCAACGGTGCCACCGCCGGATGCGTCTCCGTGCCGCGCGCCACGATGGACCGGATCATGGGCTGGATCACCCCGGGGCACCACCCGAGGATCGCCATCGGCTGACCGCGCCCGAAGAGACGGGCGCGATCGCGCGGTCAGTGCCCCGAGGTCGCCTTCAGGCCGACCACGGAGACCAGCAGCAGACAGACGAAGAAGATACGGGCGGCGGTCGCCGGCTCACCGAGTACGACCATGCCGAGCACCGCCGCTCCGGCCGCGCCGATGCCCACCCAGAGCCCGTACGCCGTACCGATCGGCAGGGTCTTCGCGGCCTGCGACAGCAACAGCATGGACGCCACGATGCCGGCTCCGGTGAAGAGGCTGGGCCACAGCCTGGTGAAACCCTCGGTGTACTTCATCCCGATCGACCAGGCCACTTCGAGCAGACCGGCAACGACCAGCAGAACCCATGCCATGACG
Organism: Streptomyces sp. NPDC051320; assembly: GCF_040682175.1. Lineage (NCBI taxonomy): Bacteria > Bacillati > Actinomycetota > Actinomycetes > Kitasatosporales > Streptomycetaceae > Streptomyces > Streptomyces sp. NPDC051320. The sequence continues at coordinate 651,637 of NZ_JBFBAL010000002.1, forward strand.
ACGAACCTCCGCGAGACGGATCAGCAGAAATGCGTCGTCTTCGCACTGCCCGGTACGGCGCGTCTCGTCGGGGTCCATCAAAGGTAGCAAACGGGGACTTACAGATACAGCCCCGTCGAGTCGTCGGAGACCCGCTCGGACGCCACCGCATGCAGATCGCGCTCCCGCATCAGTACGTACCCCACGCCCCGCACCTCGACCTCGGCCCGGTCCTCCGGGTCGTACAGCACCCGGTCCCCCGGCACCACCGTGCGGACGTTCTGGCCGACCGCGACCACCTCGGCCCAGGCCAGCCGCCTGCCGACCGCGGCGGTCGCCGGAATGAGGATGCCGCCGCCGGAACGCCGCTCGCCCTCCGGGGTGTCGGACTTCACCAGTACCCGGTCGTGCAACATCCGGATGGGCAGCTTGTCGTCGTGGATCTTCTCGCTCACGAAACAGAACCTACCTGCCCGGGCAGCCGCCGTTCACGAAGGGGTTCACGAAGGGTCAGCACCGGCGCCGCTTCGCCGCGGACACCGCCACCAGACCGACCAGGCCCACCGTCAGCAGAGCCGCCGGAATCACCCGCTCGAGCCGGGGAGCGCCGTCCTCGGTCACGAACTGCGCCCGGACCGTGCCGACCGTCCGGTTCACCGCGACGAACGCCCGCCCGGCGGTCTGGTCCACGGCCGACGCGACCTTCGCCTTCGCGTCTCCCACGATCGTGCTCGGGTGCAGCCGCACGCCGATCTCGTCCAGCGTCTCCGCGAGACCGGCACGCCGGTTCTTGATGTCCGCCTGGATCTGCGCCGGGGTCCTGGCATCCGTGGCGTCCGTGGCATCCGACACTGCGCTGCCTCCGTGGTCGTGTCCGGTAGTCCTTGCTCGACAGTCTGTCAGCTTCCGCGGGAACGCACCCTGCGGCACCCCTATTACGCTCGGCCCCGTCCGTATTCCACACCCGCCCCATCCTCCCGAGGAGACCCTGATGAGTGAGCGACTCCAGCCCGGCGACACCGCACCCGCCTTCACCCTGCCGGACGCGGACGGCAAGGACATCTCCCTCGCCGACTACCTGGGCCGCAAGGTCATCCTGTACTTCTACCCGGCTGCGCTTACCCCCGGATGCACCAAGCAGGCCTGCGACTTCACCGACAACCTGGAATTCCTGGCCGGTGCGGGATACGACGTCATCGGTGTCTCCCCCGACAAGCCGGAGAAGCTTGCGAAATTCCGCGAGAAGGAGTCCCTGAAGGTCACACTCGTCGGCGACCCGGCCAAGGAGACCCTCACCGCGTACGGCGCCTTCGGAGAAAAGAAGCTCTACGGCAAAACGGTGAACGGGGTCATCCGCTCCACCGTCGTCGTCGACGAGCAGGGCACGGTGGAACGCGCCTTCTACAACGTCAAGGCCACCGGCCACGTGGCGAAAATCATCAAGGATCTCGGCCTCTGACCCCCTCGATCCACCGGAAACGCGTGACCAAGGCCCCCTTTCACCGGGGCCTTGGTTTGCGAACACCATTGCTGTGCAGATGTTCTCCTTGGGGTTGTACGACCAGTGAGAGGACCCAGCCATGGAGGATCCCGGCCATCGAACCGCCACCGATCCGGAGGCGGTGAAGCGCCACCACGCGCTCTTCCGTACCGTCGCCCGCCGGAAGAACCCGCGGCTGCGCCGTACCGATATCACGGTGACCGATGAGCGGGCCATCAAACGCGCGGTCAAAGCGGCCTCGCTCGGTAACGCCATGGAGTGGTTCGACTTCGGCATCTACAGCTACCTGGCGTCCACCATCGGACACGTCTTCTTCCCCTCGGGGAGCAACACCGTCGAGCTGCTCTCGTCGTTTGCCACCTTCGCAGTCGCATTCCTCGTTCGGCCGATCGGCGGCATGGTCTTCGGCCCGATGGGTGACAAGATCGGCCGCAAGAAGGTCCTCGCCCTGACCATGATCCTGATGGCGATCGGCACCTTCGCCATCGGCGTCCTCCCGTCGTACGCGTCGGTCGGCTTCTGGTCCCCGGTCCTGCTGATCTTCTTCCGGCTGGTGCAGGGCTTCTCCACCGGTGGTGAGTACGGCGGCGCGTCGACCTTCATCGCCGAATACGCACCGGACAAGCGCCGCGGTTACTTCGGCAGCTTCCTGGAATTCGGCACCCTGGCCGGTTACGTCGGCGCGGCCGGACTGGTGACGCTGCTGACCGCCCTGCTCGGCAGCCACGGCATGGACTCCTGGGGCTGGCGCGTCCCGTTCCTGGTCGCGGGACCGCTGGGCCTGGTCGGTCTCTATCTGCGGCTGCGGCTGGACGAGACCCCCGCCTTCCTCAAGCTGGAGGGCGGCGAGAACATCCACGTCGCCGAGGCGGCGACCGGCGTCGAGACGACCGCCAAGGGCGACCTGCGCAGGATCTTCCGGGAGTACTGGCCTTCGCTGCTCCTCTGCATCGCCCTGGTCGGCGCGTACAACATCACCGACTACATGCTGCTGTCGTACATGCCGACCTATCTCTCCGACGAGCTCGGTTACAGCGACACGCACGGCCTGCTGATCCTGCTGGGCGTCATGGTCTTCCTGATGCTGATCATCAACCAGGTCGGCAAGCTGAGCGACCGCTTCGGCCGGAAGCCGCTGCTGATGACCGGCATGCTGGGCTTCCTTCTGCTGTCACTCCCGGCCTTCCTGCTGATCCGGGACGGATCGGTCCCGGCGATCATCGTGGGCATGCTGATGCTCGGCCTCTCGCTGGTCTGCATGCTCAGCACCATGTCGGCCGCGCTGCCTGCGATCTTCCCGACGCACGTCCGCTACGGCTCCCTGTCGGTCGGCTACAACCTCTCCGCGTCGCTCTTCGGCGGCACCACACCCCTGGTGATCACCGCGTTGATCAGCGCCTTCGGCACCAACCTGATGCCGGCCTACTACGCGATGGCGGCCGCGCTGGTCGGCGTGATCGCGGTGGCCTGCATGAGGGAAACCGCCAACAAGCCGCTGATCGGCTCCCCGCCCTCGGTGGAGACGAAGGAGGAGGCGGCGGAGCTGGTGGAGGCGCAGGCTCCGGAGCCGCGCTTCTGATCCGCGCCCGCCCAGGGCAGCCGTCGGGACGGACCGCGCCAGCCGACCGGACCACGGCCGGCTGGACGGAGACGCGCAGCGAAACCGTTCGCGAGGCGGACGGAGGGCTGTAGTCTTTTCTCAGCTCTGCGCCTGTACGCCATCTGGTTGAGCGGCGATCTTTAGGTGGTCGTGTATGTCGGTTCGAATCCGATCGGGCGCACCAGACGGGACAAGGCCCGGCGGCCTTCCGCACCGGAAGACCGCCGGGCCTTGCTGCGTCAGCCCAACAGCTCCCGCACCACCGGAACCAGTGCCCTGAAGGCCTGCCCCCGGTGGCTGATCGCGTTCTTCTCCTCGGCCGTGAGCTCCGCGCAGGTGCGGGTGTCGCCGTCCGGCTGGAGGATCGGGTCGTAGCCGAAGCCGCCGGTGCCTGCCGGGGTGTGGCGGAGGGTGCCGGTGAGGCGGCCCTCGACCACCCGCTCGGTGCCGTCGGGGAGGGCCAGGGCCGCGGCGCAGGCGAAGTGGGCGCCTCGGTGGGGAGCGTCGATGTCGGCGAGTTGGGCGAGGAGGAGGCCGAGGTTGGCCTCGTCGTCACCGTGCCGGCCGGACCAGCGGGCCGAGAAGATGCCGGGGGCGCCGTTCAGTACGTCCACGCAGAGGCCGGAGTCGTCGGCGACTGCCGGGAGACCGGTGGCCTGTGCCATGGCGTGGGCTTTGAGCAGCGCGTTCTCGGCGAAGGTGACGCCGGTTTCCTTGACGTCCGGGACGTCGGGATACGCATCGGTGCCGACGAGTTCGTGGGGCAGGCCCGCGTCGGCGAGGATCGCGTGGAGTTCGGTGATTTTCCCGGCGTTGCGGGTGGCGAGGATCAGACGGGTCATGGGGTCAGTATCGGACGGCGGGCCGGTGCTCCGTACACCCAGGGCGGGTCAGGTCAGGAGGTGCAGACCTGGGTGAGTTCGCTCGCCGCGTCACTGACCGGGCTGAGGTCTGGGGCCCGGTCTCCGCTGTCGGCGGACGCGCGGACGTGCTCCACCGCCGTGCCGAGGTCGTCGACCGCCTTGCTGACATCGGTGTCGTCCGTCTTCTTCCTGAGCCGGTCCAGGCTCGCGTCCATGTCGTTGAGCGCCTGGTCCACCTGCCCGTGTCGTTCTCCAGGTTCGAAACGGCCTGCTTGAGTTCGCTGACGTTCCCGGTGACGGTGTCGGCGGTCCGGACGCAGTCCACGGCCTTGTCCACGGCGTCGCAGCCCACCGCCCGGCCAGGATGACGGCGGTGACGGTGGCGGCCGGCAGGGAGCCGGTACGACGACGCATGGAATCCCCCCGGTGACCCGGCCGGCAGCGGCCCGGTCCGTGTCGGCTGTGCGGACGGGCGCACGGGGTTCGGCCCGTGCGCCCATGGCCCTTAGGACGCCGGGGAGGCGGTACTTGGTTGCTGCGTTACTTGCCCAGTGCCTCGACCTGGCAGGCGGTGAGGTCGGCGCAGCCGCCGGTGGCGAGGTCGAGCAGTGCGTTGAGCTCCTTGCGGTCGAAGGGCTCGGCCTCGGCGGTGCCCTGCACTTCGACGAACCGGCCGTCGCCGGTGCAGACGACGTTCATGTCCGTCTCGGCGCGGACGTCCTCGAGGTAGCAGAGGTCCAGCAGCGGCTCGCCGTCGACGATGCCGACGCTGACCGCGGAGACGGTGTCGGTGAGCGGCTTCCGGCCGGACCTGATGAGCTTCTTCTCCTGCGCCCAGGCGACCGCGTCGGCGAGTGCGACATAGGCGCCGGTGATGGCGGCCGTGCGGGTGCCGCCGTCGGCCTGCAGGACGTCGCAGTCGAGGACGATGGTGTTCTCGCCCAGCGCCTTGTAGTCGATGACGGCCCGCAGCGAGCGGCCGATGAGGCGGGAGATCTCGTGCGTGCGGCCGCCGATCTTGCCGCGTACGGATTCGCGGTCGCCACGGGTGTTGGTGGAGCGCGGCAGCATCGAGTACTCGGCGGTGACCCAGCCCTCACCGCTGCCCTTGCGCCAGCGCGGTACGCCTTCGGTGAAGGAGGCGGTGCAGAAGACCTTGGTGTCGCCGAAGGAGATGAGGACGGAGCCCTCGGCGTGCTTGCTCCAGGCGCGCTCAATGGTGACCGGGCGGAGTTCTTCGGGGGTGCGGCCGTCGATACGAGACATGGGGGCGAGCCTATCGGGGATACCGGAGGGCCCGTTCCGGACGGATGGGGAACGGGCCCTTCACGCACGGCTCAACGGTCACATCATGTCTTCGATATCGGCGGCGATCGGGTCGGCGTCGGTGCCGATGACGACCTGGATCGCGGTGCCCATCTTGACGACGCCGTGGGCGCCGGCGGCCTTGAGTGCGGCGTCGTTGACGAGGGAGGGGTCCTTCACCTCGGTGCGCAGGCGGGTGATGCAGCCCTCGACCTCTTCGATGTTGTCGAGTCCGCCGAGCCCGGCGACGATCTTCTCAGCCTTTGTGGCCATGTCTGACTCCTGAGTGTCTCTTCGAGGCCCGGCGATCCGGTCCGTTTGATCACGTTAACGCACGTTTGGAGCACTTATACGGGCGCGGTACCGCGTCGGATCGCAGGATGGCGGACACGGATGCCATGCCCCGCGGGCCGGCACCGGTATGCGCCGTAAGTGGTCTACACCAGTGTACGGCGACCGCCGAGCAGGCCGATGCCAGGAGGGCGCCGAATGAGCTCCGACAGCGCGGCCGCACCCGGGAACGCACCGCAGCCGCGGTGGTGGAACGGCCTTTTCCAGGGGCTCCAGAAGGTCGGCCGCAGCCTGCAGCTGCCGGTCGCCGTACTGCCGGCCGCCGGGCTGCTCGTCAGCCTCGGCAATCTGTTCACCGCCTACCTGCACGGGGCCTTCTGGGACAAGACGGCGAAGGTCTTCTCGGCGGGCGGCAACACGATCCTGGACGGAGCTTTCGGGCTGCCGCTGCTCTTCTGTATCGGTGTGGCGATCGGTTTCGCCAAGAAGGCGGACGGCTCCACCGCGCTGGCGGCGGTGGTCGGCTTCCTGGTGTACCACGGTGTGCTCGCCGTCTACCCGATCCACGGCACGGTGACCAAGGAGCTCCCGGCGGGCACCCCGCAGAACCCGGGTGTGCTCGGCGGCATCCTGATCGGCCTGCTGACCGCCGTCATCTGGCAGCGCTACCACCGCACGAGACTGGTCGACTGGCTCGGCTTCTTCAACGGCCGACGGCTCGTCCCGATCCAGATGGCGTTCGTCGGCGTCATCCTCGGGGTGGCGTTCGGGCTGCTGTGGAACCCGGTGGGCGAGGCGCTGACCTCGGCCGCGCGGCAACTGATCGACCTGGGCGCCTGGGGTGCGGCGATCTTCGGCGTCGCCAACCGGCTGCTGATCCCGATCGGCATGCACCAGTTCCTGAACACCTTCTTCTGGTTCCAGGCGGGCAGTTTCAAGAACCCCGACGGCAAGCTGGTGCAGGGCGACCTGACCCGGTTCTTCGCGGGCGACCCGCACGCGGGGCAGTTCATGTCCGGCTTCTTCCCGATCATGATGTTCGGCCTCCCGGCGGCCGCGCTGGCCATCGCGCACTGCGCGCGGCCCGAGCGGCGCAAGGAGGTCACCGGGCTGATGATCTCGGTGGCACTCACCTCGTTCGTGACCGGGGTGACCGAGCCGCTGGAATTCTCCTTCATGTTCGCCGCGCCGCTGCTCTACGGTCTGCACGCCTTGCTGACCGGCGCCTCGATGGCGATCACCTGGTCCCTCGGCGCGCATGTCGGCTTCAGCTTCTCGGCCGGGCTGATCGACTACGTCATCAACTGGCATCTCGACACGAAACCGTGGCTGGTGATCCCGATCGGGCTGTGTTTCGCGGTGGTGTACTACGTGGTCTTCCGGTTCGTGATCACCTTCTTCAACGTACGGACGCCGGGGCGGGAGCCCGAGGAGGAAGTAGAGGACGTCACCAAGGCGTGACGTACAGCGACCATCGCCGTCGCCCAAAGCCCCCGGAGCCGATGGCTCCGGGGGCTTTGGGTATCTTGGTCCGCTATGGCCCACGCCACAGAAAGTGACGGTTCCTTATCACGCCTTCACCATGTTAAAACTGGTCTACACCACTGAGTGGTGTAGACCACCTGTGCTGCGCGTCCCCCGACGGTCTCCGGCAGCACCGGCACATGGAGGAAGTCAATGAGTACGGCCACCGCCACCGCGGCGCCCGCGAAGAAGCGGGGCTCCGGCCTGTTCCAGGGCCTGCAGAAGGTCGGCCGCAGCCTGCAGCTGCCGATCGCCGTCCTTCCCGCGGCGGGCATCATGGTCCGCCTCGGCGCGGACGATGTCTTCGGCAAGGACGGGCTCGGCTGGGACAAGGTCGCCGCCGTCTTCGGCAACGCCGGCGGCGCACTCACCGGCGCCCTGCCGATCCTGTTCTGCATAGGCGTGGCGATCGGCTTCGCCAAAAAGTCGGACGGCTCCACGGCGCTCGCCGCGGTGGTCGGCTTCCTCGTTTACAGCAAGGTGCTCCAGGCGTTCCCGGTCACCGACGCCGTGGTGAACACGACCGCCAACAAGGGCGTCGACGTCGCGGCCACGTTCAACGACCCGGGCGTCCTCGGCGGCATCATCATGGGGCTGCTCTCCGCGGTCCTGTGGCAGAAGTTCCACCGCACCAAGCTGGTCGACTGGCTCGGCTTCTTCAACGGCCGACGGCTCGTCCCGATCATCATGGCCTTCGTGGGTCTCATCGTCGGTGTCGTCTTCGGCCTGATATGGGAGCCCATCGGCAGCGGCATCTCCCACTTCGGCGAGTGGATGACCGGCCTGGGCTCCGGCGGCGCCGCGCTCTTCGGTGGCGTGAACCGTGCGCTGATTCCGGTCGGTATGCACCAGTTCGTCAACACGGTGGCCTGGTTCCAGCTCGGTGACTTCACGAACTCCGCCGGCGACGTCGTGCACGGTGACATCACTCGCTTCCTGGCCGGCGACCCGACCGCCGGTATGTTCCAGTCGGGCTTCTTCCCGATCATGATGTTCGGCCTCCCGGCCGCCGCGCTCGCCATGGCGCACGCCGCCCGCCCCGAGCGCCGCAAGGCCGTTCTGGGCATGATGGTCTCCCTCGCGCTGACCTCCTTCGTGACCGGTGTGACCGAGCCGATCGAGTTCTCGTTCATGTTCATCGCGCCGATCCTCTACGTGGTCCACGTGCTGCTCACCGCGGCGTCGATGGCCATCACCTGGGGCCTCGGGGTGCATGCCGGCTTCAACTTCTCGGCCGGGCTCATCGACTACCTGCTGAACTGGAACCATGCGACCCGGCCGTGGCTGATCATCCCGATCGGCCTGGTGTTCGCGGCGATCTACTACGTGGTCTTCCGCTTCGCGATCGCCAAGTTCGACCTCAAGACCCCGGGCCGGGAGCCCGAGGAGGAGATCGAGGACCTCACCAAGGCGTGACCCTCGCGTCAGCGACGCACGAAGGCCCCCCGGAAGCTTGGGTTCCGGGGGGCCTTCGCGTGGGACGGGGCGCGGGTCAGAACTCGTACACCGCACCGGACACGGCCAGTTCGGCCGGCCCCTGGTACACCGCCCGCGCGTCCGCCAGATTCCGCTTGCCGTCCGTCCACGGCGGGACGTGGGTCAGCACCAACCGGCCCACCTGGGCGCGCGCCGCCTGCGCGCCCGCCTCGCGGCCGTTCAGATGGAGGCCGGGAACGTCCTCCTTGCCGTGCGTGAAGGACGCCTCGCAGAGGAACAGATCGCTGTTGAGGGCCAGTTCGTGCAGGGGCTCGCAGACGCCGGTGTCCCCGGAGTACGTCAGGGTGGAGCCGCCGTGCTCGATACGGATGCCGAACGCCTCAACCGGATGCCAGACCTTCTCCGTACGCACGGAGAACGGGCCGATCTCGAACGACCCCGGCTTCAGGGTGTGGAAGTCGAAGACCTCGCTCATCGACGAGGAGGACGGCGTGTCGGCGTACGCCGCGGTCAGGCGCTCGGCGGCGCCGTCGGGCGCGTAGACGGGGATGGCTCCGCAGCGGCCTCCGTCGTGGCGGTAGTAGCGCGCAACGAAATACGCGCACATGTCGATGCAGTGGTCCGAGTGCAGATGACTGAGAAAGATGGCGTCGAGGTCGTAGAGACCGCAGTAACGCTGCAGCTCGCCCAAGGCACCATTGCCCATGTCGAGGAGCAGCCGGAAGCCGTCGGCCTCTACGAGGTAGCTCGAGCAGGCCGATTCCACGGATGGGAACGACCCCGAGCAGCCGACGACGGTGAGCTTCATGGAGTGGGAACCTCCGTGGACGGGCCGGGCGACGGGGGTCGTGCGGTCTGTCGAGCGTAAGGCGCATGAGCGGCCGTCGCTCCTCCACAGTGGGCCGTTGTGGGCGAACTCACCTGCGCTGTCACCGGTTCGGGTGGGCGTGCGGCCGCTCCCACGGCGCTCGCGCGCCGGTACGGTCGGAGTCATGGATACGACGTGGGTGCTGGCGCTGATCGCTGTCGTACTGCTCGGCCTGGTCGCCTCGATCGTCGACGGACGAGGGCGGGGGCGGCGGCCCCGGCGGGGCCGCCGGGCCGGGCGGGGGCCCGAGCGGACCGCGGGTCGTTCCCGCGACCGGTCCGCCGGGCCCGGTGAGACGGAGTAGCGGACGAGAGCCCCGGGCTACGCCCAGAGCTGGCCCTGCAGGGTCTCGATCGCCGCCTCGGTCGTCGGAGCCGTGTACACGCCGGTGGACAGGTACTTCCACCCGCCGTCGGCGACGATGAAGACGATGTCGGCGGGCTCACCGGCCTTGACGGCCTTCCGGCCCACCCCGATCGCCGCATGCAGCGCCGCCCCGGTCGAGACACCGGCGAAGATGCCCTCCTGCTGCAGCAGCTCGCGGGTGCGGGTCACCGCGTCCGCGCTGCCGACCGAGAACCTCGTGGTCAGGACGGACGCGTCGTAGAGCTCGGGGACGAAGCCCTCGTCCAGGTTGCGGAGGCCGTAGACCAGGTCGTCGTAGCGCGGCTCGGCGGCGACGATGTGGATGCCCTCGACGTTCTCGCGCAGGAAGCGGCCGGCGCCCATCAGCGTGCCCGTGGTGCCGAGGCCCGCCACGAAGTGGGTGATGGAGGGGAGGTCGGCGAGGATCTCGGGGCCGGTGGTGGCGTAGTGCGCGCCCGCGTTGTCGGGGTTGCCGTACTGGTAGAGCATCACCCAGTCCGGGTGCTCGGCACTGAGTTCCTTGGCCACGCGTACGGCGGTGTTGGAGCCGCCCGCCGCCGGGGAGGAGATGATCTCCGCGCCCCACATGGTGAGCAGGTCGCGCCGTTCCTGGGAGGTGTTCTCCGGCATGACGCAGACGATGCGGTAGCCCTTCAGCCGGGCCGCCATAGCGAGCGAGATGCCGGTGTTGCCGGAGGTGGGTTCCAGAATGGTGCAGCCGGGTGTCAACCGGCCGTCCTTCTCGGCCTGTTCGACCATGTGGAGCGCGGGGCGGTCCTTGATCGAGCCGGTCGGGTTCCGGTCCTCCAGCTTGGCCCAGATCCGGACGCTGTCGGAGGGGGAAAGGCGCGGAAGCCGTACGAGCGGGGTGTTGCCCACCGCCGCCAGCGGGGAGTCGTATCGCATCAGGGGCTCAGACCATGCCGCCGGCCACGGCCGGGAGGATCGTGACGCTGTCGCCGTCGGTCAGCTTGGTGGAGATGCCGTCCAGGAAGCGGACGTCCTCGTCGTTGAGATAGACGTTCACGAAGCGGCGGAGCTGTTCACCGTCGACGATCCGCTCACGGATGCCGTGGTGGCGGGACTCGAGGTCGGTGAAGAGGTCGGCGAGGGTGTCACCGCTGCCTTCGACCGCCTTGGCGCCGTCGGTGTAGGTGCGGAGGATGGTCGGGATGCGGACCTCGATGGCCATGGCTGGGCTCCTGTCGGAAGGGTCGGACTCAGGACGCGGCGTAGCGCGGGCGGTGCGGAGCTGTGCGGGCGGTGCGGAGCTGTTGGTGCGCGCGGGGCCGTGGCTCAGACGGCAGCGGGACGCGGACAGATCGCGCTGGCAAGGCGGCACAGATCGACGTGCCGCCGCGAGACCAGCAGGAGGTCCGGCGTCGATTCGCTCACGTCGATGGAAACCATGGGGTCATCGTATCGATTCCCGGACCGGGATCCGGTGTGTGATCTCGCCATGTGGTATCGATGCGTCCGACTACTGGACGATCTTCACTTCTTCCTCGGTGATCACGCCGTCGACGATCCGGTAGGACCGGAACTGGAAGGGGCCGGCGTCGTCCGTGTCCGCCGTGGAGACCAGCACGTAGTGCGCGCCGGGCTCGTTGGCGTAGCTGACGTCCGTACGTGAGGGGTAGGCCTCGGTCGCGGTGTGCGAGTGGTAGACGATCACCGGTTCCTCGTCGCGGTCGTCCATGTCGCGGTAGAGCTTCAGCAGGTCCACCGAGTCGAACTCGTAGAACGTGGGCGACCGGGCGGCGTTCAGCATCGGGATGAACCGTTCCGGGCGGTCGGTGCCCGCCGGCCCGGCGACGACTCCGCATGCCTCGTCGGGGTGGTCGGCGCGGGCGTGCGCCACGATCTGGTCGTGCAGGGCCTGGGTAAGGGTCAGCATGCCGATCAGGATAAGCAGACAGACCGAAGAGCACGGCCCGCGCGTACCGGAGTGCGGTACGCGCGGGCCCACATGCTGAGAATTACCTGCCGTGACCCGCTGAGGGTCACCTGCCGGGGTCACCGCTTGGCGAAGGCCGCGCCCTCCGGGTTGCGGGCGCGCAGCACCAGGTAGGAGACGCCGAGGATCAGGGCCCAGAACGGCGCGCAGTAGAGCGAGACGCGGGTGTCCTTGTCGATGCCCATCATCACGATGACGAGTGCGATGAAGGCGAGCGAGAACCAGCTGGTCCAGGGGGCACCGGGGGCCCGGAAGCTGGACTGCGGGAGTTCACCGCGGTCCGCCTTGGCCCGGTAGCGGATCTGACAGACGAGGATCACGATCCAGGCCCACATGCCGGAGATGGTCGCGAAGGAGACGACGTAGTTGAACGCTTCGCCGGGCCACTGGTAGTTGATCCAGACGCCCACCAGCATCAGCGCGGCGGAGACGGTGGTACCGACCAGCGGGGTGCCGCTGCGGGTCAGCTTGGTGAAGAGCTTCGGGCCCTGGCCGTTGAGTGCCAGGTCGCGCAGCATCCGGCCGGTGGAGTACATGCCGGAGTTGCAGGAGGAGAGGGCCGCGGTCAGCACCACGAAGTTGACGATGGCGGCGCCGATGCCCAGGCCCATCTTCTGGAAGGCGGCGACGAAGGGGCTGACGCCGGGCTGGAACTCGGTCCACGGGACGACCGACAGGATCATGATCAGCGCGCCGATGTAGAAGACGGCGATGCGCCACGGCACGGTGTTGATGGCCTTGGGGAGGACCTTCTTCGGGTCCTTGGACTCCCCCGCGGTGACGCCGACCAGCTCCACGGCGAGGAAGGCGAACATCACGATCTGCAGGGTCATCAGGGTGCCCTTGATGCCCTTGGGGAAGAATCCGCCGTTGTCCCAGAGGTGCGCGACGGTCGCGGTGTCGCCGGCGTCGGAGAAGCCGAGGGTGAGGATGCCGGCGCAGATCAGGATCATGCCGATGATGGCGGTGACCTTGACCATCGAGAACCAGAACTCGAGTTCGCCGAAGAGTTTCACCGAGATCAGGTTCACGCCGTAGAGGATGATCGTGAAGACCAGGGCGGAGAGCCACTGGGGGATGTCCCACCAGTACGTCATGTAGGTCGCTGCCGCGGTGACCTCGGTGATCCCGGTGACGACCCAGAAGAGCCAGTACGTCCAGCCGGTGACGTAGCCGGCGAAGGGGCCGATGAACTCGCGGGCGTACTCCGAGAAGGAGCCGGAGACCGGGCGGTACATGAGCAGTTCGCCCAGGGCCCGCATGATGAAGAAGATGACCAGTCCCGCGATGGCGTAGGCGAGGATGAGACTCGGCCCGGCCTTGGAGATGGCCTTTCCGGCTCCGAGGAAGAGCCCGGTGCCGATGGCGCCGCCGATCGCGATCATCTGGATCTGGCGTGAGCCGAGGCCCCGCTGGTAACCCTCGCTGGACGTTGCCGCCCCGGCCTCACTGCCGTCGTGCTGCTCGTTGACCTGCACTGAGGTCATGGTGATGCGCCTTTCTCCCTGCCGGTCCGGCCGTCACCGACCCGGCCGTATGCGGCTCGGACCGACTGCGCCGATCCTGGTCGCCCGGACACCCCTGACGCCCTCGGGGACGGGGTGCGCCGCCGAGTGATCGTGCAGATTTATCACGCCGGCAACAGTGATCGTCCGATGCGAATGTGATCCACGCCACTGGAAGAACCGGATGAAAAGCACCAGGCGGAGCAAAGTATTCCGCCTTAGTGACAGCATCGTTATCCGGATTTGAGCGTCCGTTGAGCGGACGGGCATCCTGGGGTGCGGGGACAACCGGGTGGGGATGGCGTTACGCCGCCAGAGTGCCGACGAGGGTTTCCTGGAGGGCGCCGAGCCAGAGGTAGGCCATCACCATCGGCTTGCGGGGGTCGTCGTCCGGGAGCCGGTACAGCTCGTCGTTCTCGTCCTCGTCGGAGACCTCGAGGCGGGTGCCGATGGTCAGCCTGAGGTCGTTGAGCGCGCCGAGCCAGTGCAGCGAGTCCTCGGGCGACAGCCTGACCACCGCGGCTCCGGACCGGGCCCGCTTCCTGCCACCGCCCCAGTGGCCACCGCGGGTCGCGCCGCCGGACGACGGTGCGGCGGCGGCCTCGTCCAGGGTCCGCACCATCACCAGCGCGTCGTCGCGCTTCCGGGCGCGCAGATCGTTCTCGGTGAATCGGCGGAACTCCGAGGAGTAGTCCGCCTCCTTCTCGTCGTACGCGTCGGGGAAGAGCCGGGCCAGCGCCGGGTCGGCGGGCGCCTCGGTCGGGCCCTCGGCGAACAGCGACGCCAGCGGGTCCTCCTCCTCGCCGTCGGCCGGCTCGTCTCCCGGCCCTACCAACTCGAGCAACTGGACGACGAGGGAGCGCAGAATGGAGATCTCGACCTCGTCCAGCGCGACGGCCGCGCCGCCGCCCTTCACCGGTTCGAACTGACCGGCCATCAGTTGCGGTCCTGGGTGAGTGTGGCCCAGAGGCCGTATCCGTGCATGGCCTGCACGTCGCGTTCCATCTCCTCGCGGCTGCCGCTGGAGACCACGGCCCGGCCCTTCTGGTGCACGTCGAGCATCAGTTTGTGTGCTTTCCCCTTCGAATAGCCGAAGTACGCACGGAAGACGTATTCGACGTAGCTCATCAGGTTGACCGGGTCATTGTGGACGAGCGTCACCCACGGGACGTCGGGCTCGGGGACGGCGAAGGTCTCCTCGGCCGATTCGGGACGTTCGATCTCTACGGGGGCGACACTCACGTACCCCATGCTGCCACCCGTGGAGTGGCGGCGCACACACCGGCCCATAGATCTCGTCACTCTGACGAGATAGGGGGTAGCATCGCTCATATGAACACTTCGGACCTTGGCCTGCCGGTACATGTGCCGTCGACCGCGCTCTTCACCGACCAGTACGAGCTCACCATGCTCCAGGCCGCGCTCCGGGCCGGCAGCGCCGACCGGCGCTCGGTCTTCGAGGTCTTCACCCGGCGGCTGCCCGAGGGACGGCGGTACGGCGTCGTCGCCGGGACCGGGCGTGTGCTGGACGCGGTGGAGAACTTCCGGTTCGACGAGACCCAGCTGCGGTTTCTGAACGAGCAGAAGATCGTCGACGAGCCGACGGCCGAATGGCTGACGTCCTACCGCTTCGGCGGCGACATCTGGGGCTACCCGGAGGGCGAGGTCTACTTCCCGGGCTCCCCCATCCTGCGGGTGGAGGGTTCGTTCGCCGAGTGCGTGCTGCTCGAGACGGTCATCCTCTCGATCCTCAACCACGACTCGGCCATCGCCGCCGCGGCCTCCCGGATGTCCACGGCGGCCGGCGAACGCCCGCTGATCGAGATGGGCGCACGCCGTACGCACGAACTGGCGGCGGTGGCGTCCTCCCGCGCCGCGTACGTCGGCGGCTTCTCGACGACCTCCGACCTGGCGGCCGGGTTCCGTTACGGGATCCCCACCGTCGGCACCAGCGCGCACGCGTTCACCCTGCTGCACGACGACGAGCGGCAGGCGTTCACCGCGCAGGTCGAGTCGCTCGGGCGCGGCACCACCCTGCTGGTCGACACCTACGACGTGGCGGAGGCGGTCCGCACCGCGGTCGAGATCGCCGGGCCCGAACTGGGCGCGGTCCGCATCGACTCGGGGGACCTGCTGCTGGTCGCGCACAAGGTGCGCAAGGAACTGGACACCCTGGGGGCGACCGACACCAAGATCGTGGTCACCTCGGATCTGGACGAGTACGCCATCGCCTCGCTCGCCGCCGCGCCGGTGGACGCGTACGGAGTCGGCACCCAGCTCGTCACCGGCAGCGGGAACCCCACCTGCTCCATGGTCTACAAGCTGGTGGCCCGCGCCACGTCGGCCGACCCGGCGGCGCCGCTGCAGCCGGTGGCGAAGAAGTCGCTGGGCGCCAAGACCTCACGGGGCGGCCGCAAGTGGGCCGCGCGCCGGACGGACGCGGACGGTGTCGCCGAGGCGGAGGTGATCGGCACGGGCACGGTGCCGGCCGAACTGGCCGACCGGCAATTGCTGGTCCAGCTGGTCAAGGGCGGCTCGGTCATCGAGCGCGAGCCGCTGGACCGGGTGCGCGAGCGGCATCTCGCGGTGCGCTCGACGCTGCCGATGTCGGCGCTTCAGCTGTCCCGGGGGGAGGCGGTCATCCCCACCGAGTACGCGTGAGTCACCACGGGCATACCTCCGTTGTCATTGCTCCTACCGCTGTCACTCTTGCGACAAAGGGAATCCGTCATGCATCGCGCCTTGATCGTCGTTGATGTGCAGAACGACTTCTGCGAGGGCGGAAGTCTCGCCGTCGCCGGTGGGGCGGATGTCGCCGCCGCCATCACGGAACTGATCGGACAGGCCCCCGCCTGCTACCGACACGTCGTGGCCACCCGCGACCACCACGTGGACCCCGGCAACCACTTCTCGTCCCACCCCGACTACGTCCGCTCCTGGCCGCCGCATTGCGTGGCGGGCACGGAGGGGGTGGGCTTCCACGCCAATTTCGCGCCGGCCGTCGCATCGGGGGCGATCGACGCGGTCTTCGACAAGGGGGCGTACGCGGCGGCCTACAGCGGCTTCGAGGGCGTCGACGAGAACGGCGTCACCCTGGCCGACTGGCTGCGGGCGCGGGAGATCACCGCGGTCGACGTGGTCGGCATAGCCACCGACCACTGTGTGCGGGCCACGGCGCTGGACGCGGTGGGGGCGGGGCTCACGACCACTGTGCTGCTGGACCTTACGGCGGGGGTCTCGGCGGAGACGACGGGACGGGCGCTGGATGAGATGCGCTCGGCCGGGGCGGAGTTGCGGGGCAAGCCGGTGGTGTGAGCGGGGGTGCGGCTTCTTTCCGGGGCTCTGCGCCGGACCCCGCTCCTCGATCTCCCCCCAGCTACCTCCCCCGGACCCCGTCCGGGGGGCCCCCACGGAGGGGCCCCCAGGAGGGGCTGGGTTTTGCGCACGGTGGATCGGACGTGCGGCAACAATCAGGCTCGGCTACCGCAGCAGTGCTCCGATGGGGTGCCAGAGTTCGGCGCGGTCCTGGGGGGCCGCGCGCCACAGGAGGCCGTCCGGGTGGTGCAGGACGGCGGTGATCTCGTCGGGAGTCGGTGGGTGGGTGTTTCCGCGGAGGTACACCGCGCGGAGGCCCAGATTCCGTAGGCGGGTCAGCGCGCGGGCGCGGTTCGCCGCGCGGACCAGGACGCGCACCTCGGTCAGCCGGTCCGGGCTCGGCAGGGTGAGTGCGACCACCACGCTACCGCTCGGAAGTCTGGTGAATCCGCCACCTGGCATACCGTTCATCTCCCCCATGAGACCTCGTGTCAATAAGAGCTGTGCAAGACGCACCTAAACACGATCGGCCGCCGCCCGCTAGAGGGCGACGGCCGATCATGTCTTGACCTGCGGGTATGTGCGTCAGTGGTGCGAGGGACCGACGTGGACCGTGATCGTGGAGCCGCTCAGCGGCTGCCGCAGGATCGTGATCCGGGTGTTGGTGTCAGTAACCTGGACACTGCCGGTCTTGTTCTGCTCGTACCAGTACGTTCCCTTGTGGTCGTCGAAGACCGGAACACCCAGCTGCGGGTGGATCCGGGTGGCGACGTCCGCGTTGTGCAGGGTGAACCCGTTCGTCGGGTACCAGCTGAACGGCGCGTCGAAGGGCTGGATCTTGTTCCGGATGACCGTGCCGTCCGACCACTTCAGCGGCTTGGCGTGCGAGTCGATCGGAAGGATCTGGCCCTGGCCCGGGTGCGCGCTGACGTTGTTGTCCGGCTGCGAGGTGTCCCACTGCCAGATCATCAGGCCGCGCTGGTACGGGTAGTACTCCACCCAGTCCGGGCGGGTCTTCGAGAAGCCGAAGTTGTACGGGCCCGTCTTGAGCGTCTGGTCGAACGAGACGTACTGGCGGTTCTCCGCGATGTAGTACTGCGGGTAGTCCTTGGTGAACGACTCGGCGATGCGCGAGAAGCCCGAAGCGGTCCAACCCGCGTCGTCCGTCTCGGCGTTGTCCGTGAAGAGCGGAGCACCGTCGGCGTTCACCGAGATCGCGTCGGCCGCGAAGCCCTTGCCTGCCACACCGCCGTCGGTCGCGTAGCGGAAGCGCAGCTCGATCTTCTTGCCCGCGTAGGCGTCGAGCGGGTACGAGAGGTTCTTGTACACGGTGGACGAACCGGTCAGCGCGGGCTTGTCGCCGCCGTCGCGCGGGATCTGCGCACCGTCGGCCTTGCCGTCGATGGCGGTCCAGTCGGCGCCGCCGTCCGTCGACACCTCGGTGTAGAGGTAGTCGTAGTCCTTCTCGATGTCCCACCAGCCGGAAAGGTCCAGCGATGCCTTGGACTTGCCGGTCAGGTCGACGGAACGGGTCAGCGTGTTGGAGAGGTTGTCACCCATCCCGCTCCACCACTGCTTGGTGCCCTCGGCCGGCTTGACGATGGTCGTGGTGACCGGCTTGTCCGGCAGCGAGACGACCAGCGCCTGCTTGTTCTTGGTGTTGTACTCCGAGACGCCCAGCTTGGTGGTCGACGACGTCGCGGCCTTGGCCTCGCCGTAGTTGAGCCAGCCCAGCTGGAGCTTGTCCCAGGCGGACAGGTCGCCCGGCATGTTGCCGATGGCGTTGTCACCCGTGCTCAGCCAGGAACCCGCCGACATCAGCGACCAGAAACCGACCGAGTTCTCGGCGGTGTTGGTGGTGTCGTACTCGTCGGGCAGGCCCAGGTCGTGGCCGTACTCGTGGGCGAAGACACCGAGGCCGCCGTTCTCCGGCTGCATCGTGTAGTCGCCGACCCACATGCCGGTGTCACCGATCGGGGTGCCGCCGGCCTCGTTGTCGGCCGGGCCGGTCTTGCCGGTGTCCGTGCCGTACACGTACGAGCGGTGCGCCCAGAGGGCGTCGGTGCCCTGCGCGCCGCCGCCGGCCGACTCGTCCTCGCCGGCGTGCACGATCTGGAAGTGGTCGATGTAGCCGTCGGGCTCGTTGAAGTTGCCGTCGCCGTCGTAGTCGTAGCGGTCCCACTGGTCGTAGGTGGCCAGCGTCGCCTTGATCTCGGCATCCGTCTTGCCCGCGGCCTTCTGCGCGTCGACCCACGCGTTGATGCCGTCGCGCACCAGGTCGCCGGCGCTGGCGCAGATGGTGGAGCCGCAGTAGTTGGAACCGTAACGCGCCTCGTTGTACGGGACGGTGACCCAGTCGGAGACATCGCCCTCGACCGAGTAACGGCCCGACGAGTTCTTCTCGTAGAACGTCTTCAGCGACTCGGTGCCCTTGCCCGTACCGAAGTACAGGTTCTGGAAGTGGTCGCGGTTGTAGTCGTTCTGCCAGGCCGTGCTGTTGTCCTTCGTGCGGTCCGGCTGGGCGATCTCGTTGTGCGCGGGGCCGGGTGTGCCGCCGTACTTCTTGACCGGCGGCTTCGGGCCGTCGGGGCCGTCCGGGTCGTACATGGTGGTGTCGTCGACCTTGGTGCCGAACTGCGCCAGGACCGTGAAGATCTTGTCGGTCTTCTCCCGGCCGAGTTCGACGTACTTCTTGTCGTCGAGCCGCACGACCTGCGAACCGTGTTTCGACTGGACCTTCTTGTGGCCCGCTATGACCTGCTCGAGCGCTGCCTGGTGCTGCTTGTCCTGCTGCCGGCTGAGGGCGCTCGGGATGTTGTCGTGCCCGCCCTTGAGCCCGGTCCCGGGGTCCCGGCGGTCGATCTTCTTGGCCGCCGGCGTCGTGGATGCCGTGGGCGCCTTGGTGTCGGCCTGGGCCGTGGCGTACGCCGCGGTGGTTGCCATGGTCGCGGCGATGGCCACGAGTACGGCGCCCGCGCGGGTCGTCGCCCGTCTCTTGATATTCACTTGGTGCTGTCCTCCCCGAACAAGTCGCAAGTGACGACATTCGATCGAAGGTGCGAGAGAAAAGACAGACCTTGACTTGCACACTCCAATTGCACTATGCAGGGCGCGACTTCCGGTATCCGGACGCGCCGCGGACGCCTCCCGGACGACTCCCGGACGTCCCGCGGACGGCCCTCGGGGTCGGGATGCCTCACCCTCCCCATCGACCTCACACGCAGTCAACGGGCGCGTCCGTCCCAGCACTTGGCCGGCAGAATGACTCCGTGCGCCCCCTGTGCATCGGCACCGTGGGTTAGGTCACGCTTACTACCGGTTCCGCTCGGGCATGCGTCGGATTAGAGTCTTTCGACGGCGTGCCGGTGCCGGGAGAGGTACCGGTCCGCTCTGTCGAATCGACCGCCCACCGCTGTCCCTAGGACGGATATCGCCATGCCGCGTCCGACTGCCGCACAGCTCGCCTATGGTTCGGCCACCGTCGTCTTCTCCACGCTGGCGATGTTGCTGCTCTCCCGCACCACTTCGGGCGTCGGAGTCGCCGTCATCGTGCTGGCGGCGTGGATCCTCGGGCTCCTGGTCGCCATGACCGTGCCCATGCCGAGGGCGGCACGTGCGGCGGAGGCCGGGGTCCGGAACGGCGCGGCCCAGGACAGCGCCGGCCGGGCCGCCGTCTCGGTACCGGCGAGCGCACCCGCCGCCGTACGCGTGACAGCGCCCACCGGCCGGGCGGACCGCGTCGGCGGGCACTCACTGCGGAGCTGACACCACCACCGTCTTGGCCGCCTTGTCGTGCAGACCCTGTTTGTAGGGCCGGTCGAAGAAACTCCAGCCGCCGCAGATCGCGGTCCAAACGCAGGCACAGCAGAAGACCGCGGGCAGCCACAGCACCAGAGCCCGGACGAACGCCGACTGCACAGTGGGTGTGGTGCCGTCGTTGAGGTTCGCGGTGCGCAGATTGAGCAGCCGTTTGCCGTAGGTCTGGCCGCTGCCCCGAGACGTCATGAACGTGTCGTAGCCGACGTAGAGAATCGCCGCGAGGATGCTCTGGCCGACTTCCCGGCCGTACGCCACATTGTCGGAGGTGTAGTTGTACCGGAACCCGCCGAACGCCAGGGAGATCAGCCAGACGACCACGGCGACGATCACGATGTCGACGATCCGGGCCAGCACCCGTTTACCGCTCGGCGCGAGCGGCGGCATCCCGGCGAGGGGGTCGCTGCCGCCGTAGCCGCCGCCGTAGGCGTTCGGGTCGTACGGCGGTGGCGGAGCGCCGTAGGGACCGTCGGAGCCGCCGCCCGGCGGGGGTGGCGGCTGCTGAGGACCTCCGCCGCCGTACGGGCCGCCACCGGGCGGCGTGGAGCCGTGCGGCGGGTTGTCGTACGGGTTGCCCGGCGGCGGCGGAACGTCGTCCTGCGGCTTCTTGAGGAACGGGTCGTCCTCGGGAGGCGGACCGGACGGAGGGGGATCGGTGCTCATGGCCCGAGTCGACCGCGCCGGGCAGAGCCCCGCATCCGGTCAAGGCCGTACGAGTGACGGCCCGTCAGCCGACCGCCACGAAGGTCCGCGCCGCCTTGTCGTGCCAGCACTGCCGCCATGGCCGGTCGAACAGGCACCAGAGCACGTTGACCACACCGATGACCAGCAGGCTCAGCACGCCGTAGACCAGCCAGCGGGTCAGCGCGGCTCCGAAGGCCGGTGGTTCATAGGTCTCCATTCCGCGCACCTGGATGCCGCACAGCTTCTTCCCCAGGGTGCGCCCCCACTTGGCGGTGGGCAGCGCCTCGTAGAGCAGCCCGAGCACCAGGAAGGCGCCGATGACGACGCCGAGGCAGCCGGCCGTCGTCCCGTCCAGCAGCCAGACCGTGACGGTGGTGCCGGACAGTTTGGCCTCGTCGATCTTGCTGCTGATGTGGTCCGCCGCCTTCGTCAGGAACGGCACGGCCACCGCGCCGACGACCGCGCCCAGGAGAACGGCGTCGATCAGCCGCGCCACCAGCCGTTTGCCGAGACTCGCGGGACGGGCGGACGCCTGGGCACGAGCGGCCTGCAGGAAGGGGTCCTCGACCACCGGCTTCCAGGGCGGCAGCCCCTGCTCATCGGACTCCGCCCCGGGCCTGGCCAGCTGCTGCACCTGCTGCGGCCAGGAGGCGGCACCACCGCCCGGCCCGGGGGTGGTCGGTGTGCCGAGCGGGCGTGCCTGCGAGGGCAGTTGCGGCTGCGGGGGCGCCGGCTGCGGGGCCTGGCGGGCTTGCTGCTGGGGTTGCTGGGCCTGCTGTTGGGCCGGGACCTGCGGCGGGGCGGCCTGTTGAGCTTGCGGTGGCTGGTGCTGCTGGGGTGACTGCTGCTGGGGCTGCGGGCGCACGGCCCGGATGGACATCGTGCCGTCCGTCCTGCTCGTCCGGCCGGTTCCGCCGGGCCCCTGCGGACGCAGCGCGCGGAGGGCGACCGTGTCCGACGGCACGCCGGACTCCTTACGGCCGGCCGGCAGCGCGGGCCTGCCCTGCTCCGGCCCGGCGGGCTGCTCCGCGGCGGGCGCTTCGGCCGGCGTGCGGGGGTCCGGGCCGCCCCAGGAGACCCGGCGGTCGCGCTCACCACCGAAGCCGGTCTGGCGTGAGGCGTCGGCCTGCCAGGCGGACGAGGGCTCCTGGCGGCTGTCGTACTCCGGTTCCTCGTCGAAGAAGACCGGCCCGGTCTCCTCCGCAGCGGGCACAGCAGGGGCAGCAGCAGGCGCAGGCGCGGCGCCGCCGGACGGTACCGGCATGGCCGGGTTGCCGTCCGCGCTGCCGCCCTCGGGGGCAGGGCGGCTCGTGCCGGGCACCCAGGAGCCACCGTTCCAGTACCGCACGTATCCGGGGATCGATGGGTCCGGGTAGTAGCCGGGTGTGGGGCTGCCGTCGCCGGTGGCCGGGGTGGGGGCGCTCATCTCCGTGGTCCCGTATCTCCTCGAGAGCCGCAATGCAGGGCTCCACATGTATCAGACCGCCGCACGACCACGGACCGGTCCTGCCGCATCGACCACTTTCCGGTCATCGGCACATCATCATCGAAACCCGCGTCATAGCTGCGGGGCAAGGTGCTCTCACCCTGTGCGGCCCGTCTTCGGGCCATCCTGACAAGGAGAGGAAGGGCACGCCATGGACACCGTGGTGGAACGTGAACTGGAACTCATGCTGGTGCTGTCGCCGGAGCGCAGCATCCCGGTCCCCGCCCGGCTGGCCTACCGCACGGAGGACCCCTACGCCGTGCACGTCAGCTTTCACATCTGCTCCGAGGCCCCGGTGAACTGGACCTTCGCCCGGGAACTGCTCGTCGAGGGCGTGTTCCGGCCGTGCGGTCACGGTGACGTCCGGATCTGGCCCACCAAGGTGGACGGCAGGAGCCTCATCTGCATGGCGTTGACATCGCCGGACGGGAACGCGCTGCTGGAGGCGCCCGCCGCGCAGGTCTCCGCCTGGCTGGAGCGGACCCTGCGGGCGGTGCCGCCGGGGTCGGAGGGCGACCGGCTCGGCCTCGACGAAGGACTGTCCGCGCTGCTCAGCGCGCTGCCCGCGGACGATCTCTGGCTGAGCGACCCGTGGCCGTCCGAGGAGTCCGCCGACGACGAGAGCCAGTGAGCGGCCCGCGAGCCGGGGGCCGCGGTCAGAACAGCTTGCCGGGGTTGAGCAGACCCAGCGGGTCGAAGGCCTGCTTGACCCCGCGTTGCAGTTCCAGACCGACCGGGCCGAGCTCACGCGCCAGCCACTCCTTCTTGAGCAGTCCGACGCCGTGTTCGCCGGTGATCGTGCCGCCGAGTCGCAGGCCGAGCGCCATGATCTCGTCGAAGGATTCGCGGGCCCTGCGCGACTCGTCGGGGTTCTCCTGGTCGAAGCAGACCACCGGATGGGTGTTCCCGTCGCCCGCATGAGCGCAGACGCCGATGGTGAGGCCGTACTTGTCGGCGATGGCCGCCGTGCCGTCGAGCATCGCGCCGAGCTGGGAACGGGGCACGCAGACATCGTCGATCATCGTGGCCGATTTGACCGTCTCCAGCGCGGTGAGGGACATCCGCCGTGCCTGCAGCAGGAGTTCGGACTCGGCCACGTCCTCGGCGGGCACCACTTCGGTGGCCCCGGCCGCCGTACAGAGCGCGCCCACCGCGGCCAGGTCTGCCGCCGGGTCGGGGGTGTCGAAGGCGGCGAGCAGCAGGGCCTCGGTGGTCTCGGGGAGACCCATGTGCGCCATCTTGTTGACCGCGTGGATGGTCGTGCGGTCCATGAGTTCGAGGAGTGACGGCGTGTGGCCCTCCTCCATGATCCGGCAGATCGCGTCGCAGGCGGCCGTGGCGGAGGAGAACTCGGCGGCCAGCACCAGCTGCTGCGGCGGGGCGGGCTTCAGGGCGAGTACGGCCCGCACGACGATGCCGAGGCTGCCCTCGGAGCCGACGAAGAGGCGGGTCAGGTCGTAACCGGCGACTCCCTTGGCGGTGCGGCGACCCGTGCTGAGCAGCCGGCCATCGGCGAGCACCACATCGAGCCCCAGTACGTATTCGGCGGTCACCCCGTACTTCACGCAGCACAGGCCGCCGGACGCCGTGCCGATATTGCCGCCGATGGTGCACATCTCCCAGCTGGACGGGTCCGGCGGGTAGTACAGGCCCTGTTCGGCGACGGCGCGGGAGAGTACCGCGTTGATGACGCCCGGTTCGACGACCGCGATCCGGTCCACCGGGCTGATTTCCAGGATCCGGTCCATCGTGACCAGCGACAGCACGATGCAGCCGTCACTGGCGTTGGCCGCGCCGGAGAGCCCGGTGCGGGCGCCCTGCGGGACGACCGGTGTCCGGAGGGCGGTGGCAGTACGCATCACATGCTGGACCTGCTCGACGGTGCGCGGCAGGACGACCACGGCCGGGGTGCCGGCCTCGCAGAAGCCGGCCATGTCGTTGGCGTACGAGGTCATCACGTCGGGGTCGGTGACCAGGGCTTCCGCGGGAAGTCCGGCGCGCAGCTGTTCGAGCAGATCGTTCATGATCCCAGCGTGACACCGGGGCGCTCGGCTGGGAAGGGGCGGAGCCGCCGGCGACCGGGGCGGCACCGGGGTCACCGGGCTTCGTAGGACAGCAGGGTGCCGAGCGGGCCGAGGTCCAGGTTGAGGTCCTCGCGGCGCAGCCCGTGCTGCGCGCACAGTTCCGTCATCCGCTCGTCGAGAAGCATCAGGGTGGTCCCCACGCGTTCCTCCTGCTCCTCGGTCAGCTCTCCACTGTCGAACCGGCGGATCGCCTGCCGCTCCATCAGTTGTCTGAGCAGCTCGACGACGGTCAGTACCAGCGACGCCAGGTCGCGGCCGACGTGGTGCGGGTCGAGGTCCAGCCGGGTGTCGGTCACAGGGGTCCTCCATCGGCCCACGGCGCGGGGACGCGTTCGCTGACGGACGCCAGCAGGGCGTGCAGGGAGAGGCGGACCAGCGGCACCTCCGCGATGGCGATCACCAGGTCCCCGCTGATGACCACGCCGGTGCCGAGCACCCTGTCGAGCAGGTCGACCAGCGGAACGCCGATCGGCGCGGTGGCTTCCGGGCCCTGCCACGGAACGGGGTCACTGGTGCGCGGCACGATCGTCTCCGTCCGTGAAGGAGTATGGGGCCCAGGGCCCGGACACGTCGATCTCGATGTCGTCGAAGCCCGGGGTGCCGCGCAGCCGCCCGATCGTGGTGGCAGGCTCGTCGCTTCCGTCCCGGGCGATCAGATAGGCGGCGTTCAGGATCTGGGTTCGGTCGGGGCCGGTCACCTCGGGGCCGTGCGGACGCCGGCGGACCGAGCCGGCCGCGATCTGCCGCACCGCGCTGTCCACCCGCTCGGCCGCGGCCAGTGCGTCCTCCCGCTGCCGCTCGCGCAACTGCTGGCGGCTGCGCAGGCGGTTCAGGTACGCCCGTCCGGACGTCTCGGGCGGCGCCTGCCCGGGGGGCCGGTCCGGGTGGGCGGGCCGGGCCAGGGGTGCGGGCTGCGTCAGGTAGACCTTGACGGCCCATTCCGCGCGTCCCGCGATGCGGTCGAGCACCGCACGGAACCGTTCCTGGTTCTCCGCGAGGGCGGCGGCGGCCCGCTCGTCGCCGCGGTAGAGCGTGGCCAGCGGGAGCGGCACCGCGGGGCCGGCCGCGGCAGCCGCGCTGACGACGTCGTGATGGGTTCGTGCACAGCGTTCGAGTTCGGCCGCGTCGGCGAGCCGCTCCCGCAGTGCGGCCTCGGCGAAGGCTGCCGCCGGCACGTCCTGGACCACGGCCCGCAGGGAGCCGATCGTCAGGAAGCGCAGCGGTCCGCCCTCCGGGTGCCCGCCGGCCGGGCCGAGTGCCCGGGGGTGGTCCGGCCCGCAGACGGCGAAGACGTAGGTGGCTGGCGACGCGGTCATCGGTGACGTAGTTCCCTTCCGCTGCCCGCTGCTCGGGTGTCGTCGCCCTCCAGAGCCTCGATCCGTTCGCGCAGCCGCTGGTTCTCCTCGGAGAGGGCGTTGTGCGCGGCGCGCGAGGAGAGGGCGGGATCGGTCTCCCACCAGTCGATGCCGGCCTTCTTCGCGGTCTCCACGGACGAGATGAACAGCCGCAGCCGAATCGTCAGCAGTTCGATGTCCAGCAGATCGATCTTGATGTCGCCGGCGATGACGATGCCCTTGTCCAGCACCCGTTCCAGGATCTCCGCCAGATTGGTGGTGGAGGGTGCGTGCGACGGGGCCTCCGAGCTCCAGTTGTCCACTTCCGTCACGGTCCGCCTCCAGGTGCGGTCGTCTTTCTTTCGAGCAGGTCCAGCAGCCGCTCTTCCTCGCGTTCGAACTGCGCAAGGTCGATCTCACCGTCGTCCAGGGAACGGTTCAGCGCAGCGAGCCGCGCGCGGATCACGCCGGGGTCGTAGAGCTCCGCCTCCGCCGCGTCGATGAGCCGGTCGGACACCCAGACCACGCCGCGTACCGGCGCCAGCGGGAGGAGCAGCACGCTGGAGAACAGGCCCATGTCAGGCCTTGACCGGTACGCGTTCCGAGCCCACGAAGCTGTAACAGGGCAATGGCCCGGTCACCCGCAGTTCCAGCCGGTCCAGGTGGTCCGCGGCGAATCGCTCGGCGACGGCACGGAAAGGCCCCTCGTCGCGCCGCCGGAGCAGGAACGAGGCATTCAGCACGCAGCCGTCCACGTCCGGGCCCGTCCGCATCTCTTCGGCGATCTCGGCGAATTCGGCGGGCAACCTGGCCGCAGCCAGCCCGGCCCTGCGCCGCAGGCCGACCGCCACGGCTTCGCCCAGCCGGACGTTGGCTTCGTAACCGGGGTGACGACGGGTTTCCTCCCGCATCCTCCGGACCACCGGATCCTCGCGGATCAGTGCCGCCAGATTGTCCTGCACCGGTGTGACCTTGACGTTCATCTCGATGCGGGCATCCAGCCGTTCCAGGACCGCGGCGTGCTCGTCACCGCGCGCCGCGACATCGGCCAGCACCGTCGCCTCGTCCGGCGCGACCACGCCGAAACGCATGGGCAGCACCGGTCCGGACCGGGCCAGCCTCAGCAGCACGTCCTGGTGTGCCATCAGGTCACGGCGGCGGGCCCTGAGTCCCGGATGAGCCGCGCTGATCACGACCGCCAGTTCGCCGGCCGGCAGCAGCCGGACGGGGGTCGGCGGCTCGCCGACGCCCCGGACGCCGGAGTCGAGCGGGTGGGCGCTGCCGACGATGCCGTACACGTAGACACCTGAAGCGGTCATCGGTCAGCGTTCCTCTCGGTGGCGGCGGGTGCGTTCGCTGTCGGTGCTTCGCGAGCGGGATGCCTTGGTGCGGCGCGGGCGGGCTTCCTTCGCCGCGTCCTCGTCGTCATCGTCACCCGCTCCGACGGCCTTCTTCACCTTGTCGCCCACGGAACTCGCGGCCTTCTTGGCCCCGGCTTTCCGCACGCTGCTCATTCCGCCACCGAACAGCTCGGGCACGGTCCTGCTGGTCTCATCGTTTTCCAGATCGAGCCGATTGCAGGCTTCGGCGAACCGCAGATAGGTGTCGACGCTGGCGACGACGATCCGTGCGTCGATCTTCAGGATTTCGATGCCGACCAGCGATACGCGCACGAAGATGTCAATGACCATGCCGCGGTCGAGAATGAGTTCCAGGACGTCATAGAGGCTTCCGGCGCGCGGAACGCGGACAACCTCCTCGCTGTATGTACTCAAGGGATGACCATCTCTCCGGATTGGCTCTGGTGGCGGGCGCTCATGTGTCTGCCTGACCGCGGCGGTAGCGGCGGACTCGGCGGTACTGCAGCAGAGCGCCGCCCTTGTCGAGATCCACTTCGTATGTGGCAAGGAGGCTGGTCGTATCGGGAATGCGCGGGAGTTCCAGCACATCCACGTCGACATGCCAGCCGTCGTCGGTCCGTGAGACGGCGGAGACGCCTTCAGCCCTGTGGTTGATCAACCTCTTCAGGGATTTGACGGCACGCTCCGCCGCCTCCTCCGCTCCTTTTACCTGCTGCTCCGGCATGTACGTCAGTTTGCTGACCGTACGGCCGCCCCGCATGCGGTGATGGACCGAACGGGCTGTCCCCGTGAACCACACGAATGGCGGCTTGCCGAAGGCCGGAGGACATTGGAAGGCAGGGTGCGCACCGCAATGCGGGAACAGCGCTCGCTGAAGCATCCCCTTGCCACTCGCAGACACATCTCCCTTTTCTCTCTGGAGGATCTTCGATGGCCACCGACTTCACCAGCAACGGCAACAGCCCGCTCGCCACCAGAAGGGGCGACCGGGAAACACGCGGCACGACCACCATCGCCGACACCGTCGTCGCGACCGTCGCGGGCATCGCGGTCCGCGAGACGCAGGGAATCTACGCCGTGGGCGGCAGCGCTTCGCGAGCGCTGGGATCCGTACGCGACAGGGTCGCCAAATCATCCGATCCCGGCCGGGGCGTCAAGGTCGAAGTCGGCGAGACACAGGCCGCGATCGATCTGGACGTCATCGTCGAATACGGCGAACCCATCGCGGACGCGGCAAAGGAGATACGGAGTCGGGTGACGGACGCCGTGGAGACGATGACAGGACTGGAAGTCGTCGAGATCAACATCAGTGTGCTCGACGTCCATCTGCCCGGATCGGACAACGAGCGCGACGACGAGGACAGCGGTAGCCGGAGCGAGCGGGTCCGGTAAGGGGAGGCACACATGGAAAACAGCAAGAAGGTCTCTATAGCCGCAGCTATGGCGGCGGGCTACGTCCTGGGCCGAACCAAAAAGGGGAAGCTGGCCCTCGGCTTCGCTTCCCTCGTAGCAGGACAGCAGCTACCGCTCAATCCCCGGGAGCTTCTCGCCCTCGGTGCCCGCAAGCTGGCAGAGAATCCCCAGGTGGCGCCGCTGATCCAGCAAGCACGGGGTGACGTAGTGGATGCCGGACGCACAGCGCTCTCGGCGGCAGCCAACCGTCGCCTCGAAGCCGTCGCAGACGCACTCCAGCAGCGGACCGAGGCACTGCTGGAGCCTCCGGCCGACGACGAGGAGAGAGACGAGGAGGAGGACGAAGAGCCGGAGGACGAAGAGCCGGAGGACGAAGCGGAGGACGAAGCGGAGGACGAAGAACCGGAGCACGAAGAAGACGAGGAAGAAGAAGAACCTCCTCGCCGTCGTCCGGCGAAGCGTCCGGCGGCGAAGAAGCCGCCGACGAAGAAGCCGCCGGCGAAGAAGCCGGCCGCGAAGAAGAAGGCACCCGCACCCGCCAAAAAGACCGCATCCAAGAAACCCCCGCCGAAAAAGGCCGCTGCGAAGAAATCCGCGAACCGCGACAGCCGTAGGAGGTAGCTCTCATGGCCAAGCAGGAGGACGACCCCACGGACAAGAGTGCGTCCGGCCTGGATCAGGTCAAGGAGCAACTGTCCGCCTACGTCGGGGCCCAGGGACAGCGGCTGTTGGATTCCGCAGGCGGGAAGCTCAACGAACTCGCCCAGGGCCTCGGGGACTCAGACGAAGACGACGGAGACGGGGGCGGGGGCGGCGGCCTCCTGAACGTCGGAAAGCGGGTGCTCGGGGGCGAGAACCCGGTCAAGGCATTCGTCGGCGAGAAGGCCGGCTCGATGAAGGACAAGGCCGTCGATTCGGTCAAGAACGCGTTCGGCGGCGGGGGCGGGAAAGCCGGGAACCCCAAGGTGACCAACATCGTGGAGGTCATCGACGTCGGCAAACCCCTGCGTACGGTGTACGACCGATGGACCGAGATCGAGGAGTTCAACTCCTTCACCAAGGGCGTCACCAGCGTGTCCAAGTCGGACGAGATCGAGAGCGACTGGAAACTCAAAATCGCCTTCTCGAACCGTAGTTGGAAGGCCACGGTGCAGGAGCAGGTACCCGACGACCGCATCGTCTGGACCTCCGAAGGCGGCAAGGGGTCGACGCACGGCGCCATCACCTTTCACGAACTGGCCCCGAGCCTGACCCGCGTCATCGCCGTTGTCGAGTACACCCCGTCCGGATTCTTCGAGAAGACCGGCAACATCTGGCGTGCGCAGGGACGCCGGCTTCGGCTGGACCTGAAGCACTTCCAGCGGCATGCCACCCTCACCGACGACGAGGACGTCGAAGGCTGGCGCGGCGAAATCCGTGACGGCGAAGTCGTCCGGAGCCACGAAGACGCCATCGAGGACGACGAGCGGGACGACGAAGAGCCGGACGAGGAGCCGGAAGACGACGAGGCGCAGGACGAAGCGGAAGACGAGTACGAAGAGGACGAGGAGGACGAAGACGAGGACGAGGACGAGGACGAAGAGGAGGACGAGGACGAAGAGGAGGAGTGACCCAAGCAGCAGGCCCTGTTCCCGCCTCTGAGGAGGGGGGAACAGGGCCGCTGGACGCCACGGTGCTGCGTTCCTACAGGTTCCCGCGCCGCTCCTGCTCCCGCTCGATCGCCTCGAACAGTGCCTTGAAGTTCCCCTTCCCGAATCCCATCGAACCGTGCCGCTCGATCATCTCGAAGAAGACCGTCGGCCGGTCCTGCACCGGCTTGGTGAAGATCTGCAACAGGTAACCGTCCTCGTCGCGGTCGACGAGGATCTTCTCCTGGCGCAGCGTCTCGACGGGGACGCGGGTCTCGCCCGCCCACTCGCCGAGCGTGTCGTAGTACGAGTCGGGGGTGTCCAGGAACTGCACGCCGGCCGCCCGCATGGCACGTACCGAGGCGACGATGTCGTTCGTGGCCAGGGCGATGTGCTGGACGCCCGCACCGCCGTAGAACTCCAGGTACTCGTCGATCTGCGACTTCTTCTTCGCGACCGCGGGCTCGTTGATCGGGAACTTCACCTTGAGGGTGCCGTCGGCGACGACCTTGGACATCAGGGCGGAGTACTCGGTGGCGATGTCGTCGCCGACGAACTCCTTCATGTTGGTGAAGCCCATGACCTTGTTGTAGAACGCCACCCACTCGTTCATCCTGCCGAGTTCCACGTTGCCGACGCAGTGGTCGATGGCCTGGAAGGTGCGCCGGGCGGGCGGCTCGACGATCGGGTCGGCGGCGATGAAGCCCGGCAGGTACGGGCCGTCGTAACCGGCGCGTTCCACCAGGGTGTGGCGGGTCGTGCCGTAGGTGGCGATGGCGGCCAGCACGACCGTGCCGTGGTCGTCCTTGAGCTCGTAGGGCTCCTGCAGGCCGGTGGCTCCGTGCGCGGTGGCGTAGGCGTAGGCGGCGCGGGCGTCGGGGACCTCGATGGCGAGGTCGACGATGCCGTCGCCGTGCTCGGCGACATGGCCGGCGAGGAAGCGGCCCTGGTCGGTCGTGGGCTTGATGACGGAGGTGAACACGAAACGGGCCGAGCCGCTCGTCATGACGTAACTCGCGGTCTCGCGGCTGCCGTTCTCCGGTCCGGAGTAGGCGACGAGCTTCATACCGAAGGCGGTCGCGTAGTAGTGCGCCGCCTGCTTGGCGTTGCCCACGGCGAAGACGACCGCGTCCATTCCCTTGACCGGGAAGGGGTCGGCCTCGCGCGCGGTTTCGGGGGTGTGCTGGGTGGTCTCAGTCATGGGAGCAGCGTCACCCCACATCGCAAGGTGCGCAACAGTTGGCGATTATGCTGGGCAATCTGCCCAGCCACTGACCGGGGCGGGCGGTAGATCTGTACAGGGTGACCACCTTCATAGCCATCGGGAGCGGGCCATGGGCATCGACGAACTCGACGGGCGGCTGATCGTGCTGCTGGCGCGGGAGCCGCGGATCGGCGTGCTGGAGGCGTCCCGGCGGCTCGGCGTGGCCCGTGGAACCGTGCAGGCCCGGCTGGACCGGCTCCAGTCGCATGGCGTCATCCGTGGGTTCGGACCGGACGTCGACCCCGCCGCGCTCGGTTATCCGGTGACGGCGTTCGCCACCCTGGAGATCAAACAGGGCCAGGGGGCGGACGTACGCTCGCACCTGACCTCGGTGCCCGAGGTACTGGAACTGCACACCACGACAGGACACGGCGACATGCTGTGCCGCCTGGTCGCCAGGTCCAACGCCGATCTCCAGCGCGTGATCGACCTGGTGGTGGGGTTCGACGGCATCGTCCGCGCCTCCACGGCGATCGTCATGGAGAACCCGGTACCGCTGCGGATCATCCCGCTGGTCGAGCAGGCGAGCCGGGGCGGCGGTCTCTGACTTCGCAGCACCGACCGTGGACGCCGACCGTGGACACCGACCGTGGACGGGGATCAGCAGCTCGGAACCGAGCCACCCTTCTTCAGGGCAAGGAGCGCCGACACCGCGCCCTTCAGCGTGGTGACCGGAACGAGCCGAAGTCCGTGCGGGAGCTCCGACTCGGCGTCCGCGCATTCGGCCTTCGGCACCAGGAAGACGGTGGCGCCGTCACGGGCGGCGGACTGCGTCTTCAGTGGCACTCCGCCGACCGCGCCGACCTTTCCGTCCGCGCTGATGGTGCCGGTCCCCGCGATGGTCTTCCCACCGGTGAGGTCGCCGCCGTGGCCGTCGCCGCGCAGTTTGTCGACGATGCCGAGGGAGAAGAGCAGCCCGGCACTGGGGCCGCCGACATCGGCCAGCCGCAGGGTGACCCGGGCCTTGGCCGAGTCGCCGCCGAGGTAGCCCTGAGCGGCCCGGGTGGCGCTGTCCTGCGACTCCTTCATCTCCGCGAGGTTGTGGCGCTCGATCGCGGCGTCGCTGCCACCCGACGGGTACACCGCGTCGCGGGGCATCACGGCCCGGTCGGTCCGGAACCAGCCGTCGATCACCTGGCCGAGGTGCACGTCGGCGGAGGGACCGGTCGCCGCGATGGTGACCATCCGCAGTTGCCCCTTGGTGGCCCGGACCGGCACGCCGCTGACGGTGATCACCGGCGTGCCGTTGTCCTTTCCCAGGACGTCGGCGGTCAGCCCCGGCTGCGCCACCGAGAACGGCAGCGGCGCGAAGGCGGCCGTGCCGAAGAGGGCGAGTACGAGAACGGTGCAGGCGGTGAGGGCGCGGTGGCGCGGGTGGCGGAGAAACACGGAATCAATGTATCGGGCGGTGCGCGGCGCCCCGCGGGGCCGGTGGTCACCGCAACGCGTCCGCGACCTCCCGGGCCGCGTCGACCACCCGTGCGCCGACCCGCTCCGGCACCGAGTCGGCGAGCATCACCACGCCGACGCTGCCTTCCAGCCCGGTCACGCCCATCAGCGGAGCGGCCGCGCCACTCGCGCCGGCCTCCAGTTCACCGTGGGTCAGCGTGTAGCCGGGGCCTTCGAGCATCCCCTGGCGCGAGGCCAGGATCGCCCGGCCGGCCGCGCCCCGGTCCAGCGGGTGGCGGAAGCCCGCCCGGTACGCCACGTGGTAGTCGGTCCAGGTCGGTTCGACCACGGCGACGGCCAGCGCGTCCGAACCGTCGACCAGGGTGAGGTGCGCGGTGGCCCCGATGTCCTCGGCGAGCGAGCGCAGCGCGGGCAGCGCCGCCTCTCGTACCAGCGGATGCACCTGCCGTCCGAGCCGCAGCACGCCGAGGCCGACCCTGGCCCGCCCGCCGAGGTCCCGGCGGACCAGAGTGTGCTGTTCGAGGGTGGCAAGCAGTCGGTAGACGACGGTGCGGTTGACGCCTAGTTTGTTGGACAACTCGGTGACGGTCAGCCCGTGGTCGGTGTCGGCTAGCAGCTTGAGGACGCGCAGTCCCCGATCGAGCGTCTGAGAAGTCTCGGCGGTCACGACGCCCACTCCTTAAGTGGTGGCCGCGACGGCTCAACCACGGAGATCGCGCCACCGGTCCCATCGGTGACGCGCGCAGAGGCCGCCGGCGGGCCGATGGCACCGGCTGCGCTCCGAGGCGACACTGCCACGGGGCGTATGCGTTTCCGGGACAGTAGCGAGCCGGTCCGCTCAGCGGAAGAGCTCGTCCAGAATCCGGGCAGTCAAGACCGGGATTGCCCGGATCTTGGCGAAAGCGTGGTGGCCCGTGACCGGAATTCAATCCTGAACGTCCCAGGGAGCACCTCACCGGGAAGTGCTCACAGCTTTAGCATCTGCGGCATGGCTCCCCAGGAATTCGACCCCGACTTCGGACTCACGGCCACGGACTACGCCCGCCACCGGGCCGGTTTCCCGCCGGGTCTGGTGGAGCGTCTCAACAGATCCGGGATCGGGGTGCCCGGACAGCGCGTACTCGACCTGGGCACCGGGACCGGGAGCCTGGCCAGGCTGTTCGCCCGGGTCGGAGCCGAAACGGTCGGTGTGGATCCGGCCGGTCCGTTGTTGGAGCAGGCCAGGGAACTGGACCGGGCAGCAGGAGTACGGACCGAGTACCACGAGGCCACGGCGGAGAAGACCGGTCTGCCTGCTGCCTCGTTCGACGTGGTCTCGGCCGGACAGTGCTGGCACTGGTTCGACGCGCCCAGGGCCGCCGCCGAGGTCACCCGCCTGCTCCGCCCGGGCGGCCGGGTCGTCATCGCACACTTCGACTGGCTCCCGCTTCCGGGCAACGTCGTCGAGGCGACCGAGTCGCTGATCGCCTCGTTCAATCCCGCCTGGACCCTGGGCGATGGCACCGGCCTCCACCCGCGCTGGCTCACCGACCTCGCCACCGCGGGATTCTCGGACATCGAGACCTTCTCCTTCGACCTCGAAGTGCCCTACACACCGGAAGCCTGGACAGGCCGCATCCGGGCCAGCGCGGGTGTCGGGGCCAGCCTGACGCCCGAGCGGGTCGAGCGTTTCGCCGAGGAACTGCGGGCGGTCCTGCGCGAAGACTTCCCCGGGGAGGTACTCGCGGTGCCCCACCGCACCTGGGCTGTCACCGCCGTCCGTCGCGACCGCGCGGAGCACGGACCGGGCCCCCGGTCGGGCGTCACCGCATGCGGGTAGCCCACTCCTGGACCTTCGTGATGCGTTGCTTGAGCTGGCCCGCGGTCGCCTCCGCGCTCGGCGGCCCGCCGCAGGCCCGGCGCAGCTCGGTGTGGATCACGCCGTGCGGTTTGCCGCTCTGGTGGGTGTAGGCGGAGACCATGGTGTTGAGCTGCTTGCGCAGTTCGAGCAGCTGTTTGTGGGTGACCACCGGACGTGCGTCGGCGGCCTTCTCCAGCAGGTCCGCCTCGGCGGCCGGTTTCTGGCGGCTGTGTGCGATCTGCCGGGTCTGCCGCTTCTGGAGCAACAGCTGGACCTGGTCCGGCTCCAGCAGGCCGGGGATGCCGAGGTAGTCCTGCTCCTCCTCGCTGCCGGGGTGCGCCTGCATTCCGAACTCGGCGCCGTCGTACAGCACCCGGTCGAAGACCGCGTCGGACTCGAGGGCCTCGAAGGGGAGTTGCTCCTCGGTCTCCTCGTCCTCCAGCTTCTCGGCGTCGGCGAGCAGCTGGTCCTCCTCGGCGAACGGGTTCTCCTCGTCGCTGCCCTTCTTCGGCTTGTCGAGGACGTGATCCCGCTCGACCTCCATCTCGTTTGCGAAGTCGAGGAGCATCGGGATCGTCGGCACGAAGACGGACGCGGTCTCGCCGCGCCTGCGGGACCGCACGAAACGGCCCACCGCCTGGGCGAAGAAGAGCGGCGTCGAGATGGTGGTGGCGTACACGCCGACCGCCAGGCGGGGCACGTCGACGCCCTCCGACACCATCCGGACCGCGACCATCCAGCGGGAACCGTCGGCGGCGAACTTGTCGATCTTCTTCGAGGCGGCCTTCTCGTCGGAGAGCACCACGGCCGGCCGGTCACCGGTGATCTTCCGCAGGATCTTGGCGTACTCGCGGGCGGTGTCCTGGTCGGACGCGATGACCAGCCCGCCCGCGTCCGGGATGCCCTTGCGCACCTCGGTGAGGCGCTGGTCGGCGGCGCGCAGCACGTTCGGGATCCACTCGCCGGTGGGGGCGAGCGCGGTGCGCCAGGCCTGGCCGATCGCGTCCTTGGTCATCGGCTCGCCGAGCCGGGCGGCGATCTCGTCGCCCGCCTTGGTGCGCCAGCGCATGTTGCCGCTGTACGAGAGGAAGATGACCGGGCGGACGACACCGTCGGCGAGGGCGTTGCCGTAGCCGTACGTGTAGTCGGCGGATGAACGTCGGATGCCGTCGTTGCCCTCCTCGTATGCGACGAAGGGGATCGGGTTGGTGTCCGAGCGGAACGGCGTACCGGTGAGGGCGAGCCGGCGGGTCGCCGGGTCGAACGCCTCCTGGCAGGCCTCGCCCCAGGACTTGCTGTCGCCCGCGTGGTGGATCTCGTCCAGGATGACGAGCGTCTTGCGCTGCTCGCAGCGGTTGCGGTGCAGCATCGGGCGTACGCCGACGCCCGCGTAGGTGACCGCGACGCCGTCGTACTCCTTGCTCAGCGGTCCCGCGCTGTAATCCGGATCGAGCTTGATGCCTATCCGGGCCGCGGCCTCCGCCCACTGCTTCTTCAGATGCTCGGTGGGCGCCACGACGGTGATCTGCTGCACCACATGGTGGTGCAGCAGCCAGGAGGCGAGCGTCAGCGCGAAGGTGGTCTTCCCCGCGCCGGGGGTCGCCACCGCGAGGAAGTCCCGGGGCTGCTCCTGCAGGTAGCGGTCGAGAGCCGCCTGCTGCCAGGCACGCAGCTTGCCGGCCGTGCCCCAGGGGGCGCGGCCGGGGAAGGCGGGTGAGAGGTGGTGGGAGGCGGTAGTAGTCACGGTCTCCGATGAATCCAGTCGTCGCGCGGAGCGCGTCGGGCAGGGCGGTGGTGGGTGACGGGCGGGCTCTCGGGTGCACGGGCGTCGGCAGGCGCCGATACGACAACCGGGCCACCCTACCGGGGCGGGCGGGGGCACGGGCGGGCGACGCCGCATCACGGAGCGGTGAGACCCTGGTCACTCAGCCAGGGCCCGAAGCTCCTGAGAGACCGTCTTCACTTCCTCCGTCCGTCCGGCCGCCACACCGATCACCAGCCGCTCCGCGGCATCGATGTCGGGGCGCAACTGCACACCGTTCATGGCCAGGAAGACGACGCACGACGCCCAAGCAGTGCGTTTGTTGCCGTCAATGAATGGGCGGTTGATGCTCAGGGACTGAAGGAGCGATGCGGCCTTGTCGAAGAGGTCGGGGTACGCCTCCTGGCCGAACATCGAGGCCGACGGGCGGTGCACCGCCGACTCCAGAAGTCCGGCGTCCCGCACAACGACGACCTGGTCATTGACCGCGGACTCCGCGATGGACAGGACATCTTCGGACGACAGGTACACGCAGGTCACTTGAGCCGCTCCAGCAGCTCGGACCACTTGGCCACCTGCTCCTTGGCCGTCTCACGCACGATTGCCTCCTGGGCGTGCCTGGCCAGGTATTCGTCCACAGCACGCAGCAGTATGGCGTGCATGCTGGTCCCCTCCTGCTCGGCGTGCCGCTTGAGGGCGTCGGTCTGGTCGTCGCGGAGACGCAGGTTGGTAGCCATACCAAAACGGTACCAAGAATGGGGTCAGAGTGGTACCACTTACCGCTTCTCCAGCAACCGCGTAGCGACCCACGCCCCCACCAGCGCCACCCCCGCCATCGGCAGGAACACCGCCGCGAAGGCCGCCGGGTGGGAGCCCGGCACGCCGTCGTGCAGCGCACCCACCGCGCCGCCGCCCAGGGCCGCGAACGCCGCGCCGCCCGCCGTGAGCAGCAGGACGTTGGAGAGGCCGTCCGAGATCTGCAGGGCCGCCGAGTTCAGGCCCGCCTCCTCCGGCGGGGACAGCTTCAGCAGCAGCACGCTGGTCGACGCGATGACCGTGCCCATGCCGTAGCAGCCGAAGGCCCAGGCGACCGCGACGATCCAGACCGGGACCGAGTGGATCAGCACGGTCGGTGCGGTCGCGATGGCCGCGGCGACCAGGATCATGCTGCCCACCATCAGGCGCTGCCGGTATGGCTCCATCCTGGGCCGGGATTGGACGTACGAGCCGAGCGCCCAGGTCCCGCCGCCGGCCGCCAGCGAGAGACCGGCCAGGGTCGGCGACAGCCCGCGCTGGGTGACCAGCATCAGCGGTACGAAGCTCTCGGCGGCGATGAACGACCCGGCCGAGATCCCCCGCAGCAGCACCACGGACGGCAGCCCGCGCACCGCCCGGTAGGTGCCACGCGGAAGCAGTCCGAGCACCGCGGGGACCAGCAGGACCGCCCCCGCCACCGCCGGGATCAGGGCGAGCCACCGCAGGTCCTGGCCCGCGTACTGCAGCAGCCCGGCCCCCACCGAGATGCCGAGCGCGAGGCGGATCCGGCGCCGGTCGAACGCGGGCGCGGGCCCGGAGGTGTCGGCCGGGCCGGAGGCCATCCGGCGGATCGCCGGCAGCGCGAGCGCGAGCGGCGGCACCACCAGGACGGGGATGCCGAGGAACACCCAGCGCCAGCCGAGATGTTGGGTAACCGCTCCGGCGGCCAGCGGCCCGACCACCGAGGGGACCACCCAACTCGCCGCGAAGGCGGCCATGATCGAGGGGCGCAGGTGCTCCGGGTAGGCCCGGCTGACGACGACGTACAACGCGACGATGACCAGCCCGCCGCCCAGCCCCTGGACGGCCCGCCCCAGGATGAACAGCCACATGCTGGTCGCCGTGCCCGCCACCAGCAATCCGGCCGCGAAGCCCGCGATCCCGGCGGCGAGCGGCCCCAGCGGGCCGTTCCGGTCGGCCCACTGGCCGGAGAGGACCATGGCGAAGAGCGAGGTGGTGAAGAACGCGGAGAAGGCGAACGCGTAGAGCGGCACGCCGTGCAGCTCGCGCGCGGCGACCGGCATGGCGGTGCCGACCGCGGTCGCCTCGAAGGCGATGAGCAGCACCACGGTGACGATGCCGATACTGAGCGCCCGGTGCGCACTGCCGAGAATTCCGCTGCTCTCCGGGGCGGATACCCGCCCTTCGGTCGGTATGGCGGGCGCGACCTCGGCGTCGCGTGATTCCAGGGCGGTCATCCGACCAGAGTAAGGGGTGAATGCGGGATTGGGGCCTGTCCTGAGGGGTAGCCGGGCTCGGCCATTGGTCGTACGACCATGAACGGCGTGTGGCAGTCGTGTTGCAGGGCCCCGGACGCCCTTGAGGGGGTCACCACGGGTCCCTACTGTCGACGTACCGGAGCAATCCGGGCCCGACGATCCGGGCCCGCACGATTCAGCCCGGCCGTGTGCCCGAGTGGTTCAGGGGCTCGACTGCAAACCGAGTTACGCGGGTTCGATTCCCGCCACGGCCTCTCTGCGCCACCCGCCTGATTGCTTCGCACTCCCCGTTCGCCCCGGGAGCAGGTGGGTGCCGCTACTGCGCGGGCTGCTGCTTGTTCGTCCGCTGCGCCGCGTCGACCATCTCCTTCAGGGCCTGCTCGTCCTCCGCGGAGAGCGAGGTCTGCACCAGTTGGCCGCCGTACTGGGCGAGCTCGGGGATGACCTTGTCGCGGGCCTCCGACTTCGCCAGGACGAAGAGGGCAGCCGCTCCCGGGCGGAGGTTCGAGCTCACCTGGCGCATGAAGTCGTCGTTCACCCCGATGTCCGCCGCCGCGCCGCCCGCCGCGCCTGCCGCGGCTCCCACGGCGGCGCCGAGCAGCGGCGCCAGGAAGAGCAGCCCGATGACGCCGCCCCACAGCGCGCCGCCGGCCGCGCCGGTCGTGGTGAGGTTGACGGCCTGGTGGAGTTTGATCTTGCCGTTGTCCGCCCGGCGCTCGACGACGACCGCGTCCTCGAGGTCGATGAGATGTTCACGGCTCAGCGAGAAGATCTTGTCCCGCACCTGGTTGGCGGTGACGAGATCGTTGTAGGCGACGACGAACAGATTGCTCATGCGGCTGACTCCTCATCGGGATACCGGGATCGGCCCCCACTATAGGAAATAAGCCGTAAATAGCTCTTATGCCGCGCAGGTGGCATCGCGGAACGATGCATCGCGGAAGGACGCATCGGGGACTTCCCGCCTACTGCCCTCGCCCGGCGAGCCACGGCACCCGCAGCGCCGACCGGTACGGCTCGTCGGGAGCGGCGGGCAGGTAACGGCGCCCGGGGCCGCCCGCCAGCAGATCGGCCTCCGTGTACCGGCGGGTCCGCCGGTGCCAGTTCAGGATGGCGGCCATCCAGTCCTGCAGCTCCCGGAGATAGCTCCGCACGGCCTCACGGGTCTCGTCGTCCAGGCCGAAGTCCTCGTACAGCACGGGCAGTTCGTACTCGGCGACATGCTGGAACTGGCGCATGCGCGACCGCATCAGGTCGTCGACCATGGCCAGCGCGGTCGGGTAGTCGACGGAGAAGAAGGTCTGCACCACGAGCACGGCGTTGTGGACCTCGCCCTCGAACTCGATCTCCTTCTGGTAGGAGAACACGTCGTTCAGCAGAGCGGCGTAGTCGGCCGCCGAACTCTCCAGGGACTTGATGGTGCCGCTGCGGAACACCTCGTCCGGGATCCTATGACCATGCCCCAGCCGGGCCAGCGCCATCGTGAAGTCGGCACCGAAGGTCAGTCGGCGCATCTCGATGTAGTCGACCGGTTCGGGGACGCGGTGCTGCGCCTGGTTGGCCAGCTCCCACAGCCAGCTTGCCGTCATCTTCTCGACGGCGGTACGGAAGGTACGACGGGCCGCGACGTCCATCGGCGCCGCCGTCCTGGCCCACAGATCCGCCAGGGCGCGCTCCATGGTGTTCCCGGGCGGCGGAACCGGCTCGTCGTCCACCGGCATGAACAGCGGGAACCGCGCGTTCTGCGCCTTGGCGCGGGCCAGGTCCCCGGTCCGCCCGTAGACCTGGGGGAAGTAGTCGTCGCCGTACGTACCCCAGGCCAGCCAGCCCGAGGAGAGCAGCAGTTCCTCCGCCGACCCGTCGGGGTCGATGCCGGCCGAGCAGATCGGGAAGTCGTAGCCGATGAACAGGGGCTCGTCCCAGATGTTGTTCAGCATCCCCATCCGGTGCGCCCACTCGACCAGACCGGTTCGGGCGGACCCGAGGTGAGGGTTGAGGGTCAGCGGGAAAGGCAGGTCGAAGTCGGGCAGCAGGGACGGTCCGACCCGCTGGTGCGGGACGTGGACGTGGTGACGGAGACGGGCCGCCCCGGAGGCGGCGAGCAGCTTCTTGATCTCGGCGGCGGACGTCCCGGGTCCCACCGGAGCGAGCGGCAGCACCGGCTCCGTCACCGCCTTCCCGCCGTCGTTCATGTAGCGGCTGGACCGCATGTGCCATTCGTGGCCGCCGGACTGCCAGTCCTGGAGGCCCTTCGCGTAGGCGAGCGTGTCGGCGACGGACTTCGGGTCCAGACCGTACTCGGCGAAGAGCGGGCCGAGTTCGGTGAAGAAGGTGTTCTCGAACTGGTGCAGCCGTGCGGTGAGCAGGTCGTTGACCGCGTCCGCCGCCTCCTGCGTGGTGCATTTCAGGAACGTCTCAAGGACCAGTACGCCATTGCTGAGTTCGCCCTCCTCCTGAATCTCCCGCTCGTAGGAGAACAGGTCGTTACGCAGGTGCACACCGTCGGAAAAGGTGTCCTTGAGTACCCGCAGCGGGCGCGAGTGCGCGATGACGGCCGGGACTTCGGCGCCGATGGCGAATTCGATGAGACCGGCCGACCAGGGCGCGCCACCGACCTTGCGGCGCATCTCGATGTACTCGACCGGGTTGGACACCCGGCCGGCGTTGATGTTGGAGAGTTCCCAGAGGGATTCATTGAGCAGGTTCTCGGTGTTCTCGGCGAAACGCGCCCGCCAGTCCAGGGACATGCCCGGTACGGTGCGGGCCCAGAGATCGGCGAGGCCGGCCTCGACCTGGTTCTGCGGCTCCGGGAATCCGTCGGCCAGATCCATCGGCATGAAGGCCGGGAGCCGGTCCAGGTACGCTTTTCCGCCCTGGCGGTCCTGGGAGCGTTTGAATTCCTCGAGGAAGTGGTCGTCGAAGAAGAACACCCAGACATACCAGTCGGTGACCAGGGACAGCTCCGGGCCGCCGCAGTCGGGGTGGGTATAGGCGCAGAGCAGCGCGTAGTCGTGGGAATCCAGGTCGTGTTCCTCCCAGATTCCGGATCCCTCCAGCATTCCCATGTCTCTGGCCCACTGCTTGGTGTGGGCGCGGGCCTCTTCGAGGTGGGGGTTCAGCCTGGCCGGGTGCGGCAGGTAGAAGTCCGGCAGTTCAAAAGGCTTTGACACGGGTGTACGGCCCTTTCCCGGGGGGTCTTGCGCGATCGGCTCAGCGTTACCCGGGGGGCTGGGGGGACATTCCTGGGGGCCGGTCGTTATGCCCGTATGTATGACTTGGGGGCGAATGCGGGACGGGGGTGGGGGTGGTGTGCATGCGGGTCGCCCGGCGGCGGGCCTTTTCCCCACCCCTCCCCCAGCCTCCGGCCGGGGGGACCCCCACCTTCCCGAAGCGGGGTCCCGCCACGTCAG
The DNA here is from genome assembly GCF_040682175.1 of Streptomyces sp. NPDC051320. Lineage (NCBI taxonomy): Bacteria > Bacillati > Actinomycetota > Actinomycetes > Kitasatosporales > Streptomycetaceae > Streptomyces > Streptomyces sp. NPDC051320. Next base: position 693,895 of record NZ_JBFBAL010000002.1, read on the forward strand.
CTAAACCAAGCCCCTCCTGGGGGCACCTCCCAGCGGTAGCTGGGGGACGTTTGAGGAGCGGGGGCCGGGGGCGGAGCCCCCGAAAAGGCGGCCCCCCTCAGACCGCGGCCACCGCCGCCTGCGGCCGGATCGGCAGGCGGCTGACCGGGCGGCCGGTCGCAGCGCGGACCGCCGCCGCCACCGCGGCCGGTGAGGTCACCACCGGCACCGCGCTGGCCGCCTTCGCCCCGAACGGCGCCACCACATCACGCTCCTCGACCAGCTTCACGATGCGGATGTCGGGTGCGTCCAGCGCTGTGGGGAGGGCGTAACCGGTCAGGTCGGGGTGGCGGATCACGCCGCGGGTGGTGCGGAGGTTCTCGGTGAGGGCGGCGCCGACGCCCTGGGTGACGCCCGCCTCGATACGGGAGGTCAACAGCCGGGGGTTGAGGACCCGGCCCACGTCCTGGGCGACGGCCATCTCCACCACCCGCACCGAACCGAGCTCGATGTCGACGTCCACCACCGCGCGGATCGCGCAGAAGGCCAGACCCACGAAGGCGTCGCCCTGGCCCGACTCGTCGAGCGGCTCGGTGGGGTGCGGGCGGCACTGGGCGGTCGCCCAGAGTTCCTTGCCGTCCATCGCCTCGGTGACGGTGGTGGAGAGCACCCCGTCGTACGAGGTGATCTTGCCGTCGGCGATCTGCAGCAGTTCGGTGGACATGCCGAACTTGTGGGCCAGCGGCTGCAGCAGCTGGGTGCGGACCATCTTCGCCGCCCGCTCGACCGCGCCACCGGAGACCCAGGTGTGCCTGCCGTGCGTGGCGGGGCCCGCCGGGGGCTGGTCGGTGTCGACCGACGCCACGTGGACCTCCTCGATGCCGAGGGTGTCCTGGACGATCTGGCGGGCCAGCGTGGAGAAGCCCTGGCCGGTCTCGACGGCGGCGCAGATGACCGTGGCCACCCCGTCGTGCACCTTGACGGTGGCGGTGGAGACCTCGTCGGCGCCCTCGGCGCCGAGCATGTGGACCATGCCCAGCGCATAGCCGACGCCCCGGCGCACCGCGCCGGGCTCGCCCGCGCCCTCGGGTCCTCCGGGCAGCAGCCAGTCGCCCTCCGGACTGTCCTTGGGCAGTGCGGGTAGCGGGAAGTCCCGTACCGAGCGGAGCAGTTCGGCCACCGGCGCCGGGCAGGTGATGGTCTGGCCGGTGGGCAGCAGGTCGCCGGTGGCGATCACATTGCGCAGCCGCAGCTCGGCCGGGTCGAGGGAGAGTCTGGCGGCCAGCTTGTCCATCTGGCCCTCGTAGGCCGCACAGACCTGGAGCGCGCCCTCGCCGCGGACGTGTCCGGACGGGGGGTTGTTGGTGCGGACCGCCCAGCCCTCGATGAAGGCGTGCGGGACGACGTAGGGGCCGCAGGCGAACGCGACGGCGGCGGCCAGCGATTCGGCGGACGCGGCGGCGTAGGCTCCCGCGTCGAGCAGGATCTGCGCCTCGACCTTCACCAGTCGGCCCTCGGCGTCCGCGTGATGGCGGTAACGCAGCAGGGTGGGGTGGCGGTGCGCGTGGCCCAGGAAGGACTCCTCACGGGTCGCCGCGAGTTTGACCGGACAGCCGGTCTTCAACGCAAGTAGGCCCAGCGGGAGTTGGAAACTGGTGTCCTCGCGGTCGCCGGTCGCGCCGGGGACCCCGGTCACCACGACCTTGACCCGCTCGGGGTCGAGGCCGAAGCAGGCGGCGGCCAGATCACGGTCGGCGTGCGGGTCGGTGGACGCGGTGTAGATCTCGACACCGCCGTCCGGGCGCGGGACCGCGAGTCCGGCCTCGGCGCCGATCGGCGCCGGGTCCTGGCGGCCGATCCGGTACAGGCCCTCGACGATCACCTCTCCCGTGACGTCCGGGTCGCCGAAGCGCAGCGGGATGTGCCGGATCAGATTGCCGTCGGGGTGCAGCGCTTCGGCGGCGAAGGCCTTCTCCGGGTCGGTGATCGGCTCCAGGACCTGGTACTCGACCGCGATGGCGGCGGCGGCGAGCCTGGCGGTGTCCGGGTGGTCGGCGGCGACCGCGGCGATGGCCTCACCGTGGTGGCGGACGAGTTCGGCGGCGAAGACCGGACGGTCGGCGATCCCGCGCCCGTGCGCGCTGTCACCGGGGATGTCGGTGTGGGTGACCACCGCGCGTACCCCGGGCATCGCGGCGGCCGCGGCGGTGTCGATCGACAGGATCCGGGCATGCGGGTGCGGGGAGCGCAGCACCGCCGCCCACAACAAGCCCTCGGCCCACAGATCGGACGCGTAGGGGAACGTTCCCTCGGTCTTCGCACGGGTGTCGGCCGGCGGAAGTGAGGCGCCGAGACCGTGCGCCGCCGGCTCCTGCTCGGGTTCGTCCACCGCCGGGTTGGCCTCGGTGGCCGCGTCGCTGCTCACGCCATGCCTCCGTCATGCTGCTGCGGGTGCGGGGGCTGGACGCCGCCCGCCCCGGGGGGTGCCTGGTGCGGAATGCGGGCTTCCTCGGCGACGCCGGGCGCGGTCGCGCGCCCGGCGACCACCTCGCCCACCGCATCGAGTACGCCGCGGTACCCGGTACAGCGGCAGAGGTTTCCGGAGAGTGCCTGCCGGGTCTCGAGTTCGGTGGGGGCGTGGTTGCCCTCCAAGAGGTCGTGCACCGTCATGGCCATGCCGGGGATGCAGAAGCCGCACTGAACGGCCCCGCAGTCGGCGAGTGCGCGCTGCACGTCGGACGGTTCGCCGTTGACCGCGAGGCCCTCGACCGTACGGACTTCGGAGCCGGCCGCGGTGGCCGCGGGCACCAGACAGGAGGCGACCAGGCGGCCGTCGACCTGAACGTTGCAGGCGCCGCACTCGCCCTGCGAACAGCCGTCCTTGGCGCCGGCCAGACCGAGGCGCTCGCGCAGCACGTACAGCAGCGACTCACCGATCCAGGCGTCGGTGACCGGGCGGTCCGAGCCGTTGACCCGCAGCACGTAGGAAGCGGGGGTGTGCTCGCTGTGCGCGAACTGCGGTTCGGGATCCGCCGTCGGCTCCGGCTCGGGGTCCGGGGCCGGGACCTCGCCGGCCTCCGCTGCCGGAGCTTCGACGGGTTCGGGCTCGGGGACGTGGTCCGTCTCGTGCTGCGGTAGCGGGATGCCGTGGGGCGGTGTGCCGTGGTGGGGAGTGCCGTGGGGCGGTGTACCGCCGTCCTCAGCACCGTTCCGAGCGGTGTCCTCGACCCGGTTGTCCTCGGCGCGGCTGCTCTCGTCGGTGTCGGCCGTCTCCGACGCCGGTTCCGGGTCCTGCGGCGGCAGGGCCCAGGGCGCGGGGGCACCGCCCGGCAGTGTCGCCGGGCGCGTCAGGGACGAGGTGGTGAACTCGCCCGATTCTTCCGGGACGTTCCCCCCGGCGACCGGGATCGTCCACTGCCCGGTGAGGTTTCCACCGGTCTGCGGGGGTTCCCCGGCAGCATCGGCTTCCGGCGCGGCACCGCCCTCGGCCTCGCTGAACGTCCACTGCCCGGTGGCCCGCGGGTCGTAACCGGACGCCGCGTCGAAACCGGTGCCGTACGTGCCGTCGAAGGCGGCGTCCGGCACCTGCCCCGGCCTCGCCTGCGCCTCGGGCCACTGCACCGTCTGCGGCACCGACCACGACCCGGTGGCGGCCGGGTCCGTCCCCGCCGCCGGGGTCAGCGGCAGGATCATCGGCGGTACGTAGCCGTGGCCCGGTGCGGCCAGCGGCGCCTGGTCGAAGTCCATGTCCTCGGGCAGGTGCACGAAGGCGGTCGCCTCGGCGTCGTAGTCGCCGCCCTGGGGGACCGGCTGCCAGCCGCCCCGGTCGTCGTCGTTCGCGGTCACGACAGTGCCCTCCCCAGTGCTCGCCGGGCCAGCGCGGCGACGGTGCGCCGCAAGTGCAGTACGGCAGGGGACAGCGGCTGGGCCTCTCCCCCGTCGGGTGGCGGCGCCGCATCCGGGATGCAGGCGGCGGCGACGTACTCCCCGAAGGCGGTCAGCGCCTCGTCGGCGAGTCCGCGCTCGCCGTCCCAGTCGATCAGCGAGGCGATCCACCGCTCGGCCTCCAGCGGCCGCAGCGGCATCGGCGCTATGGCACCCACCGCGCAGCGCACCCCGCGCCGGGCCGGGTCCAGCACCACGGCGACCGAGGCGGTCGCCCGGCCGGGACCGGTGCGGCCGGTGGCCTTGAGGAAGACCTGGGGGGCGTGCAGCAGCGGAACCCGTACGAAGCCGACCAGTTCGGCCGGCTGCAGCATGTCCCGCCCGGCCAGCAGATGGGAGACCGGCGTCTCGCGGCGCGAGCCGTCGGGTCCGGCGACGATCAGGGTGGCTTCCAGCGCGGCCAGCACCGGCAGCGCGTCCCCGGTCGGTGCGGCGGTGACGACGTTGCCGCCGAGGGTGCCGGCGTTACGGACCTGGGGCGGCCCGGCGGCGCGTGCGGCGGCGGCGAGCGCGGGGATGAGCGCGGCGAAGTCCGGCCGGCCCATCCGGGCGTGCGTGAGACCGGCGCCGAGCAGCGCATGTCCGTCCTGGTAGTGCCAGCCGCGGATCTCGCTGATCCGGCCGAGTCCGACGAGTCCGGCGGGCCGCAGCAGTCCGGAGTTCACCGCCGTCATCAGGTCCGTACCACCGGCGACGGGCACGGCGGCGGGCATGGCGGTCAGCGCCGCCACCGCCTCGTCGAGCGTGGTCGGCAGCGTCACGGACTGCGCCGCCTGCGGTGCGTGCGTGGTCAACCCAGCTGCCCCTTCCCGGTGTCCCGGCATCCCTGCTGTCCCGCCTACTGCGCCGTACGGTACGTGCTCAGAGCCCCGACGACGCAACTCTGGCACATCTTCCGAGCCGTCCGACGCGAGGGTCCGTGAAGGGCAAATCCATCCCCCCACGGGCTGATGATCCCGATTCGCAGCGATCTGTCGGTTACTGCCGATCAGCGTGCGGTTTGCGGCTCTTCTGCACCACTTCTGCACCCTGTTCGGTACCGCGGTTCATGCTCCCAGGGAGTCGCACCCCGGGCACCTGCCTTACCGCCATGCTCACACGTTCGGGGGCGTCCCCTCGATCGGGCGTCCGAGATCGCGGGCCGTCAGCCCCGCCGGAGCGGGCCGCCGCTGCCAGGGCAACGGGCCGCCCGGCGGCCGGTACGCGACACCGAAGGCGTCAAGTCGCCGGTAGTGCACGGTCATCCGCCGGGCGAAGTCCGCGAAGTCGCGTTCGGCCGGGGCCGGCAGCGCCGACCAGGCGACCTCGGCGAAAGCGACCAGCCGGGGAAACGTCTGGTAGTCGACCCGGTCACGGTTCTCCATCACCTCGGTCCAGACGTTGGCCTGCGTACCGAGGACATGCGCGGCCGCCTCCGGCGTCAACTGGGGCGGCACCGGCTCGAACCGGTAGACGTCCTCCAGCGTGCGGACGTACCCGATGGGCATCGGTTCGTGCTCGCCGTCGTCCTGACGGTGGTCCAGGTACACCTGCTGCTCGGGGCACATGACGACGTCGTGTCCGGCCTCGGCGGCGGCGATCCCGGCCGCGTACCCCCGCCAGGAGGAGACGGCGGCGCCGGGCGCCAGCCCGCCCTCCAGGATCTCGTCCCAGCCGATGAGCCGACGGCCCCGGGCGGTGAGCCAGCGGTCGAAGTGCCGGATGAACCAGGACTGCAGCTCGTCCTCGTTGGCGACCCCCAGCTCCTCGATACGGGCCTGGGCCGCGGCGGAGTCCTTCCACTGCTCCTTGGGGCACTCGTCGCCGCCCAGATGGATGAAGGTGGACGGAAAGAGTTCCAGGACCTCTTCGAGCACCTCTTCGTAGAACCGCACCGAAGTCTCGCTCGGCGCCAGCACGTTGGGGTTGACGCCCCAGGTGTCCCAGACGGTGAGCGCGGCCGTGTCCACCACGTCGGTGTTGCCCAGCTCCGGGTACGCGGCGATCGCGGCCTGCGAGTGGCCCGGGACGTCGATCTCGGGAACCACGGTGATGTGCCGTTCGGCGGCGTAGGCGACGATCTCGCGGATGTCGTCCTGGGTGTAGTAACCGCCGTGCGGTTTCTCGTCCCAGAGCGGCGACGCCCGGTGCCCGTATTTGGTCCGGGCCCGCCAGGAGCCGACCTCGGTGAGCCGGGGGTGGCGCCTGATCTCGATGCGCCAGCCCTGGTCGTCGGTGAGGTGGAAGTGGAAGACGTTCAGCTTGTGCGCGGCGAGCAGGTCGAGACAGCGCAGCACACCGTCCTTGTCCATGAAGTGCCGTGACACGTCCAGCATCATGCCGCGCCAGCCGAACCGGGGACGGTCCTCGATGACCTGGTACGGAACGCCGTGCGGGGCGCCCGGCCGGACCGGGGCCCGGCGGAAGGCGTCCGGGCCGAGCAGCTGACGGAGCGTCTGCGCGCCCCAGAAGACCCCGGCCGCGTCGCCGCCGCGGATCCCGATGCCCCGCTCGGGGGTCACCTCGAGCCGGTACGCCTCGGCGGCGAGGCCGGCGTCCAGGGACAGGCTCACGGCGTTGGAGTCGCCGGCGCCCGTGGCACCCGCCTCGGCCGGTGGCAGCGGCAGCCCCAGCGCGGCGCCCAGCGTGGACCGCAGCCAGCGCTCGACGCCGTCGGTGCCGGGGGCGGCCCGCAGCGCGGTGCCGGCGTCCAGCAGGAAGCCGGCCCCGGACGAGCAGGTGACCAGGCGGGGTGCGGGTATCAGATCCATCGGTGAACTCCTCGGCGAACATCGCGAACGACCCCCGGGGCGCGCCACAGCGCACCTCGGGGGTCGTGGAAGCCGTACACGGATCGCGGGGGGCCTACTGGTCCTTGCCGCCGCCCTTGCCACCCTTGCCGCTCTTGTCCTTGTCGCCGCCGGCGCCCATGGACTCGTAGATCTCCTTGCACATCGGGCAGACCGGGTACTTCTTCGGGTCGCGGCCCGGTACCCACACCTTGCCGCACAGTGCGACGACGGGCGTGCCTTCCAGCGCGCTCGCCATGATCTTGTCCTTCTGGACGTAATGGGCGAAGCGCTCGTGGTCGCCGTCGCCGTTCGACACCTGCGGCGTCGGCTCCACGAGGGTTCCGGTACCTGCCCCGCGCTCGGGCTCAAGAGTGCTCATAGCCCCCAGGGTACTGACTCATTCCGCCTTCAGTTCAGCGAAGGGTCGTCCGGATAGGTGGCGATCATCGCGAGCTTGCTCCGCTGCCGCCGCAGCACCGCCCGCCACATACCGTCCGGCTCCGGGCAGGCCACGTCACCGGGCTCCGAATCCACCACGTACCAGGCGCCTTCGGTCAGCTCCGACTCCAGTTGGCCCGGGCCCCAGCCGGCGTAACCGGCGAAGATCCGCAGGGAGCCGAGCGCGGCGGCGAGCAGTTCGGGCGGCGTCTCCAGATCCACCACGCCGATCGCGCCACGCACTCGCCGCCAGCCGATGGGATCCTCGCTGCTCGAACGCGGCGGCGCGCTCGAGAAGGGGTCTCTGCTGCCGGAGCTGAAGCGCGAGCTCGGCGACGGCTCCCCCCAGGGACTGCGGCGCGGGGTCACGGCGGGACCCTCGACGCCGGGGATGACCGCGACGCCGAGCGCCGAGTCCAGCGCCACCGGGCCGCCCTGGAATATCACCCCGGGTTCCCCGGCGAGCTGTTCCCAGCCCACCAGGATGTCGCCGACGCCGACCGGGGTCGGGCGGTTGAGGATCACGCCGAGGGAACCCTCGCCGTCGTGATCGAGGACGAGGACCACGGCGCGGTCGAAATTCGGGTCCGCCAGGGCGGGGGTGGCGATGAGCAGCCGCCCTGTGAGCGAGGACACCTCCGTCATGACAGACATGATCCCGCATCTTCGCCCTCCGTGGGGGGCGGGCGCAGGAGTACGCGTGGGCGCAGTTCCGCGCAGGAGGGGAGCGCGAGGGGAGCGTGCAGGGACGGCGACGGTACGTGACGAATGGGTGCGGCAGCTCACACGGCGCGGCGCCAGTGCGTCGCCGATCCCCTACGGAGCGTGTTGTAGCGAATTCATGACGGTCCGGCCCACGCCTGAGGCTTATGGAACCGGGGTACTCGCCCCTTACCCTTTGACCCTGGCCCCCTGTCCACCCCCCTCCCGGAACGCGAGATCCATGACCGGCACTGGTACCGACGATGTACTGCTCGTCCACGGCGGCAACCCGCTCGAAGGCGAGATCCGCGTTCGCGGCGCGAAGAACCTCGTGCCGAAGGCGATGGTCGCCGCGCTGCTCGGCAGTGGTCCGAGCAGACTGCGCAATGTGCCCGACATCCGCGACGTACGCGTCGTACGCGGGCTGCTGCAGCTGCACGGTGTGACCGTGCGGCCCGGTGAGGAACCGGGCGAGCTGGTCCTGGACCCGTCGCACGTGGAGAGCGCCAACGTCGCGGACATCGATGCCCACGCGGGGTCGTCACGCATCCCGATCCTCTTCTGCGGGCCGCTGCTGCACCGGCTCGGCCATGCGTTCATCCCGGGCCTGGGCGGCTGCGACATCGGCGGCCGGCCGATCGACTTCCACTTCGAGGTACTGCGCCAGTTCGGCGCGACCATCGAGAAGCGGGCGGACGGCCAGTACCTGGAGGCCCCGCAGCGGCTGCGCGGCTGCAAGATCCGTCTGCCGTACCCGTCGGTCGGCTCGACCGAGCAGGTACTGCTGACGGCGGTACTGGCCGAGGGTGTCACCGAGCTGTCGAACGCCGCGGTGGAGCCGGAGATCGAGGACCTCATCTGCGTGCTGCAGAAGATGGGCGCGATCATCTCCATGGACACCGACCGGACGATCCGGATCACCGGTGTCGACCAGCTCGGCGGTTACAACCACCGTGCGCTGCCGGACCGTCTGGAGGCCGCGTCCTGGGCCTCGGCGGCGCTGGCCACCGAGGGCAACATCTATGTCAGGGGTGCCCAGCAGCGCTCGATGATGACCTTCCTCAACACCTTCCGGAAGGTCGGCGGCGCCTTCGAGATCGACGACGAGGGAATCCGCTTCTGGCACCCCGGCGGCCCGCTCAACGCCATCGCCCTCGAAACGGACGTCCACCCGGGCTTCCAGACCGACTGGCAGCAGCCGCTGGTGGTGGCCCTGACGCAGGCGTCCGGCCTGTCCATCGTCCACGAGACGGTGTACGAGTCGCGGCTCGGCTTCACCTCCGCACTGAACCAGATGGGCGCGCACATCCAGCTGTACCGCGAGTGCCTGGGCGGCTCCGACTGCCGCTTCGGGCAGCGCAACTTCCTGCACTCGGCGGTCGTCAGCGGCCCCACCAAGCTGCAGGGCGCGGATCTGGTCATCCCCGACCTGCGCGGTGGCTTCTCCTACCTGATCGCGGCGCTGGCCGCGCAGGGGACGTCCCGGGTGCACGGTATCGACCTGATCAACCGGGGCTACGAGAACTTCCTCGACAAGCTGATCGAGCTGGGCGCGAAGGTCGAACTGCCGGGCGGGGCGCTGGTCTGACGCCGGACGACGCACCGGCGGCCCTGCCGAGCAGTACGGAGGGCGGCCACCCTGACCGGGTGGCCGCCCTCCGTACTGCTTAGGACAACTGCTTACTTGCCCTTGGCGGCTTCCTTGAGCTTGGAGCCCGCGGAGACCTTCACGCTGTAGCCGGCCGGGATGTTGATCGGGTCGCCGGTCTGCGGGTTACGCGCGGTGCGAGCGGCACGGTGCGTGCGCTCGAAGGTCAGGAAGCCGGGGATGGTGACCTTCTCGTCGCCCTTGGCGACGATCTCACCGACGGTCTCGGCAAGGGCGGCCAGCACTGCGTCGGCGTCCTTGCGCGTCACCTCGGCGCGGTCGGCCAGGGCGGCCACCAGCTCACTGCGGTTCATGTCGTTACTCCCGTGTTCTTCTTGCCTGTAAGGCGTGAGATCGAAGCCGATGCTGCCAGGGCCCTAGGGAGGGCACTAGGTCAGTCCCCGGACCCGGGTCTGACGTCAGACCCTCGCGCCCGAATATGCATCCTGCCCCCACCAACGGCGGGAAAGCCAATCCGGCACTCACCGGAGTCACACGAACGCGTCACCGGTTCGTGGTGGTAAGGCTTCGCCGACTCCTGGAATGACAGCTGCAGGCAGCCCAGGGGCTCGGATCGACCGGCACATGAGGCCGGTCGACCCTATTTCCGCCACCCTAAAGGGGGGTTTGGGGCCATGAGTCCCGCGACGCGCCGGGCGTTACGCGGACGTGGGCGTCGTCACAGCGGCACCGGACGGCTTGGCGGCCGCCCGGACGGCACCCGCGACCGCTCCCGCGACCTTGTCGTTGAAGACCGAGGGAATGATGTAGTTCGCGTTGAGTTCGTCGCTGCCGACGACATCGGCGAGCGCGCCGGCCGCCGCGAGCATCATCTCCGTGTTGACGGTGCGGGACTGGGAGTCCAGCAGGCCGCGGAAGACGCCGGGGAAGACCAGCACGTTGTTGATCTGGTTCGGGAAGTCGGAACGCCCGGTGGCCACAACTGCCGCCGTCTGACGGGCGATTGCCGGGTCCACCTCGGGGTCCGGATTCGCGAGCGCGAACACGATCGCGTCGTCCGCCATGGCCGCGACGTCCTCGCCGTTCAGCACGTTCGGGGCGGAGACACCGATGAAGATGTCGGCGCCGACGACGGCTTCCTTCAAGGTACCCGTCACACCTTCGGGGTTGGTGTTGTGGGCGATCCAACCCAGCGGGGAATCCGGCGCCGCGCCGATCAGGTCGGCGCGGTCGGCGTGCACCACACCGTGGATGTCCGCGACGACCGCGTGCTTGACGCCGGCCGCGAGCAGCAGCTTGAGAATGGCCGTACCGGCCGCGCCGGCTCCGGACATGACCACCCGGACATTGCTGAACTGCTTGTCCACCACCCGGAGGGCGTTGGTCAGCGCGGCGAGCACCACGATGGCCGTGCCGTGCTGGTCGTCGTGGAAGACCGGGATGTCGAGCGCCTCACGCAGCCGGGCCTCGATCTCGAAGCAGCGGGGCGCGGAGATGTCCTCGAGGTTGATGCCGGCGAAGCCGGGGGCGATCGCCTTGACGATCTCGACGATCGCGTCGGAGTCCTGGGTGTCCAGGCAGATCGGCCAGGCGTCGATGCCCGCGAAGGTCTTGAAGAGCGCCGCCTTGCCCTCCATGACCGGCAGCGCGGCCATCGGTCCGATGTTGCCGAGACCGAGCACCGCGGAGCCGTCCGTCACGACCGCCACGGAGTTGCGCTTGATGGTGAGCCGGCGGGCGTCCTCGGGGTTGTCGGCGATGGCCATGCAGACGCGAGCCACACCCGGCGTGTAGACCATGGAGAGGTCGTCACGGTTGCGGATGGGGTGCTTCGACGCCATCTCGATCTTGCCACCGAGGTGCATCAGGAACGTACGGTCGGAGACCTTGCCGAGCTCGACGCCCTCGATCCCGCGCAGTTTCTGCACGATCTCGTCGGCGTGGTCGGTGGAGCTGGCGGCGACGGTGACGTCGATCCGCAGCTTCTCGTGGCCCGAGGCGGTGACATCGAGGCCGGTGACCGAGCCGCCGGATGACTCCACGGCGGTGGTGAGCTGGCTGACCGCGGTCCCGCTCGCGGGGACCTCCAGCCGCGCCGTGATGGAGTACGAGACGCTGGGCGCCGTTGCCATGGGCCGACTTCCTTTGCTTTCCCTATTTCGCTTGAAACGCAATCCGATGGTCGCACCTACCGATGGGTACCCGGTAACGAGGGCTCTTTCGGAAAGTTTTTTCCACCATACGAGAAGATCATGGTCGGGGGAACCCCCACACGAAAAAGGTCCGCACCACCGGGTAGGTGGTACGGACCTTTTCAAGCTAGTGACACCGACCCGCCATGCTCGCCTCGCGGCAAGTGGTCGCTCGAAGCGACGAAGGTTGGGCCCGGGGGCTTGGATCGAGCCGGTGTCACACCCAGGCTAACAAACCACCCGGCGAAAGTGATTCCCCCGCGGGGCTTGATTCTCGCGGCGTGTTTTCCGGTCCGGGTCACGGCATCGTACAACTCCCCGGTCCCGTAGCAGGCCCAGCCCCGCAGCGGCCTCGACCCGCGGCAGGCTCAGTCCCGCAGCAGCCGCGGCACGCCGTCGGAGTCCGGTGTGTCGTCACCGGTGGAGATCACCGTGAGCTGCTGGGTGGCGCGGGTCAGCGCCACATAGAGCACCCGGAGCCCGGTGGGCGACGCGCCGCCCCCGGTGACCTCGTCGCCGGGGGCGCCCTTGGCGATCTCCGCGGGCGACACCACCACCGTCGCGTCGTACTCCAGGCCCTTCGCCTCGAGACTGCCCAGGACCACCACTCTCCCCCAGTCCCGGCTTGGCTCGACCGGGGAGACCCCCGTTCCCAGACCGGCCAGCCACTTCCTGGCCTGCTCGCGCCGGTTCATGGCGACCACCACGCCGATCGTGCCGTCCACCTGGTCGAGCAGGCGCCGTGCCTCCTGCCGTACACAGCCGGCCAGGTCATCGCCCGCCACCGCGAAGCGCGGCTCGACCCCGGTGGAGCGGACCGCCGACGGCGACTTCATGCCCGGCATGGCCAACGCGAGGACCTTCGAGGCCAGTTCGGCGATCTCCGCCGGGTTGCGGTAGTTGACGGTGAGGGTGAACTGACGGCGCGGACGGCTGCCCAGCGCATCGTCGCGGGCCGCGGCCGCCTCGTCCGGGGCCGGCCAGGACGACTGGGCGGCGTCGCCGACGATCGTCCAGGTCGCCTGCCGGCCGCGGCGGCCGACCATCCGCCACTGCATGGGCGTCAGGTCCTGCGCCTCGTCGACGATGACATGGGCGTACTCGGTGCGCTCCTGCGCCAGCCGCTCGGCCCGCTCCCACTGGGTCTCCTCGCGTCGCGGCATCAGCTCCTCGAGACCGGTGAGCTGGTCCAGCGGGTCGTGTTCCCGCTGCTTCCGGGGCCGGTGCGGGGTGCCGAGCAGCATCTGCAGCTCGTCGAGCAGTGCCACATCGTGCACGGAGAGCGCCTCCCGCCGGAGCGAACGGGCCAGCCTGCGCACCTCCCCCTGGTTGAGCACCCGCCGCGCCCAGCGGCCCAGCCGGCGTTCGTCGGACATCGCGGAGAGCACACCGCGCGGGGTGAGCTCGGGCCACCAGGCGTCCAGGAATTCCAGAAAGCTGTCCTCGCCCGACACGTCTTCGTCGAAGGAGGCGCGCAGTTCGGCGGCGAGCTCCGGATCGCCCCCGGTGGACGCCGCGCGGCCGCGCGCGTTCTTCGCCCAGAGCGCGTCGAGCAGCAGCCGCCGGGCCCGCGGGCGCAGCAGATTGACGGGGGCGGTGCCGCCGAGCACCTGGTTGCGGATGCGCTGCAGCTCGGCCGCCTCCAGTTCGAGACGCCCGCCGAAGGCGACCACCCGCAACCGGTCCGGGGTGGCGTCCGGTGGTCCGGCCGCCTCGGTGGCGTCGTCGCCGAAGGCGAGCTGCTGTTCGCCGCCCGCCCCGCCGCGGTCCCTGCCGCCGCGCCGTTCCGGGCGCGGCGGGGCCGTTTCGAGAGACCCGCGGGCCGCCTTGCGCAGCACCTGCAGCATCCGGGACGAGCCCTTGATACGGGCGATGCCCGGCTCGTCGTACGCCGTCGCCTCCGCGCCGTCCACCAGCGAGCCCACCGCGCGGATCGCGACCTGCCCCTCCTCGCCGAGCGAGGGCAGTACGCCCTCGGTGTAGGCGACGAGCAGCGGCGTCGGCGAGACGATCAGGATGCCGCCCGCGTACTTGCGGCGGTCCTGGTAGAGCAGGTACGCGGCGCGGTGCAGCGCCACCGCGGTCTTGCCGGTGCCCGGACCGCCGGCCACCTCGGTGACGGAAGCGGCGGGCGCCCGGATCACCAGGTCCTGCTCGGCCTGGATGGACGACACGATGTCCCGCATGGTGTGACTGCGGGCCTGTCCCAGGGCGGCCATCAGCGCCCCGTCGCCGACGACCGCCAGCTCCCGGCCGTCCAGCGATGCGGTCAGCTCGGGACGCATCAGGTCGTCCTCGACGCCGAGCACCTTGCGGCCCTTGGAGCGGATGACCCTGCGGCGTACCACCCGGCCGGGATCGACCGGTGTGGAGCGGTAGAACGGCGCGGCGGCCGGCGCCCGCCAGTCGATGACCAGCGGGGAGTAGTCGGAGTCCAGCACGCCGATCCGGCCGATGTGCAGGGTCTCCGCGATGTCGGCCGTACGGTCGTCGCGCACCGCGTCGTCGGAGGGCTCGACGGCGGTGTACGCGCCGTCCGGCCCCCGCCTGCCGTCCTTGCCGTGCAGCAGGTCGACACGTCCGAAGAGGAAGTCCTCGAACTCGTTGTTGAGGCGATTGAGGTGGATACCGGCCCTGAAGACCTGTGCGTCCCGCTCGGCGAGCGCGCCGGGCGTGCCGACCTGACCGCGCTTGGCGGCATCGTGCATAAGGAATTCAGCCTCGTGGATCTTCTCCTCGAGGCGCCGGTACACCTGGTCCAGGTGCTCCTGCTCGGTCGCGATCTCGCGGTCCCTGACCGAGTCGACAGCGGCGTCCTGCGCGGCCACTGAGGCCCCCTTCTTGCATGCATTGGGCGACCGTCAACCCTATGCGAACGGGGAGCGTATGTCAGGCGGTGTCCAGCGGGTGTCCAGCGGGTGTCCGGCCCGGTCACCGGCCGGGCCGGCCCGGCGCGCTCAGGCGGCCACCCGCACCAGGCTCCTGCCGTCCAGGGTGCGTACCAGGAAGTGGTCGATGTCGCTGCGTTTGAACGCCGATCCGCCATGCACGTACAGCGGGTACTGGGCCGCCGGATGTGCCGCGTCCGGGACGCCGTAACCCCACTCCGGCACCGACCAGGTGGTCAGCGTCTCCTGCGCGCCGGTCTTCGACACGGCGATCAGGCTGCACTTCTGCGGACCCTTGACGTTCTTCAGTTCGAGGACGGCGTCGGTGCCCCACGCCTTGTCCTGGGTGCCGACGGTCGCCGACACCTTGGTGACCGGGTCGGTCGCGCTGACCTTCTTCGTCATCCGGCCGAAGTCGTTCTCTGCCGCGCCGGCCGACGAGGACCGGGCCGAGACGCCGGTACCGGAGTCGGCGGAGGTCGCCAGCACCGCGACGGTGGGACCGCCGATGATCAGCGCGGCCGCTGCCGCCACCAGATACCGGGTGCGCCTGCGGCGCCGGGCGCGTTGCACCGCCACCTCGTCGACCAGCCGGCCGAGCACCTGTGGGGACGGGGCCTTCACGGGCTGCGGGGCAGGTCCCGGGAACTCGGCGAGGGACGCCAGGATCGGCTCCATGCCCGCGAATCCGTCCAGTTCGGCGGCGCAGATGTCGCAGCCGGCCAGATGCGTCTCGAAAGCGGTGGCCTCGGCGTCGTCGAGGATACCGAGGGCATAGGCGGCAACCGCGTCGTGCTCGGATTCGTGTTCCGGTGGCGGCTGCTGCTCGTACGTGCTCATGCCTGTACCCCCCTCTCCTCCAGGGCGAGCTTCATGGAACGCAGTGCGTAGAAGACCCGGGACCGCACCGTCCCGCTGGGAATGCCGAGCGCCTCGGCCGCCTCATTGACCGTACGCCCTTTGAAGTACGTTTCCACCAATGCCTCCCGGTGCGCGGGAGTCAGGTCGTCGAGTGCGTCCGAGAGCGTCATGAGCCACAACGCCTTGTCTATCTCGTCCTCCGCGGGCATGACCTCCAGCGGCGACGGATCGACCTCCTGCGGCCGGGCCTGCCGGCTGCGGTGAGCGTCGATGACGATGCGTCGAGCCACCGTCACCAGCCAGGGTCGGACAGAACCGGTGGCCCGATTGAGCTGACCGGCGTTCTTCCAGGCACGGATGAGCGTCTCCTGCACCACGTCCTCGGCACGCTGGCGGTCGCCTGCGACGAGACGGAGCACATACGCGAGCAGCGGGCCGGCGTGCTCGCGGTACAACGCCCGCATCAGTTCCTCGTCGGGAACGGAGCGATGCCGGGCGCCGGGCGGACGGTCATCGGCCACGGCGGCATCCTTGCGCACCTGAACCTCCCGGTCGAGACCCTGACTGACTCGTCTGCTCCTTGTACGGCCCCGGGGCGGGAACCGTTCAACGGCTGACGGATCAATCGAGAATTTCTCAGGAGCGATCGGCGACCGCGGCCCGGCGCCGGTGCCTGGCCACCCGTTCGCGGTTGCCGCAGACCTCGCTCGAGCACCAGCGGCGGCGATGTCCCCGGGACGTGTCGAGGTAGAGCCGCCGGCAGTTGTCGCCCTCACACTGCCGCAACCGGTCCCTGGACGCCGGGTCGGTGAGCAGTTCGACGGTGTCCCTCGCCACGACGGCCAGCAGCGCGTCGCGCTCGGCGGCCCCGGCCAGTTCCTTGGTGAGCTGCCCTCTCCCGTCGCGTACCGCCCGCAGGCCGGGCAGGGGGCCTGCCGCGCAGGCGTTGACCGCGGCCAGCGCGCTGTCGGCGGTACGGCCCGCCACCTCGGCCCGTACCAGTTCCCCCACCGACCGCCGCAGCGCGGTGAACGCGGCCAGCCAGTCGGCGCCGAGCGCGGGCAGCGGAGTTCCCGGCGGTACGAGTCCGGCGCCCGCCAGCCAGGTCGCGAGCCGCCGGCCGGTGTCCAGCTGCTCGACCGCGTCCGTCTCCGTCGCCACCAGGTCCAGGCAGACCCGCCCGGAATCGAACCGCAACTCGTACGCGTGCGAACCCATACCTCTTACAGTGCCCGGCGAGGGGCCGCGCCGGAACCCCGCTGCGGTCAGAACGGGCTCCGCTCGTGCAGGATGCGCTGGAAGAGGCGGTGGTCGCGCCACTCGCCGTTGATGTGCAGGTACCGGGGCGCGGTGCCGAACGGATCGAAGCCGCACTTGACGAGGACCCGCTGCGAGGCGGCGTTGTCGAGCAGCGTGCCGGCCTCCACGCGGTGCAGCCCGAGTTCGTCACGGGCGATGCGGCAGACCTCGTCGACGGCGCCCGACGCCAGTCCCCGGCCGGTGTACCCGGCGTCGATCCAGTAGCCGAGGTCGGCGCTGCAGAACGGCCCGAGGGCCACGTTGTTGAGATTGACGGAGCCGAGTACCCGGCCAGCGCCCCCGCCCGGCTCGTCCAGCACCCAGTGCGCGGACCGTCCGGCGTCCCGCTCGGCCAGCATGGCGCGGAGACGCGCCCGTTGGCCCTCGGCCGTGAAGAACGACCCCGGTCTGACCGGCTCCCAGGGCCGCAGGTGTGCCCGGTTGCGCCGGTACGCGGCGGCGAGCGGCTCGGCGTCGGCGAGGCCGGCTGGGCGGAGGCGGATACCGTCGGCGATCATTCCGGCACGGTAACTCAACCTGCGTGCGGTGTAGTATTACGTGACACGGGTATTACGTAATAGGTCCAAAGGGGTCGGACATGCTGCTCAACAGCAAGGGTCAGGTCACCATCCCCGCCGCGCTGCGTGCCAAGTACCGCCTGAACGAGGGCGACGAGGTCGACGTCATAGAGGAGGACGGCGTTCTCCGCATCGTCCGGGCAGAGAGTGCATCCTCACCGGGTCAGCGCATGGTGGAGCGCATGCGCCGCATCCCCATGAGCAAGGACGTGGAAGGCATGACCACCGACGAAATCATGGAGATGCTCCGTGGCGAATGACCGGCTGCGATTGGCCGGCAAGCATTCCCAGCCGGTAACTCTGGTCGACGCCTGCGTGATCCTGGATCTCACGACTGGCGACGCCAAGTGGGCAGACTGGTCTGCGGAGCGCCTCGCGGACGCGCGCAACGAAGGCGCCCTTGTCATCAACCCGATCATCTACGCCGAGATTTCGGTTGGCTACAGCTCGGTCGAGGCTCTCGATGCTTTGCTGGCAGACGACTACGAGCGTCAACCACTGCCGTGGACGGCTGGTTTTCTCGCCGGAAAAGCATTCAAGCGGTACCGGGCGAATGGCGGCCGGAAGCATTCGCCGCTCCCCGACTTCTACATCGGCGCCCACGCTGCCGTGGCCGGTTTTCGGCTGCTCACTCGGGACGCGGCCCGATATCGGACGTACTTCCCCCGCCTCCAAGTCATAGCCCCGTGAGCACGGCGCACCGACGCGGTACGTAAACCTCAGCCGCCCTCGCCGCCGTACTTGTCGTCCGATGCCGGGTCGAGCGCGAGCCGGTAGCCCCGCTTCACCACCGTCTGGATCAGCCTCGGCGCACCCAGCGCCGTCCGCAGCCGGGCCATGGCCGTCTCCACCGCGTGCTCGTCGCGGCCGGCCCCCGGGAGTGCCTTCAGCAGATCGCCGCGGGACACCACCCAGCCGGGGCGGCGGGCCAGCGTACGCAGCAGGGAGATGCCCGCGGGCGGAACCGGACGCAGCGCACCGTCGACGACGACCGCCTGGCCCCGGAGCTGCATCCGGTGGCCGGCGACGGGCAGTACGGCCGCCCGGGACGGAAGCTCCTGGCAGAGGATCTGCACCATCGGGCCGAGCCGGAAGCGTTCCGGCTGGAGGGTTTCGATGCCCTGGTCCTGGAGCGGCAGCGCCGTGACCGGGCCCACGCAGACCGCCAGTACGTCATGGCCGAGCGCCGCGACCAGCTCCGGGCGCCGTCCGGACGCCTCGGCGCGGGCCAGCAGGGACGCGGCGGCGGGCGCGCTGGTGAAGGTCAGCGCGTCGACGGAACGGGTGAGCACCGCGTCGATCAGCCGGTCGAGCGGCGCGATGTCCTCCGGCGGCATCCACCGGTACACCGGCACGCCCACCACCTCGGCGCCCGCCGCCCGCAGCGCCTCGACGAAACCGGGCAGCGGATCGCCGTGCAACTGGATGGCGACCCGCCGACCGTCGACGCCCTCGTCGAGCAGCCGGTCCAGCACCTCGGCCATCGACTCGGAGGCCGGTGACCACTCCTCGGTCAGTCCGGCCGCCCGGATCGCCCCCTTGACCTTGGGCCCCCGGGCGAGCAGCTCGACCTCGCGGAGCCGGCCGAGGAGCCGTTCGCCGAGGCCCCAGCCGTCCGCCGCCTCGATCCAGCCGCGGAAGCCGATCGCGGTGGTCGCGATCACCACGTCCGGCGCCTGGTCCATCAACTGCTCCGTGGTGGAGAGCAGTTCGCTGTCGTCGGCGAGGGGCACGATGCGCAGCGCAGGGGCGTGCAGTACCGCGGCGCCCCTGCGCTGGAGGAGCGCCCCGAGTTCGTCGGCACGCCGTGCGGCGGTGACTCCGACGGTGAATCCGGCGAGCGGCCCGTCCAGCGCCGCTGGACCCTGCTGTGATGGTGCGATGTCGCGCATAGTGGGTGAGCCTGCCAAGGACGCGTGACGGGTTCGGTTCAACGGGATTTCCCGGGTGTTACGGCTGCCCCGCGCCGGCCCCGGTCAGACCTTCGCGTAGCTGAGCTGTGCCTTCACCGACTCTACGGGCGCCGTACGGCGAAGGTATACCGCCCAGGTCACGGCGAAACACACCGCGTAGAAGGCGAGGAAGGCCACGAAGGCCGCCGTGCCGGTGCCGGCGGTCTGGAAGGACTGGCGAAAGGCGAGATTGATGGCCAGCCCGCCGAGCGCTCCGACCGCGCCGATCAGCCCCATGGACGCGCCGGACAGCCGGCGCCCGTACGCCGCCGCTGCCTCGCCGGTCATGCCGCCGGCCAGCGCCTTGTTCTGGAAGATGCCCGGAATCATCTTGTACGTGGAGCCGTTGCCGAGCCCGCTCAGTACGAACAGGGCGATGAAGCCGACGAGGAAGACGGGCAGTGATTTCTGCACCGAGGCGAACAGCACCACCCCGGTCGCCACCGCCATCGCGGCGAAGTTCCACAGGGTGATGCGGGCGCCGCCGTGCAGGTCGGCGAGCCGGCCGCCGACCGGGCGGATCAGCGAGCCGAGCAGCGGTCCGAGGAACGTGATGGACGCGGCCTGCAGCGGAGTCCGGCCGAACTGGGTCTGCAGCACCAGGCCGAAGGCGAAGCTGTAGCCGATGAAGGAGCCGAAGGTGCCGACGTAGAGGAACGACATGATCCAGGTGTGCGGATCGCGGGCCGCCTCCCGGGCCGCGCCCGTGTCGTTGCGCACCGGTGCCAGGTTGTCCATCCGCAGTGCGGCACAGGTGGCGGCGAGGACGATCAGCGGCAGGTAGACACCGATCAGGACGCGCGGGTGTCCGGCCCCCGCCGTGCCGATGACGAGCAGACCGATCAGCTGCACGACCGGCACCCCGACGTTTCCGCCGCCCGCGTTGAGCCCGAGGGCCCAGCCCTTCCTGTGCAGCGGGAAGAAGGAGTTGATGTTCGTCATGGACGAGGCGAAGTTCCCGCCGCCGACCCCGGTGAGCGCCGCGACCAGCAGGAACGTGGTGTAGGAGGTGCCCGGCTTCATCACTGCGTAGGCCGCCACGGTCG
Source organism: Streptomyces sp. NPDC051320 (assembly GCF_040682175.1). Taxonomy (NCBI): domain Bacteria; kingdom Bacillati; phylum Actinomycetota; class Actinomycetes; order Kitasatosporales; family Streptomycetaceae; genus Streptomyces; species Streptomyces sp. NPDC051320. The sequence goes on from NZ_JBFBAL010000002.1 coordinate 714,155, forward strand.
GTACCAGCAGCAGTCCGGCGCTGATGACCGTCCAGTTGCGTCCGCCGAACCGTGCGACGGCGAAGGTGTACGGGACCCGGGCCACAGCGCCGACCAGCGTGGCCATCGAGATCAGGAAGAACTTCCCGGCCGGGTCGATTCCGTACTGCGGCCCCATGAAGAGGACGAGTACCGACCACAAGCTCCAGATGGAGAACCCGATGTGTTCGGAGAGCACCGAGAGCAGCAGGTTGCGGTGCGCGGTGCGTTTCCCGGTCCGCTCCCAGAACGTCTCGTCCTCCGGGTCCCACTGCTCGATCCAGCGGCCATTCATCACGCGCCTCCACAGGGGTCTTGTCCGATGACCCCGACCGTAGGGACGCCGGGTTTCAGCGCCGTGGCCCGAGGTGACCGGCGCGCAACCTTGCGCTCACCCGGCCGGACGCCCCGAGGTGAGGGCGTACCGGCGGGGCGCGCAGCGGTCAGCCCCCGTGGCGGTGGACCGGCCTGGCCCGGTCCGGCCAGAGGCGGGGCCTACGCCCGGCCGCCAGGTCCTCGATCCATCCCACGGCCAGCACCACCAGCCCGATCAGCGGCCAGACCACCAGGAACATCCACACGTTGTAGGTCGCGGTCAGCAGGCTGTCGAAGCGGTTCTCGATGAACGGCACGTTGTACAGCGCGTCGATCAGCGGCACGGTCGCCATGATGAGGGCGTTGTGCCAGAGGTAGATGGTCACCGCCCGGTTGTTGGACAGGGTGATCAGTCGGTCGAACCTGGCGAACCTTCCCGGTAGTTGCTGCCAGGAAGGGGAGTACGCGAGGAGCAGCGCGCAGGCCCCCAGGGACCAGGTGGCCTGGGCGAGCGGGATGTCGTTGAGGTCCCAGCCGTCCGGGCCGAGATGCCCGTGCGCCCACCAGAGGCCGAAGGCCATCACGGGTGTCGCACAGGACACCAGCAGGTAGCGGGGGACCTTCTGGAGCACGCCGTCCTGATGGGCGAAGCCCAGCATCCAGCAGGAGCCGTAGACCGCGAAGTCGGTGAGCGCGAGGCCCGGTTCGCCGGGGACCGTCACCAGGCCGGTACCGACGACCGCGGTCAGCGCCAGCGGCGCCAGCAGCGTCGGCCAGGGCAGCCTGCGGAAGGCCCTGAGCAGCAACGGGGAGAGCAGGACGAACCAGAGATACGCGCGCAGGTACCAGAGCGGTCCCACCGCCTGGTCCGGCCAGCTCTGCTCCAGCAGTCCGGAGGCCGACCCGAGCGAGTCCGGGTACGGCGGGGCACCGACCGGCACCAGATAGAGCAGCACCTTGGTGACCGAGGGCCGCCATCCCGCGTAGACCATCAGGGCGACCATCAGCCCGCCGAACACCCACATCGGCGGCAGCAGCCTGCGGACGCGTCCGCGGATGACACCGAGAGCGGGTCGGCTCAGCGAGCGGGCCATCAGCGAACCCGCCAGGGCGAACATCACCCCCATCGAGGGGAAGACCACCGACAGCCAGGCCCAGCCGAACAGGTGGTAGAACACCACCCTGACCAGGGCGGTGGTACGCAGCAGATCGAGGTAACGGTCCCGGCCGGGCGCCCCTTTCCGGGCCGGACCCGGAACGGCCCGCTCCGCGGCATGCGTCGTGGCGGTCATGCGACGGGCCTCCGGTCGTCAGGGGTTCGGCGGTCGTCAGGGGTGTGGCGGTCGTCAGGGGTGCGGCGGTTGTCATGGGTGCGGCGGGATCCCGGCACAGCACCCGGCTCCTCGACGGCACCGGTGCGCCGGAGTTTCTGCCAGCGCAGCCGGCCCCCGGTGAGAGCGGTGATCCAGGACTGCAGCAGCACCACGTACATCAGCTGCCGGTAGAGGACCTGCTGCAGCGGCAGCGAGATCAGGTACCGCATGGGCTCCCGGTCGAGCCGGAAGGCGTACCCGGCGCATACGGCCTGTACGGCGAGGACCCCGAACCAGGCGCCGATGGTCTTGCCGGTGGGGCCGAACACCACCCCGTACAGCAGGAAGATGTCGATGAGCGGCGCCAGCAGCGGGGCCACCACCATGAACAGCGAGACGAAGGGCAGCCCGACCCGGCCGAAGCGGCCGGACGGACCGCGCTCCACCACCGCGCGGCGGTGCTTCCAGATCGCCTGCATCGTGCCGTAGGACCAGCGGTAGCGCTGCGACCACAACTGCTGCACGCTTTCCGGGGCTTCGGTCCAGGCCCGGGCGTTCTCCGCGTACACCACCTGCCAGCCGTCGCGGAGCAGCGCCATGGTGATGTCGGTGTCCTCGGCGAGGGTGTCCTCGCTCATCCCGCCGACCCGGTCCAGCGCGCTGCGGCGGAACGCGCCGACGGCGCCTGGGATGGTGGGCATGCAGCGCAGCACGTCGTACATCCGGCGGTCCAGGTTGAAGCCCATGACGTACTCGATGTGCTGCCAGGCGCCGATCAGGCTGTCCTTGTTGCCCACCTTGGCGTTTCCGGCGACCGCGCCGACCCGCTCGTCCCCGAAGGGCTGCACCAGCTCACGCACCGTGCAGGGCTCGAAGACGGTGTCGCCGTCCATCATCACCACCAGGTCGTGCCGGGCGTGCGCGATGCCGTTGTTGAGGGCGGCCGGTTTGCCGGAGTTGCGCTGGCGCACCACCCGGACGTTGGGCAGCCGCATCGCTTCGACGATGTCGGCGGTGCCGTCCGAGGAACCGTCGTCGATGACGATCACCTCGACCGGGTGATCGCTTCCGCGCAGGGAACGGACCGTGTTGGCGATGCATTCGCGTTCGTTGTAGGCGGGGACAAGCACCGAGACCGGCTCGGTGACCGGCGGTCCCCACCGGAAGCCGGGTCTGCGGACCTTGCGGGCGTGTACGAACGACAGGACCAGCATCAGCCCGAAGCGGGTGAAGACGAGGACACCGATGACGGCGAGCCCGACGATCAGCGCGTCGGTCACATCGTCGGAGACCCCCACCGCGAAGACGAAGGCCCGGCCCTTCCACAGCGCCGGACCGCTCACCGGGGTCTGCGCGGACGGCGCGCCCAGTGCGTCGGTCAGGCTGGCGAACCGGTAGCCCTTGTGCTGCAGTTCGGGCAGGTAGCGGCCCAGGGAGGCCACCGTCTGGGACCGGTCCCCGCCGGAGTCGTGCATCAGCACGATCGCGCCCTTACCCGCCTTCGGCGTGGCGTTGCGCAGGATGGTGGGGATGCCGGGCCGCTGCCAGTCCTCGCTGTCGATGGAGTCGAGCACGGTGATGTAGCCCCGGCTGCCGACGTACTTCACCACCGGCCAGTTGGTGTTGTCGAGCGCGTCGGCGAACGAGGAGTAGGGCGGCCGGAACAGCGAGGAACGGATCCCGGCCGCGCCCGCGATGGCGAGCTGCGTCTGCGAGATCTCCCAGTCGATGCGGCTCCTCGACTGGTACGACAGGTCGGGGTGGTTGAAGGTGTGCACGCCGACCTCGTGGCCCTCGTCGACCATGCGCTTGACCAGCGCCGGATAGCGCGAGGTCATGGTGCCGGTGACGAAGAAGACGGCGTGGACGTGGTACTTCTTCAGCTGGTCGAGGACCTTCGGGGTCCACTTCGGGTCGGGGCCGTCGTCGAAGGTGAGGACGATGGTGTGGTCGGGGATCCGCAGGCTGCTGGGGTTGCCCTTGGCCCGGGCGTCGATGACGGGACCGCCGTCGAGGATGGCTGCGGGGACCTGATCGGTGGCGGCCGGGGGCCTGATCCGTTGGTCGGCCAGGATCTCGCTGTGCACGTATCCGCGCACCATCAGCATGCCGAAGAGCGCGACGAGAAGGAGCAGCGGCAGGAGGTAGCGCATGGGAAGACTGCGCCGGCGGTTTCTCATTTTCTACGGTGCGCCTTCTGCGGGGCCGGTTCTGTCTCGGGCGGAGCGGTTTGCTCGGGTGGGGTCACGGGGGCGCTGGTCGAGGGAACGGGATCCGGCGAGGCCGAGGGGGACGGTGACGACTCGGTGGAGCCGCCGGTGATCGGCAGGGGCCCGCCCGGTGCGGGAAGCGCCGAACTGCCGCCGCCCGGCGCCGGGAGGGCCGGTGCGGGCGCGCCGGGCACCGTCACGGCCGGCTTCTTGCCCGGCTTGGGGGGGACGGTGACCCGTACGCCGTTGGAGATGGTGGTCCTCGGCTTGGGCAGCGTGGGAGCCACGACGTCCACCGGGCCGGGTGGCGCTGTCATTCCCGGCACCGGATCGGCCGGTGTCGGGGACGCCTTCGGGTCTGCCGGTTCCTTGACGGTGTCCGTCTTCTTGTCGGCGGCGGGGCCGGGGATCAGCAGCCAGGGCGCGGTGGAGTTACCCCCGACGACGGTGGCGATCAGCATCACCGCGTAACACGCGCAGGCCACGGCCAGCGCCCAGCCGACCCGTCGGTACTTCCGGCTCCGCCGACCGCTCTCGTCCACGAAGACCGGTCCTTCGGGGAGGCCGGCCTGGCCGTCCTCCTGCGGATCGCGGGAGGTGCCCGGCCGGCCGACCGGGTCCGGCTCCTTCCGGCTCCGCTGCAGCGGTCCCGGCAATTCCCGCCCCACGCCGTCCAGTTGGACCGTCACATCGTGCGGTTCGTACATCTGCCCGAATCGGGCACCTTCTCGCCATTTTTCCACCGGTGTACGCACATCCCCCAAGGCAGATTCATCCGCGCGTGATTGACCGGACCGCTCGCCGCCGCCGCCCCGAGTCCCCACTCAGTGACGAACGCCCCCCAGGCCATGGGACCTGGCCTGCTGCCGTCCGGGGCGCGAATCTAACGCATCCCGAGGGCGCAACCGGGGCCTTGTTCACACTTGCCCGTATAGCGTCCTGATCTGCTCATACATCGCCATGTCCACGGCAGGAAGCCAGGCCCCGGCGGGCAGTTCGAGCCATCCGTGTTCCGCCACCGCCTCGTCGACCGCCGCATGGAGCGCACCGAGCCCCGGGTGCCGCAGGGACTTCCGCCAGACCAGCGAAACCAGCGACAGCGGTACGGGGTCCACGATCGGCCGCAGCACCATGCCGGAAACCCCGATGAACTCGGTGCTCGCCAGCACCGACCAGCGGCGTTTGCGGATCACCCGGCTGAACTCCTCCGGGCCCTCGATCTTCGGGAACGGCGCGGCGAGTTCGATACCCCGGCCGGCGAAGAGCCGTAGCGCCAGATCGGTCCACTCGACGGTGGCCGCGTTTCCCGCCGCCGCGTAGAGGGTCTCCCCCGCCAGCGCGTCCAGCGGGACCTCGGCGAGAGCCGCGAGAGGGTGGTCGGCCGGGAGCACCACCGCCACCCGCTCGAAGCGGACCGGCCGGTGGTCGAGCACCTCCAGCAGCCCGGCGGGCAGCCCCGCCACCCGGCCGGCCGAGACGTCCAGCCGTCCCGCCGCGATCTCCGTCGCGGCCCCGGTCAGACCGCTGAGGAACCGGGCCACGAACTCGACCTCCGGCGCCGTTCCGCGGGCCCGTTCGAGCAGCCGTGAGGCCGTACTGACCGGGGCTCCCACATCGACCAGCAGCGGGCGCTGGTCCCGGTCCAGGGCCGCGGCCAGCTCGTCGTACGCCGCCAGCACCCGTCGGGCGTACGGCAGCAGCCTCAGCCCCTCGGCCGTCAGCGCGACCTGCCGGGTGGTCCGCGAGAACAGCTCGGCGCCCACCTCCCGCTCCACTCGCCGGACATCACGGCTCAGCGCCTGCTGGGCCACGTAGAGGCGGGCGGCGGCGCGGGTGAAATGCAGATCCTCGGCCACGGCGACGAAGGCCCGCAGCAGGCGGGGGTCGATGTCTTGCGGTACCTGGGGCATCCGGCGAATTTTAGACCGCGACACATTCACATCACAGGCGCGTGAATTGCCACTGAACAGGTGTTGGACCGCGGAACGACCCGGCACCGAGGGTGGTGGCCATGCCGCATGAATCCACCGAGTCCATACCGGCCACCACCCACGCCGCGCCCCCGGCAGGTGCCCGTGAACGCGCGGCCGCCACGAAAATCAGCGGCGGAAACGCCTACCGCCGGCTGCTCGCCACCCCTGGCGCCCGCGCCTTCACCGTGGGCAGCCTCATCGCCCGGCTCCCGATGGGCATGTTCAGCGTCAGCGCCGTGATCATGATCGCCGGGGCCCGCGGTTCGTACGCACTGGCCGGCGCCGTCACCGCCACCGGCCTCGCCGCCACCGCGGTCGTCGGCCCGTGGACCGCCCGCCTGGTCGACCGCCACGGCCAGGCCCGTATCGCCGTGCCGGCCACCCTGCTCGCGGCGCTCGGCTCGCTCGCCCTGCTGCTCTGCGTCCGCTACAACGCGCCCGACTGGACCCTCTTCGCTGCCTACGCGGCCACCGCCACCACCCCGAACACCGGTGGCATGTCCCGCGCCCGCTGGGCCCACCTGCACCGGAACGACCCGGCCGTTCTGCACACCGCCAACTCCTTCGAACAGGCCGCCGACGAGCTCTGTTTCATGCTCGGCCCGGTGATCGCGGCCTTTCTCTGCTCGGCGCTCTTCCCCGAGGCCGGCACCCTGGTCGGAGTGTTCCTGCTGGTCACCGGCGTACTGATCTTCGCCGCTCAGCGCGCCACCGAACCGCCTGCGATCCCCGGCTCCACCGGCTCACGTTCTCCCTTCCGGCATCCCGGTTTCCCCGCCCTGCTCGCCGTCTTCCTCGCCACCGGCGCGGTCTTCGGTGCTCTGGAGGTCACCACCATCGCCTTCGCCGACGCGCACGGCCACCGCTCGGCGTCCGGAGCGATCCTGGCCCTCCAGGCTGCGGGGTCCTGCGTCGCGGGCCTGCTGTACGGATCGGCGCGCCCGGCAGCCGACGTAGGGAGACGGCTGCTCGGCTGCCTGGCCGCGATGACCGTGCTGATGACCGGCCCGCTGCTGGCCGCATCGGCGACCGGCTCCCTCATCGCTGTCGCCGGCACCCTGCTGCTCGCGGGCGCGGCCACCGCGCCGACCATGGTCACCGGCATGACCCTCGTCCAACGCATCACCCCCGCAGGACAACTGAACGAAGGCATGACGCTCGCCGTGACCGCGCTCCTGGGCGGTATCGCGACCGGTTCGGCCACCGGGGGCTGGCTGGTGGAACACGGCGGCGCCACCACGGGCTACGCCGCCCCCGCCTCGGCCGCCGCCCTCGCCCTGCTGCTCTGCGCGGTCACCCACCGGCCTCGCCCGGGAAGCGCGCCGCTGGCTTAGGCTTCGTTCGACACTGCGAACGAAGAAAGCCCAGGGAGACCCATGGTCAAGATCAACGATGTGGCGCAGCACGCAGGCGTCTCCCCGAGCACGGTGTCGTACGCCTTGAGCGGCAAGCGCCCGATCTCCGAGGACACCCGCCGCCGCATCGAGGAGAGTATCCAGATCCTTGGCTACCGCCCGCACGCGGGCGCCCGCGCCCTGGCCGGAAACCGCTCCAATGTCCTGGCGCTGGTGGTCCCGCTGCGCAGCGGTATCCATGTGCCGATCGTCATGCAGTTCGCCGTCTCGGTCGTCACGGCCGCCCGGGAGTACGACAACGATGTCCTGCTGCTCACCCAGGAGGAGGGCGTGGACGGGATCCGCCGGGTCGCCGACACCGCGCTGGTCGATGCGCTGATCGTGATGGACATCCAACTGCATGACGAGCGGCTCCCGTTGCTCCGCACTTTGCAGCGTCCCGCGGTCCTGGTCGGCTACCCCGCCGACCCCCAGGGCCTGACCTGCATCGACCTCGACTTCCAGGCGGCCGCCGAGAGCTGCGTGGACCACCTGGCGGGCCTCGGCCACCGCACCGTGGCGCTGATCGGCTCGCCGCCCGAGGTCTACGCGCGGGAGACCGGCTTCGCCCACCGCGTCTCCGAGGGCTTCACCGCGGCCGCCGACCGCCACGGCCTGACCGCCACCAGTCACCCGTGCGCTCCTACCCCGGCGGCCGCCCGCGATCTCGCGGCCGCCCTGGTCCACCAACACCCCGCCCCCACCGCTGTGGTGATCCACAACGAGCCACTGATCCAGCCCATGATCGACGCCTTCCAGGCCTTGGGCCACCGCGTCCCGCAGGACCTCTCGGTCATCGCCATCTGTCCATCCGAAACCGCCGAACAGGCCACCATCCCGGTCACCTCGGTGACCGTCCCCGCTGAAGAGGTCGGCACCCGCGCCGTCCAACTCCTGATGCGCAAGCTCGACGGCACACCGGTGCCGTCCACGACCCTGCTCCCGCCCCAGCTGACGGTACGGGCGTCGACGGCGCCGAGGGCGGCCTGACCCGCAGCCCGGAAAGACCTGTCGCGCAACGTCCCGGACCTCGCGGGCCAGCCTGTCCGGAGCTGCCACCGACAGCCTGCCGACAGCCCACCGACAAGGTCGGGCGGTGTCCGCTCCGTGCGGTTACGCAGAGCCCGCGGCGCCCAGAAAGCCGAGCACCCGCCGCATCATCAACTCCGCCGCAGCCGCGTCGTAATCCGGCAGGCTGTTGTCCGCGAACAAGTGCCGGTCCCCCGGATAGAGGAACAGCTCCGCGTCCGGCACCGACTCGACCAGGGCCCTGGCCGCGTCGATGTCACCCTCGTCCACGAAGCTCTTGTCACCGTCCATGCCGTGGATCTGCACCGGGACCTTCTCCGGCCAGGCAGGCCCGAACTCGGAGACCGGGACGCAGGCTTGGAACAGCAACGCGCCCTGCGCGCCTGCCCGCGTCTGGGCGAGCTTCTGCGCGGGCAGCACCCCGAGCGAGAACCCTGCGTAGACCAGCTCAGCGGGGAGCCCCTGCACGGCGTCCACGCCCCGCTCGATGAGCGTGCCGAAGCCGGTCGCATGAACGTAGGCCATGCCGTCGTCGAGGGTGTCGAAGACGTTCCCCTCGTACAGGTCCGGGGCGTGCACGGTGTGGCCGGCTCGACTGAGTTCCTCGGCGAAGCCGAGTACCCCCGAGGTCAGTCCCTGCACATGATGGAACAGCAGCACCTCAGCCATGCGACTCCCTTCACCGTGCGGCGCCCAGGCGGCTCCGCACCGCTGAGTATCGCGCGGGGCACTGACAATTCCGCTGGACCGGTGCGCGGCGCGACCGGTGCACGGCGCGAGATCACCGATGCCGGGAAGGAGGGCCGACCACAGCCTGGATACTCTGCACCGTTCGACACTTACCGGGGAGGGCTCATGGCCATACGAAAGTCGACCATCCAAGAACAGCTCAGCGCTGCCATATACAGCGTCAACCCGGGCGACCGCCCGCTGGTGTCCGTGCAGGCCATCGCCGGCCCGAACCCGATGCTGGTGGGCCTGCTGGGGATCATCGGCCAGGCGTTCCTCACGTACTACTTCATCACCGTGACCGAGCAGGCCGTACTGATCCACCAGGTGAACCGGATGAGCAACCGCCCCCAGGAGATCGCATACGCACTGCCGCCGGCCCAAGCCATGCGCTCGGTCAGCGATATCAACCGCGGCGCACTCTGGAGCTCGTTCCGCTTCCAGCTCCCGGACCAGCCGATGCCGGTCAAGATGAACGTGCACCGCCAGTGGCGTGCCGAGATGGACCAGATGCTGGGCATGCTCAACGGGTACCGGCCGACTGCCTGAATCCACTGGTCGTATCAGCGGTTGACCCGGCGGTCGAGGGCTCAGCTCTCACTGGCCGCTCACGACCCCCCGCCCGACCGATTCACCCGAAACACCACAAGTGTTCCGACTGGGCTGCTCAATTCGCCCTGGTGAAACCAAGTACCGTCCGGATAGCGTCAATTACCTATAGTCCGCAACCGCCCCACCGGGAGTCGCTCGTGAACCGCCGATCTTTGCCCGTTGCCGCCGCACTCGCGACCGCAGCGGCCCTCCTCCTCACCGCCTGCGGCGGAGGCGGTGACAGCAAGTCCACGGACTCGGACAAGATCGCGGGCGCCGACACGGGGGCCTCCAAGCCGGCCTCGCCCAGTCCGTCGGCTTCGGCTTCGGCCGGCGTGGACCGACCGACGATCCACCTGCCGTCGGACATCAAAAACACCTTCGATTGGCCAAAAACGGGCAGTGCAGCCAAGGATTCCGTCTTGTCCGATACGAAAGAGTTCATCAAATCTCGAGACATGGCCATCGCTAATCAAGACCCGCTGGATAAGGCATATCGCTTCTACACCGAGGGAGAGATGGCTGCATCGACTCAGGAGTACATCAGCGACTACGTCAAGCACAACGCCCGGACCACAGGTGCTTATCGCTATTACAGAGATGTTGTGACCATGAGCGGCGCCGACACGGCTACGCTCTCCTATTGCCAGGACCAAGGAAAAGGTTATGACATGGATATCAAGTCAAAGAAGATTAACAAGACTCAGGTAACCAAGAACAGCTACGTGCTCTACAACGCAGCCCTACGCAAGAATGACAAGGGCGTGTGGGTCACTACAAAGCTGTACTCCCAGAGGGGGAGTGCCAAGTGCCAGCCCTGAATCGGAGCCGCGCACTACTCCTTGCCGCCTTTTCAGCTGGAGCGCTAGTTCTTACGTCCGTCCCAGCACTGGCGGATAACGGGTACGGTGACGGCGGCGCCCAGCATTCCGATCCCGATCAGCAGGCTACGGCCAACGGTCAGGACTTGACTGCTGCGGTCAAGATTGACACCAGCAAGAACTCGCAGGATCCAGAAGCCGGCCCACTGGCCCCGGTGAGCAACTGGAAGCCCCCCGCCTGCTGGTACGCGCCTACGTACACACCTGCCGAGTTCAAGAAACTCGAGGAACATACCTGGTCGCTCGAATCGACCGGGTATCAGTGGGACGCCGAACAGCGCGACAAATACGCTGGAGGGAAGCCCTACAAGGACTTCAACAAGGACAAAGCCGGCAAGGGCTTCTGGTGGACGTCAGACGTGAACCGCAGCTTCCCACCAGGATGGGATTCCTGCACAAAGGAACCCTTCTGGGTGGACAAGGGCGACCCGCCCCCGGTGCCGGACAGCCAGGCCGCAGCCACCCCTGAGGATCTAGCCCACATCGCCTACGGTTTCGTGCACGTCCCGGACACCAAAGTCACTCTCGCCCCGGCCGGGGCGACGAAGGTCAACCTCCCCACTTGGGTCTGGCTCGACAAGACCGCCTTCAAGCCCGTTTCCGTGACCGCAACTCTGGCGAATTACAACATCTCATCCACCGTCACGGCGACGCCTCAATCGCTCAAAATCGAACCAGGCACCGCCGACGCCCAACTCTTCCCCGCATCCGGCGAGTGCACTTTCGTGAACGGCTCCATCGGCACCCCCTACGCCAAGGGCGACGCCGACAAAACCCCGCCCTGCGGTGTCACTTACCTCCGTGCCTCCGGCAACAACGGGCCGTTCAAGCTGAAGGCCACCATCACGTGGAAGATCACGTGGACCGGCACAGGAACCGCGGGCGGCACCCTCCCCGACGGCGCCTTCGGCAACACCCAGGACGTCACCGTCGACGAAATCCAAGCCATCAACCGCTGACCCCCCCACCCCGCCGGCTCCGCACCCCCGTCACCACACAGCAGCGCCATCCTCAAGACCAGGTGTGGCGGCAGGGGGAAGAGCCGCCCTCACGCCCCGGGGCTGCCAGAGGCAACCGCGACGGTGGCAGCGTCAGATTCCGGCTTCCGTCATCTCCAGAGGCCCATGTCCCGTGCGGTCATCAACAGCGGCAAGCTTCGCCGTCTCACTGCTGCCGCACGACAGCCTCATCCGATCCTCCATCTGTACACGCGCCCATACCGTCTTGCCGTAGAGCCGCTCCGAAACGCCCCAGTCGAGGGCCATGGCTTGGACGAGCAGCAGGCCCCGCCCAGTCTCAGCGTCGCTCTCCGGCATCCTCGGGTCCGGCTGTGGCCTCCGCTTCCCGCAGGCATCGGAGACCTCGATCCGCAGGACGGCAGGGCACCCGGGGCCCACAGCAAGGCGCAGTAGGAAGCCCCGCCCGGGCACGCGGCCGTGCGCCACCGCGTTGGCGGCGAGCTCGGAGACGACGAGGGCGACGTCGTCGGAGACGTAGCCCCATGCAGCCAGGGTTCGAGTGGCGCCTACTCGCGCAAAGTGTGCGCCTTTCCGGTGCAGTCGAAGAGTTGCGTGAACTCCTGCCCAGTGGCAGGCATTTGCTCGTTCATAGCAATCAGCATCACTGGGTACGCATACGATCACCAAGCGTAACTATTTTCGCGGTGGCGGAAAGAAAACGGGGGACCAACAATGCCCGCACCGGAGGACCTTGACCCGACCACTTCTCTCCCCGCGCTCTACGGTGCGAAGCTGCGCAAGCTCCGCCACTGGGAGACAGAATCCCGATCGCACACAGCCGGATTGCCCAGTTTGAGCGGGGCAACGAGGTCCCGCCCCCGGACGTGTCCGATGCACTGAACAAGGTGTTGGTTGCGGATGGTGACCTACGGGACCTCGGGACGCTCATCCGGCGGACGCCGTTCCCTGACTGGGTGCGGAAGTACGTAGAACTGGAGCCGCAAGCCGGCAAGATCCGGAAGTACATGGCGCATACGGTGCCTGGCCTGCTGCAGACGGAGTCGTACGCAAGGTCTCTGCTGGAGGCTGCGCGTCCGAGCGTGGGTGACAGGCTCGGCGAAATGCTGGCCGCACGGCTCGCACGCCAGTCGATACTTGCCCAGCCGGAGAGTCCCGTCCTGTGGGCCGTCCTCGACGAGGCAGTTTTGCGGCGGCGGGTGGGAGGTGCAGTCGTCATGCATGAGCAACTCGGCGAGCTTCTTCGTACAGCCACGGACATGGGGCAGGTGACGGTACAGGTGATGCCGTTCGACGAGGAGGAACATCCGCTCCTCGGTGGTTCCCTGACCGTCCTGTCGTTCTCCCGTCGCCCAGACGTCGCCGACCTGCAAAGCTCCCACTCCGGCGAACTTGTCGAGCAACCCGCAACTCTCGCAGAGTATTCACTGGCTTTCGATCACTTGCAGGCCCGCGCGCTGTCGCCCAGGGACTCAGCCTGCATGATCCGTTCTGCGATGGAGGACATCTGTCATGACGCGCGTCTCCCCACCCGAACTCAGCGCCGCCGACTGGCGCAAGTCCAGCCACAGCAACACCCAGGGCGGCGACTGCGTCGAGGTCGCTGACGGATTCCCCGGTCTCGTGCCAGTACGCGACAGCAAGCGCCCGAGTGGCGCGGCGCTCCTGATCTCCGGCACGGCATGGGCCGCCTTCGTCGCCCACCTGATATGAACGCACAACCAGCCACCACAGGTGGCTGGTTCACACCCAGAGCCAAGCCCTACCCGATATCCCTGGCGTGCCGCCTCCGACCCGGCGGTCGACCAGGGCCCCGAGGCTGAGGTTAGCTACTCAGCGTTTCGCATTCCCGAAGCTCGGGGTCCGAGGTGCGAGGGCCGAGCTTCGAGCACCGACTCGGAGCATCGAGCTTCGAGGGCCGAGAGACGAGCTTCGGGATCCGAGCCTCTTCTTTTACCGGGTAGGTAGATAAAGGTGGTTGGGAAATCCTCCCCGCCTCCCCTACCGCCGCAACGGTGAGGAAATACGACTAATCCGGACCAACTTGCGGCGCGCCGGCGCGGCTGCTTACGGTGCGATCAACTAAACGACCCCGACGAGGTGTTAGCGCACCAGGCCGGGGTCTCACCCCAAGATCGAAGGAAGCGATCTCGTGGCTACCCAAAACTTTAGCGCCGCCCTGCGCGCCCCCGCATCCTCCCCCGCCCACCCGATGGCAGCCGCCGGCTACGGCAAGCGTTCGGCCCCCGACCAGACCCCACGCCGGTCCGACGACTTCCTGCTGCTGCCCGAGCGGGAGCGGTACATCGCCGCGTTCATCGACCGGCTGCCCGAGGGCGCCGCAATGGCCGTCAAGGCCCTTGCCAAGCAACTCCCCCGCTACGGACAGCAGGCCGTCAGCACAGCCCTCACCGAGCTCTCCGTCGCCGGGCACCTCCGCCGGGTGCGCTGCCTGACCGGAACCGGCGACCAGGTCCGCTGGGTGTTCAGGACCTTCTGGTCACGGACCGCCCGCGACAACGAGTGGTGGACCACGTTCCTCGCCACCGAGGGCAACCGCGCCGCCGCCAAGGACCCGGAGACCACCACATCAGCGCACGACCGGGGCCCGGCAGACGTGCCAGTGAAGGTACCGACGCCCACACCCCCGGCCGCCGCCGCTCGGGCCACACCGCTGGCGCCTGCGCCCACGCCGGTCACACCACAGCAGCCGGAACGGGATCCCGAACACCCTTCGCCCGCGTACCAGGCGCTGGCTCAACTCGGCTGCGTAGAGCAGCGGCTGGCTCTTTCGGCCGAAGACTGCGAGGAGCTGGAAGGGCTCGCGATGGAGTGGCTGGCGCGCGGGGTGACGCCGGCGTACATCGTCCAGGTGCTGGCTGCCGGACTGCCCGCCAAACCGATCAACTCCCCCCTCGGCTTCGTCCGCCACCGCCTCAGGGAAAAGACACCACCGCGTCAGTCATCCACCCCCACGCCGAACGCGGTCGGCGCTCCGTCCCCTGGCCTGATGGTGGAGTGCACCAAATGCGGCACTCCAGGCCGCCCCCAAGCCCTCCCCGACGGCCTCTGCCGCCCCTGCCACCGCACACCACCCAGCGCCCAAGCGACCACCAACGCCGACACCGGCGCCCAGACGGTGCCCCCACGCGACGTCCACACCCGCGTCGAAGCCCTCCGAGCCCTGGCACGCAACCCGTGAGGATTTTCACGCGCTTCGCGCCTTCATGTGCTCATGTGAGCGATCGGTCGATCGAGGCTCAGTCGTACGGGACTGCCTCCATCACCGTCTCTCCGAAGCGCCACGAACCCCGGTTTCCTACCGCCTCCGGACGCAGTCCCATCTCCCAGGCGATACGGGCGGCCCGATGCTGCGATACGTCGGGGTACGACTCGGGCTGCAATTTGATGTAGCCGCGCCGGTCTGGGGGAAAGGTACGCAGGGCCTGGCGGAGCTTCTCCTCCTGCTCGGCCTGCGTCGTGTGGCTACTGGAGACAGCCTTGTACGCCTTCTGCGTCCCCGACGGCGACTTCTTCTTTTCTTTGTTCCGACGTTTCGCGGTATCCGATCCCCGCCATGCCATCCAGGCGACAGCACCGAGCGCCGCGAGAGCAAACGCCCCGGCGCCGACCAGATCACCGGTGGAGTCAGCCTCACCGGGCGTCTCAGGGCGGAGTTTGCCCTGGGGATCCTGAATGACCGTCAGCACCTCGCCAACGTTGTACAGGTCGGAGATCGTGTCCATCTCGGGCCCGGGGACCCGCGTGCCGTCCTGCTGCTTCAGCGTGTAATGGGAGTGTCGGGCCTGGCGCCCCTGGGGCGGGTCGAGCCGTTCCTTCACAACCGTGGCAGTAACCCGCTCCCCCCGAGACTGCAGAGTGAAATCGTCACGGGCTGTCCCGGCGACATACACGGACATCACAGAGGCGAGCACGATGAACAGTGCCGCGCCCAAAGCAGTCTCGATACTGACTCGCAGCCTGCTGATCAGCACAGCGAGAAGTACTCCGTGCACAATCCACAGAAGAATCAGAAGACCGCTGCCGAGGTCGTCCGACAAGGGAAACATCCCCACAATCACAGCAAGCACATAACAACCGATGCCCGCCGCCAGCGGAATGCGATACCGTATAGGACTCTCCTGTGACATGCCGTCCGTAGCACTGCTCATATTTGCCCCTCCGTTCCTCCGGCATCCGGACTGTCGGACACCTGAAGGCTCTCCATGTCCGGCTCATCCGCCGAAACCGACTTCATGATTCCGCTGACAACTTCGAGATACTCGGCCCAGTGCTCGACGTCCTCGGTCATAAAGGTGAAGAGCGCTGAGCCAGGGCTGGTCCTGAGCGGCACGCAGAACTGCACCTGCCGAGTCGAGGTAGGGATGGAGTCGTTCAGGCCGAAGATTCCGCCAGGGATCCGCAGGTCCTGATCGCGTATACACACGGCGGCAGGACCGTACGGCAGCATGATCAGCCCGACCTCAGCGTCCGGGTCCTGCTCGCGCCACTGAATGGCCGTACGCGTGGCAACCCCCCGTCTGTCCTGGTCCTCCGGGCCGACCACCGGATTTTCGACGATCACGCACAGCGTCCCCTGGGACAGTCTGCCATCGGGCATTCTCAGAAGGCAGCTGGACGCATGCTCAGCCCCTGCCGCGATCAGAGTCCGCAGCGCGTATTCGCCGGCCACGACGAAGCCGAATTTCTGTTCGGACGCAACTTCGGCGAAAAGCCGGTCGACCGCGTCCACCATCCGCAGCATGCGTTCTTCCGGATCCTCGCCCAGGTCGAACTCCGTGAAACCGGGAGGCAGTTCGAACCAAAGATCGGGTTGCCCCGCAGCAAGTACCTCGATAGAGGCAGATGCGGGCGCGGTGATCGGCACCACGTCGTCGACTGTCATCAGTTCGTCAACTCCCAGACACCCAGGCCGATGGCACTGCCGATGGCCAGGACTCCGCCCACCTTCCCACCACCGGCCCCCGTGGCGATGTCGGCCACGCCGGTGCCCCACGTGGCAGCATCGGCCCTGCCCGGGCTGGTGCTCACGGCATTGATGGCGGTCGGTGCGGTCCAGGCGACCATGGCAGCGGCCTGGACACCCTCCGTGACGCTCAGGGCGGCGGCGCGTGAGACTCCTAGCTTGGCGGCAGCAGCCATGACGGGCTTGTCGATCACCATGGCGACCGGGTCTGCAGCCTTCATCAGTCCCTTTGCTGTCGCACCCGCCGTCTTGAGGCCGACCCTGGTGCCGGCGACAAGACCCTCAGCCCCCCGTGCCGCTTTGGCTCCAGCACCGATTCCCTTACCCACCGCGCCGACTCCGGGCACCATGCCAAGCGCGTCGCCGCCAAGCGTGAGCCAGTTGGAGGCATTGTCGCCGAAGGGCGGCCAGAGACCATCTTTGCCGTACTTCGTCGCGTGCGCGAAGAGCGCGACGGCGCTCAGTCCAATGGCCAGCGGCGCAAGTACGGGACAGAAGATGGCAATGACGCCGATGACGGAGGCTGCCACGGTGATCCAGTCCGCATGGTCCTGCAGCCAGGTGCCGACGTCGGCGAGGACATCAGCCACTGCGCCCGGCAGGTCCGCCAGCACCTCGCCGAGCCCCTCGATGGCGTGCCCGAGCTTGTCCCACATACCGGGCTCGTTCGGGGCGATGTCCATGGCCGTCTTCAGCCGGCTGGCGATCTCCCCGCCATACGTCTGGTAGTCCTTCGCCAGCCTGTGCGCCTTGCGGCGAAGTTCATGCAACTCATGTTCGTGGGAGTTCACTGCCTTGCTGGCCGCCGTGGCCTTGTCCTTGTGGTCATCGGTGCCCTTCACGTCGGAGTCGGCCTTGCTGAGCGTGTCTGCCTTTTCGTGCGCCGCACCCAGCCGCTTCTTGACGTCGACTGCCTCGGACTCCAGATGCACGGCCGCCTTCTGCTTGCGCTCCATGTAATCCGCCCAGTCCTTCAGGGCGGACGCAGCGCCGTTGAACGAGTCGCGGGCATCGTCCATACGCGGCCGGAAGTCGTCGTCGAACTTCTCGCGGAAGGCCTCCGCCGTCTTGCCCTTCCAGTCACCGGCACCTGTGCCATGCAGGACCTGACAGATCTCGACCAGCGCCTTCGCCGTCTTGCGGACCGTCTTGGCCAGAGCCGTCGCACCGGCCCTGCCGGAAGCGTAGGCGGGAGCGGCGGGGGAGAGACGGTGTTCGAGGTAGGAATGACTGCACAAAAGGCTCATGCCCCGCCGGAAGGTTCCGGCGGGGCATGAGCCACACATGGGGTGGTGGAGATGGCGGGAATCGAACCCGCGTCCAACGGTGCAGAACCAGGGCTTCTCCGAGCGCAGTTCGCTGTGATTTTCTCGGCCCCGGAGATCTCGCGAACAAGTCTCCGACGGGCCCAGTCACTGTTTGATTTCCCATCGGTCCCCGTGACCGGGACCGATGGTTTAGTTCCCTAGCTTATGCCAGGATCCGGGTCGGGAACTTCCCCGGGCTGACACCCATTTAGGGTCCTTCAGTCACTGCTTATTAGGCAGCGAGGGCGAAGGACTGGGAATCGCGCTTAGAGTTGGCGATTATTGTTTGCGACATATGGTTTACGAGATCATTGCCGCTTCCTCGGCTCGCTTCACCTGCTTCGACAGCCGCTGTCGAAACCGATCATCCCCATGTTGATTTTTCAAACGCTCCCCGTGGGGTGCGGTGCCATCGTACGTGAACAACCGGGGGCGGTGCCAGCGTATTCCCGGCCCGTCGGCCCGGTGCCCGTCGGCCCGGTGTCCGTCGGCCTGGCGTTCGGCTGCCGACGGACGCCGCGCCGGCCGTCAGGCACGCTGCTTCCTGCGCACCGCGGAGATCGCCCGGTCCGTCTCGCGCCGGTCCTGCTTCTCGCGGAGGGTCTGCCGCTTGTCGTACTCCTTCTTGCCCTTGGCCAGTGCGATCTCGACCTTCGCGCGGCCGTCCTTGAAGTAGAGCGCCAGCGGCACGATCGTGTGACCGGACTCCTGGGTCTTGGACTCCAGCTTGTCGATCTCGATGCGGTGCATCAGCAGCTTCCGCTTCCGGCGGGCGCTGTGGTTGGTCCAGGTGCCCTGGGTGTACTCGGGGATGTGCACGTTGTGCAGCCACGCCTCGTGGTTGTCGATCTGCACGAAGCCGTCCACCAGGGAGGCCCGGCCCATCCGCAGCGACTTCACCTCGGTGCCGGTCAGGACCAGCCCGCACTCGTAGGTGTCGAGGATGAGGTAGTCGTGCCGCGCCTTCTTGTGCTGGGCGACCATTTTGCGCCCTGTTTCCTTAGCCATAGTGCGACCATTTTCGCACTACGCCCCTCCCCCGAGGCCACTCAATACTGTCTCGGCCCTCGGTTCGGCCCGATCGCCCGCCGTCACGTCCGGTGTGATGCCGTGTCCGTCGACGCTGCGCCCGGCCGGAGTGCGGTAATGGCCGACGGTGAGCTCCGCCACCGAGCCGCCCGGCAGCGGGCTCGGCATCTGCACCGAGCCCTTGCCGAAGGTGCGTGAGCCGACCGTCACGGCACGGCCACGGTCCTGGAGCGCGCCGGTCAGCAGCTCGGCCGCGCTCATGGTGCCACCGTCGATCAGCACCACCAGCGGTCGGCCGGTGTCCCCGCCAGGCCTGGCGTAGACGGCTCGCTGGGTGCCGTGCACGTCGTAAGTGGCGACCAGGCCGCCGTCGAGCAGGGCGGAGGCGGCGGCCGTGGCCTCGGAGACCAGGCCTCCGCTGTTGCCGCGGAGGTCGAGAAGGATGCCGCCGCCGGCCGGTGCGGTCCGGACGGCGCGGTCCACCTGTGCGCCGGAGCCCCGGGAGAAGGCCGTGACCTTGACCAACGTGGCCTTACCGGACAGCTTGCGGACCGTGACCGCGTCGGTGGCGAGCCGGACTCTGCGCAGGGTCCTCGTCCAGCCCTGGCGGCCGCGCTGCACACCGACGGCCACCGCCGTGCCGGCTGCCGACGCTTCGTCGCCACCGCGCAGCTGCGCGACGACAGCGGTCACCGGGCTGGTGCCGACCTGACGGCCGTCGATCGTACGGAGCCCGTCACCGGGGCGGAGGCCGGCCAGCGCGGCCGGGCCGCCGGGCTGGACCTTGGCCACCTCGATGTGTCCGTCGCGGCTGCGTCTGACCCAGAGGCCCACGCCGGTGTACTCGCCGTCGAGCGAGTCCTCGAACTCCTTGTACTCGGAGCGGTCGTACACCGCGCCCCAGCGGTCCCCGCTGCGGCTGACGACCTCCTCGGCCGCCTTCGTCCCGGACTTGCCGTCGGCCTCGGCTTCGGATGCCGCCTTGGCCAACTCCGCGCGGTCGACGGTCGACGCCACGTCACGGGTGTGCGACGGGCGCGGCACCCTCGCCTCGCTCTCCGGCCAGGAGTTGGTGGCCGCCGCGGTGGCCAGGACGCTCACAAAGACCAGTGTCAGGACGGCCCCGCGGCGAACACTGCGGGGCGATGAACAGAAGTCCGGTCCTGGCATGGCGCCCACTGTAGAACAACCCCCGTGCGGCGCATGGCTGGTTGGCCGTTCACCGCGCGGGGGGAGTTTCACACCTTCAGGTACTTGCGCAATGCGAAAAGCGCGGCAAGTGCAGGCATCAGCAGTCCGATTGCCAAGACCAGGGGCAGCTTGGAGAGGACCGCGTCCCAGCCGATGAAGTCGATCAGATTCAGCTTTTCGTGCAGCGCGAGTCCGTGATCGATCAGGAAGTAGCGGCCCACCAGCAGCATTCCGCAGGCGACCAGGCCGCCGAGCAGACCGGCGAAGGCGGCCTCCATGATGAACGGCATCTGGATATAGAAACTCGACGCGCCCACCAGGCGCATGATCCCGGTCTCACGTCTGCGGCTGAACGCCGACACACGGACGGTGTTGACGATCAGCATCAGCGCGATGACGAGCATCAGCGCCATCACACAGAGTGCGGCCACATTCATGCCGTTGAGCAGAGCGAAGAGGTTCTCCAGGATGCCGCGCTGGTCCTGGACGGTCATCACGCCGTCACGGCCGGCGAACGCCGTCGCGATCACCTTGTACTTGGTCGGGTCCTTGAGCTTGACGCGGAACGACGACTGCAGTTGGTCAGGGGTGATGGAGCCCGTCATCGGGGACCCCTTGAACTCCTGCTGGTAGTGCTTGTACGCCTCGTCGCTCGACTCGTAGGTCACCTTCTGGACAAGGTTGCTCATCTTGTTCAGATCGGTTTCGATCGACTTCTTCTGCTCGTCGGTGACGGCACCCTTGGCACACTTGGGGACGGACGTCGCATCCCCCTTGGAACAAAGGAAGATCGAGACGTTGACCTTGTCGTACCAGTAGCCCTTCATCGTGTTCACCTGGTCGCGCATGAGCAGCGAGCCGCCGAACAGGGCGAGGGACAGGGCGACGGAGACGATGACCGCGAAGGTCATCGTGAGATTGCGGCGGAGACCCACGCCGATCTCCGACAGGACGAACTGGGCGCGCATGGCGTCCTTTCAGTGCTGGTAGCCGTAGACGCCACGCGACTGGTCGCGCACGAGACGGCCCTTCTCGAGTTCAATGACGCGCTTGCGCATCTGGTCGACGATCTGCTGGTCGTGGGTGGCCATCACCACGGTGGTTCCGGTGCGGTTGATCCGGTCCAGCAGCTTCATGATGCCGACGGAGGTCTGCGGGTCGAGGTTGCCGGTCGGCTCGTCCGCGATCAGCAGCATCGGGCGGTTGACGAAGGCCCGGGCGATCGCCACGCGCTGCTGCTCACCACCGGAGAGCTCACCGGGCATCCGGTCCTCCTTGCCGCCGAGGCCGACGAGATCGAGGACCTGGGGAACGGCCTTGCGGATCTCGCCGCGCGGCTTGCCGATGACTTCCTGCGCGAACGCCACGTTCTCCGCGACGGTCTTGTTGGGAAGCAGCCGGAAGTCCTGGAAGACCGTGCCGAGCTGGCGGCGCATCTGCGGCACCTTCCAGTTCGACAGACGCGCGAGGTCCTTGCCGAGGACGTGCACCATGCCATGGCTGGTGCGCTCCTCGCGGAGCACCAGCCGCAGAAAAGTCGACTTACCGGAACCGGAGGAACCGACCAGGAAGACGAACTCCCCCTTCTCAATCTCAAGGGAGACATCCCGAAGGGCGGGACGGTTCTGCTTGGGGTAGGTCTTGGAGACGTTGTCGAATCGGATCACGAGTGCACCACGTCGGCCGGGAATAGGTGTGCGTGACCTTACGCGAACCGGCTGTGCGCCCGCAGGCAGCGTCCGTGGATGCGTGGTATGTCCAGGTTATCGACGGGGTATTTGCGGGTTTTCTCCGGGTGCTGCGAGGGTAGGAGGCGCTCGTCATTCGGCCGGACGCGCCGAAAGGCGCGAAAGCTGGCACAGTGGTAGAGGGAACACGGGGAACAGTTCCGTTTCCCTGTGCGTTGTGCGGAGAATAAGCGTGTGAGCGGCTCCGCCGCGCGGGAGGAGGAGTGCGCATGACCTATGACCGACTGGTGTGTGCGAACTGTGCGTCCCCCGTCAGCGAGGGCCGCTGCCGAGTGTGCCGGGCCAGCAGGGAGCGGCTGCAGCAGCAGGAGGGCTTCCTGGGCGGTCTCAGTCCGGTGGCACTGATCGCCCTGTTGATTCTGATGGTGGCGGCGTTGGCGCTGGTGGCGCATCAGACCGTCTGACGTTGGCCGCGTCGCGTGTGACACGGAGAGGGCCCGGGTTCCGATCGGAACCCGGGCCCGCTCTCAGGTATGCGCTGGACGCTTAGGCGATGTTGCCACCGCGGCCGGCGAGACGCGGCAGCATACGGAAGCCGATGCCACCGGCGATCATCGTCGCGGCGCCGAGGATGAGGAAGGTGGTCTCTCCCGCACCGGTCTCGGCCAGCTCCTGCTTGGCCTTACCCTGCTCCACCGGCTGCGAGCCGAGGTTGTCGGGCGCGGTGCCGGTGGTCGAGCCGCCGTTGGTGGTGCCACCCGAGGTGGTCGACCCCTGGTCCGTCGAACCCTGATCCGTGGAACCCTGGTCGGTCGACCCCTGGTCCGTGGAACCCTGGTCGGTCGAACCCTGATCCGTGGAACCCTGATCCGTGGAACCCTGGTCGGTCGACCCCTGATCCGTCGAACCCTGATCCGTGGAACCCTGGTCGGTCGACCCCTGGTCGGTCGACCCCTGGTCCGTGGAACCCTGATCGGTCGACCCCTGGTCGGTCGACCCCTGATCCGTGGAACCCTGATCCGTGGAACCCTGGTCGGTCGACCCCTGGTCCGTGGAACCCTGATCCGTGGAACCCTGGTCGGTCGACCCCTGGTCCGTGGAACCCTGGTCCGTGGACCCCTGGTCCGTGGACCCCTGGTCCGTGGACCCCTGGTCCGTGGACCCCTGGTCCGTGGACCCCTGATCCGTGGCGCCGCCGTCGATGCCGCCGATGAGGGTGCCCCCGCCGTCGTCGCCCGTCGTCTGGATGGATACCTCGGCACCGGGAAGGTTGACGATACCGGCGGCCTGGGCCGCCCCCGCGGCGGTCAGCGAGGCGCCCGCGGCGATCACCGCGCCGGCGGCTATGCGCGCTACGCGAATCCGCGTCTTCTTGGTCATCTGGCTGCTACCCCCAGTAGCTCATCGTTAATGGTGCAGCGCACGGGGCAGGCGGGCCGTAAGGGGTGTGTGTCGCGCCCCCCGATCACACGCGCCCCAGAAATACGCATGCCGCGTGTCACCCTTCCCAGTTTTAAAGACCACGTCAAGGACGTTGCGGGCGCGATGCCCGGCTTGCGGCGACTTGCCCGGCGTACGGGAATACGACTGTGACGGAAAAGAAGAACTGCCGTCCACAGGACGGCAGTTCCCTGATCGACAATGTCGACAAAACGCCAACTGGTGGGTCGACTACTTCTCCTGCTGCTTGCGCCAGCGAATTCCGGCCTCGAGGAAACCGTCGATCTCGCCGTCGAGCACCGACTGAGGGTTGCCGACCTCGAATTCGGTACGGAGGTCCTTGACCATCTGGTAAGGGTGCAGGACGTACGAACGCATCTGGTTGCCCCAGGAGTTGCCACCGTCGCCCTTGAGCGAGTCCATCAGCGCCTGCTCCTCCTGGCGGCGGCGCTCGAGGAGCTTCGCCTGCAGGACGTTCATCGCGCTGGCCTTGTTCTGGATCTGCGAGCGCTCGTTCTGGCAGGAGACCACGATGCCGGTCGGGATGTGGGTCAGCCGCACCGCGGAGTCGGTGGTGTTGACCCCCTGACCGCCGGGGCCCGAGGCGCGATAGACGTCCACCCGCAACTCGGTCTCGTCGATCTCGATGTGGTCGGTCTGCTCGACCACCGGCAGCACCTCGACGCCGGCGAAGGACGTCTGGCGGCGGCCCTGGTTGTCGAACGGCGAGATGCGCACGAGCCGGTGGGTACCCTGCTCGACGGAGAGCGTGCCGTAGGCGTAGGGCGTCTTGACCACGAAGGTGGTCGACTTGATGCCGGCCTCTTCCGCGTACGACGTCTCGTAGACCTCGGTGCTGTAGCTGTGCCGCTCGGCCCAGCGCAGATACATGCGCTGCAGCTGCTCCGCGAAGTCGGCGGCATCGACGCCGCCGGCCTCGGCCCGGATGTTGACGAGCGCCTCACGCACGTCGTACTCGCCGGAGAGGAGCGTGCGGACCTCCATCTCGTCCAGTGCCTTGCGCACCGCGACGAGCTCCGACTCGGCCTCGGCCTGGGTGTCGGCGTCGTCCTCGGCCTCGGCGAGCTCGAAGAGCACGCTCAGATCATCGATCCGCGATCGCAGCGCCGCGGTCTTACGGACCTCGGCCTGCAGGTGGGAAAGCTTGCTGGTGATCTTCTGCGCCGCTTCCGGGTCGTCCCACAGGGACGGTGCCGCGGCCTGCTCCTCGAGCACGGCGATATCGGCCCTCATCCTGTCGAGGTCCAGGACGGCCTCGATCGACCCCATGGTCGAGGAGAGGGTTTTCAGCTCTTCGGATACATCGACGACTGCCACGCCACCAGCGTAACGGCTCGAAGCAAGGTCCTTCCCCGGGCCACGGCACCGCGGCCGGGACCGGTCCGGGGCCACGGCCCGTCCGCTAGCGCTGGGACGGCGCCGACTGCCGGTTGTCCTGGGAAGGGGCGCCCCCGTGGTCGCTCGACGACGTGGCCAGCCAGCCGCCGATGCCCAGTGCCGCAGCGGCGACCAGGGTGGCCGCGCCCAGTTTGATGCGACGGCGCCGGATCGCCTCGGCGGAGGATCGGTGGCGCGCCGAACCCGGCCGGCGCAGGCTCGGGGATCGGGGGGCGCGGGCGGTGCCGAGGGGACCGCCGGCCAGTTCGTCGGGGCCGGGGACGCGCATGCTGGTGTGGGTGTCCCGGTTGGAGTCCGGGGAGGAGCCGGGGACCAGCGGCACCGCGCCACGGCGGCGCGGCTCGGCGGGGGTGGAGGGTTCGTACGAGGCCTCCTCGTACGGCTGCTCCTCCGGTTCCGACTCGTCGGGCTCGTCGACGTCCAGCGGGGGGATGCCCGCGAGGTGCGGGAGCTGCGCACGCAGTCGCTCGCCGAGCTCCGAAGCGCGCAGCCGGGATGCCGGGGCCTTGGCGAGGCACTGGACGAGGAGCTGCCAGAGGTCGTCCGGGATGCCGGGGAGCGGGACGACCGTCTCGGTGACGTGCCGGCGCAGCACCGCGCCGGGGTGGCCGCCGCCGAAGGGGGTGAAGCCGGCCAGGAGTTCGTACAGGACGGTCGCCAGGGCGTAGATGTCGACGGAGGCGCGTGGCGGGAGGCCCTCGATGATCTCCGGGGCGAGGTAGTCGGGCGTACCGATGATCTTGGTCGCCCGGGTGCGGCGCGGGACGTCGATGAGTTTGGCCACACCGAAGTCGGTGAGCAGCGCCGGGTGCGAGCCGCCCGGACCGAGCGGGCCCTGCATGTCGAGCAGGATGTTCTCGGGTTTGACGTCCCGGTGCACGATGCCCGCCTTGTGCGCGGCGGCGAGACCGTCGGCGATGTCCGCGACGATCGCCACGGCGGCCTCGGGGCTCAGGCGGCGCTCGCGGTCCAGCCGGGTGCGCAGGTCGGTCCCGCGGACCAGGTCCATGACCAGCGCGAGGTCGTTGCCGTCCACGACGAGATCGCGTACGGCGACGACGTGCGGGTGGTCGAGGCCGAGCAGGGCGGTGCGTTCCTGGACGAAGCGGCCGACGAGCTCCTGGTCGGCGGCGAGGTCCTCGCGCAGCAGCTTGATGGCGACCGGCCCCTCGGGCCCGTCACCCAGCCACACCGTGCCGGCGCTCCCCCGTCCCAGAATCTGGTGAGCGGTGTACCGGCTGCCGATCTTCCGTGCCAAGACTGCTCCCTCAGCGGCTGGCGCTGTGCCTGTGCGGGGGCGGACCCCCGCACACTCGCTCTCAAAATACGCGGGCGTCGGGGTGTTCAGTGCCCCGGTTGGCACCAACCTTCACTTCTGCGGGGCATTTCGTCCCGCAGAAGTCGACATGTTTACAGACCGGCCCGGAGAAGGCACCGGCGGCGCCGGTCAGTTACCCGTCGATCCGCCGATGCCCTGAAGGAAGTCCTTGACCGAGTGGTAGCCGGTGGCGATCTCCGAGAAGAAGCTCCTGGAGGTGCCGATCCAGTCCTGGAGCGGGGTCAGCTCCCAGATGAGCCACGAGCCGACGAAGAGGATGACGACCATGAAAAGGCAGCCCTTGAGGCAGCCGAGGCCGGGGATCTTCATCGGGCTGGAGCTGCGCTGCCTCGGCTGTCGGGGCTCCCGCCGGGCGGGGGCCTGGGGCTGTTGCGGCGGCGCGTACGGCTGCTGCGGGCGCTGCTGCCGCTGAGGCTGCTGGGGCGCGTACTGCTGCTGGGGCTGTTGGGGCCCGTATTGCTGCTGAGGCTGCTGCTGTGACTGGTATTGCTGCTGATACTGCTGCTGCTGTTGCGGCGGGTACTGCTGCGGTTGCTGCCGGCGCTGCGGTCGGCGGCGCAGCGGGTCCTGGTTCGGGTCCAGGTACTGCACCTGAGTCTGTTCGTTGCGGTCGCGGGCCGCGCTCAGCTGGCTCTGCCACGGGTGCGGCTGCTCGGGCTGGTCCGGCGACGGGTTCGCCGGCCCCGACTGCGGCATCGGCGGCAGCATCGCCGTCGGGTCCGCCGCGCCGGAACTCGGCAGCACGCTGGTGCGCGCATTGGGGTCGTACGCACCCGCGTCGCTCGGGAGCACCTGGGTCGGGTCGGCCGCCCCCGGCGTGTCGGGGACCGCGGCGGGCGCCGGATCGGGTGCCAGCAGGGCGCCCACGCCCAGCGCCGCAGCCACCTGCGCCGCTGACGCGTGCACGCCGACGCCATCGGCGACCGTACGCAGGCCCCTGGCCAGGTTCTCGGCACTCGGACGGCGGTCGGGGTCCTTGCTGAGGCAGCGCTCGATGACCGTCCACAACGCGTCGGGGACGGTGGTGGGGCGGCGCGGCTCCTCGCTCAGATGACGCTGGAGCACCTCGAGCGCGGTGCCGCCGGCGAACGGCGGCCGGCCGGTGACCAGCTCGTAGAGCAGAATGCCCGCGCCGTAGATGTCGACCGCGGAGGTCTGCGGCCGGCCCTCGGCGGACTCCGGCGCCACGTAGGCGGGCGTGCCGACGAATTCGTGGGTACGGGTCAGGCCCGGGGAGTCCGCGAGCCGCGCGATGCCGAAGTCGGTCAGCATCGGGTGCATCTGTCCGTCGGCATCCTGCTTCACCAGCACGTTGGCCGGTTTCAGGTCGCGGTGCACCACTCCGTCGGCGTGACTGGCGGCCAGCGCGTCCGCCACCTGCGCGGTGAGCAGTGCTGCGGCCATCGGGCTGAACGGACCGTTCTCACGGAGGTAGCGGTGCAGGTCCGGGCCGTCGACCAGGTCCATGACGAGGGCGAGCAGATCACCCTCGACGACCAGGTCGCGGGTGCGCACGATGTTCGGGTGGGTGAGGCGCAACAGGACGGAACGTTCACGCAGAAAACGCATGACCACGTCAGGGTCGCTCGCGAGCTCCTCCTTGAGGACCTTGATCGCGACGGTTTCGCCCGGCCGGCCCTGCACGGCCGCCTCGACGCCCGCGGTCTCCCTCTGGCTGGCTCGCCAAACAGTGCCCGTGGCGCCGCGGCCGAGCGGTTCCTCGAGCAGGTACTTGCTGCCTACGGGCCGCACGTCATGCGCTCCCTGCTGATCGTCGTCCTTGCGTGGTCCACCGGCCCCCGCCGCCCGGATGTCCGCCCCACTGTAATGCCGTCGGCGAAATCACTGCCGGGGATCTTCGGAGGTGGGCCGGCTGTGTCCGCTCTGAAGACGCGAGCACCGGGCCGATGGTTGCCGGACAGCTGAGGCGCGTAGTCCGTTCGTGGTCTCAAGCAGGCACTTTTGGGTCCAGAGCCGACCATTCAAGATCACTTGGCGGCTACCCCCGGGCGTGTTGTCGGTGGCAGGTGCGAGGATGCCTGAAGCACGGAGATGTCGGGGTCGGGAGCCCCGCGATCCGTGCCGACCTGTCGGGTGGGGGAGATCACAGGGCAGCAGCCCCCTGCCAGGCACCCTCCGCAGAAGGGACCGCTGACGGCTATGCAGATCCGGCTGACCGTCCTCGCGCCGCGCAGCGGCCGATCCGCGTCCGAGGCGCGCTCCTGTGACGTGGTCGTCACCGCCCCCGCCGGGGCGCCCCTGGCCACCGTGGCGTCCGGCCTGGCCACCGCGGTCGCGGGGCCGGACGGCCCGGGCTCGAACAGCATCGTGCTGTACGCGGGCCGCCTCCGCCTCGACCTGCAGCGCTGCGTGCTGGGCGAGCCACCGCTGGTGGACGGTGCGGTGCTCTCCCTCCAGTTCCCCGCCGACGACGAGGACCACGGCGCCGCCGGCGCCGCCGCCCAACTGCACGTGGTCGCCGGGCCCGATGCGGGCGGGGTCCACCTGCTGCACGGCGGTCAGATCCGGATCGGCCGCTCCGGCGATGCCGACGTTCCGCTGGACGACCCCGACGTGTCGCGGCTGCACTGCACCGTGACGGTCGCGGACGACGGCCGGGTCACCGTGGCCGATCTGGACTCGACCAACGGCACCACGCTGGACGGCGCGGAAGTGGGCGAACGCCCGGTCCGTTTCGCTCCGGGGTCGCTGCTGCGGGTCGGTGAAACCGCCCTGCGGATCACCCCGGCGGACGGGGCGGCCCAGGCGGACGGTGGTGCGCCGGCCGCGGTGCCGGACGGGGAAGGCCACCTGCGAGTGGCCCGTGGCGGTGCGGGCGGGATCGATACGGGGGAAACGGCCCCCGGTGGCCCCGGGTCGGCCCGGAGCGCCGCACCCGCCGCCACACCAGCGCGTCCCGCCCCCGGGCCGGCCGCGCCCGGACCGGCCGCGCCCCAGCAGACCGTGCCCCGGCAGCCCGTACCGCAGCAGCCCGCTGACCGCGGTCCCGCCGGGCACCCCGGCCACGGTGGCGCCGGCTCCGGACGCATCCCCGTGCAGGCGGGGCCGGGCTCCCGCCGGGTCAGCGACCGCGGCGACGAGACGGACCGCGACCCCTACAGCAACCTGTATGACGAAGCCGCCGCCGCGTATGCGCAGGACCCCGGATTCGCCGCCCGGGGCCCCAAGGGCACACCCGCGCGCGGCACCCGGGTGCCCGTCGAGCACGAGCGGGCCGGCGAGCCGCTGCAGGACAGCGACGCGGACACCGTCCGCAGGCGCGGTGGGATAGGGGCCTGGGCGAGGCGGCTGGCGGGCGGCAGGCCCGACCCGGTGCGCGAGCGGGTGCCCGTCCAGGCGACCGGCCCCGACCGTACGAGTGACTCGGGCCGCCCCGTGGCCCAGTCGCCCACCCCCGACACCTGGCCGGACCCGGCCTCGCTGCTGCTGACCGCGCTCGGCCCGGGCCCCCGGCTGTGGGAGCGCGGGCCCGGCCACCGCGAAGCACTCGTCGTCCGGCTCGGCACGGCGGACCGCAGCGGACCGGGTCCGCTGGGCCTGTTGCCCGCGGTGCCGGTGACCGTATCGCTGCGGGAGGCCGGTTCGCTGGGGCTCGCCGGCCCCCGCGAGCGGCTCACCGGGCTGGCCCGTTCGGTCGTCGCCCAGCTCGCTGCCCTGCACTCCCCGACCGACCTCGAGATCGTGCTGATCAGCACGGACCGCGCCCGCTCGGTGCAGGCGCGCAGGAGCGACTGGTCCTGGCTCGGCTGGCTCCCCCATGTGCGGCCGGCCCACGGGCAGGACTGCCGGCTGCTGCTCTCCTACGACCGGGAGCAGGCCACCGCCCGGACCGCCGAGCTGGTGCGCCGTCTGGACGACGGCCCGCTGGGCACCGGCTGGGCATCGGCCGGAACCGAGGCGGTGTCCGCGGCCGCCGAGCGGCACGAGGGCCCGAAAACCGTGGTGATCGTGGACGGCGATCCCGGGTCCGCGACACTGCGCGAAACCACCGCCCGCCTGGCGTCCGCGGGCGCCGCAGCCGGCATCCACCTTCTCTGTCTCGCCGAAACGCCGCCCGCCTCCCCCGCGTCGCCGCTGGAAGCGACCTACGAGACGGCCTGCGCCGCCTCCCTCGCCTTCCGTGAGTGCGGCGCCGCCGCCCTGTTGAGCGGCGATGTGGCGACCACCCTGCGGCTGCTGCGCACGGCCGGCGGGCAGTCCGCGGGCCGCGGCACACCGGCCGTGGTGGACGCGGTGTCGGCGGCCTGGGCCGAGCGGTTCGGCAGGGCCCTGGCCCCACTGCGCGCGGACGGCCCGGTCGGCGGTTCAACGGCGCGGCAGACCGCCGCGCTGCCCCCGTCGGCCCGGCTGCTCGACGAACTGGGTCTGGCCCGGGCGACCCCCGCATCGCTCATGGCGCGCTGGGCGTCCGCCGCCGATGCCACCGCGGTGCTGGGGGCGGGGCCGCGCGGCCCGGTCACCGTGGACCTGGCCACCGAAGGACCCCATCTGCTGATCGAGGGCCCGCCGGGCAGTGGCCGTACGGAGTTGCTGCGCGCCGCCGCCGCCTCGCTGGCCGCCGCGGCCCGCCCCGACCGGCTCGCCCTGATCCTGGTCGACGGAGCAGGCGGCGACCGCGGAGACGGGCTGCGGGTCTGTACGGAACTGCCGCACGCCTCGACCCATCTGGTGGCGTCGGACCCGGTCAGGATGCGGGAATTCGCTCAGGCGCTCGGCGCCGAGCTGAAACGCAGGTCCGAGCTGGTCGGCAAGGACGACTTCACCGCATGGCACCGGCGCCACGACACCGCAGGCAGGCAGGCCGGCCGCCGGCCCGTCGGAGCGGACGACCAGTACGGCGACCTCGACTCCCCCAGCGGCACCCTGCGGCTGCGCCCCGCCGCCGCCCTCGCGGCGGCCGTGCCGGGCCCCACCCCGCTGCCCCGGCTCGTCGTCCTGGTCGACGACTTCGACGCACTGGTCGCCCCGGCACTCGGCAGCCCCGGACGCCCCGCAGCCGGCTCGGTCGTACGGGCCCTGGACGCAGTGGCCAGGGATGGCGAGCGCCTCGGCGTGCACCTGATCGCCGCATCCGCGCGCCCGGACCGTACCGAGGACACCGAACTCGCCCGGTTCAGCCGACTGCGGGTGATTCTCGACCCGCCACCCGTGGCCCCCGCGCCCGATGCCGCGTCACCGGGCCGCGGCCGACTGGGCCGCCCCGGCTGCGGGGTGACACCGTTCCAGGGCGGCCGGGTCACCGGCCGCATCCCGCGCACCGGCACGCTGCGCCCCACCGTCGTACCACTGGAGTGGGAACGCATGGGCGACCCGCCGACCCGTCGGCCGGTCCGCGAACTGGGCAACGGGCCCACTGACTTGGCATTGCTCGCCAGCGCGCTGGAGCGGGCGGCCAGATCGGTGGACGCGATACCCGTGGCGCCGCTGACGGACTGACGTAACGTCACAGGCCCATCACGATCACGTGGGGGACCCCAGGAGTGGTATTGCGGCGCTCAAGTGCCGGGGCGTAGGACTGAGCCCACGGGACAACGGCGTCGCCGACGTCATGGGCGCGCCGACCGCACGCGCATGGGAGAGGTCGGGGCACAGATGCGCACATCTGGCACAGCAAGTACAGCTCTACGCTCACGCAGGGCCGTTCTGGCGGTCGTCGCCGCCGGGTCGCTGGTCCTCGCCGCGGGATGCGGCAGCGACAGCAAGAAGGGTGACGGCGGTGGCACGGCCGCGGACAAGAGCAGCGCGCCTGCCTCCGGGGTGCAGCTGCCCAAGCTCAACGGCACCAAGCTCGAGGTCGCGGCCGTGTGGACGGGGCCCGAGCAGGCGAACTTCGTCAAGGTCCTCAAGGAGTTCGAGAAGCGCACCGGTGCATCGGTCACCTTCGTCCCAGCGCAGGACCCGATCGTCAACTTCCTCGGTACGAAGATCGCCGGCGGCGCCCCGCCCGATGTGGCGATGATGCCGCAGGTCGGCGCGATCACCCAGGCCGTCGCCAAGAAGTGGGCGAAGCCGGTGGACGCCGCGACCAAGGCGGAGCTGGACAAGAACTACGCGCAGGTCTGGAAGGACCTCGGCGCGGTCGACGGCAAGCAGTACGGCGTCTACTTCAAGGCCGCCAACAAGTCCCTGGTCTGGTACAACACCAAGGCGTTCCAGAACGCGGGTGCGACCGTGCCCAAGACCTGGCCCGACTTCATGAAGACCGCCCAGACGATCTCGGCCTCGGGTGTCACCCCGGTCTCGGTCGGCGGCGCGGACGGCTGGACCCTGACCGACTGGTTCGAGAACATCTATCTCTCGCAGGCCGGCCCCGACAAGTACGACCAGCTCGCCCAGCACAAGATCAAATGGACCGATCCTTCGGTGAAGGCGGCGCTCACCACTCTGGCGCAGCTGTTCGGGAAGCCGTCGCTGATCTCGGGCGGCGCGGACGGCGCGCTGCAGACCGAGTTCCCCGCCTCCGTCACCCAGACCTTCACCGGCGGTGACCAGCCCAGGGGGGCGATGGTCTTCGAGGGCGACTTCGCGCAGACGAACATCGCCCAGACCAAGGCGAAGGTCGGCACCGACGCCAAGGTGTTCCCGTTCCCGGCCGTGGGTGCCAAGTCCCCGGTGGTCACCGGCGGCGACGCGGCGGTGATCCTCAAGGACTCCAAGGGCGCCCAGGCACTGCTGACCTGGCTGGCCTCCACCGACGCGGCCAAGATCGCGGCTTCCTCGGGTGGCTTCATCTCACCCAACAAGGCCCTGGACGCCGCGGCGTACCCGAACGACGTCCAGCGCACCATCGCCCAGGCGCTGATCGCGGCGGGCGACGACATCCGCTTCGACATGTCCGACCAGGCACCGCAGTCCTTCGGCGGCACCCCGGGCAAGGGCGAGTGGAAGGACCTGCAGGACTTCCTGAAGAACCCGAAGGACATCGCGGGCACCCAGCAGAAACTGGAGTCCGACGCGGCCAAGGCCTACAAGAACTGACGGCACGATGACCTCTGCTGTTGCGGGGGGCGCGATCAACTCGGCGCCCCCCGCGGGAAAACCGCGCAAGAGCGTGACAGGCACACGTAAAGCGATGGCGGTCGGTTTCCTGCTGCCCGCGCTCGTGCTGCTCGGTGCGCTCGTCGTCTACCCGATCGGGTACTCGGTCTACCGGTCGTTCTTCGACCAGGCAGGCTCCCATTTCATCGGCATCGACAACTACAGATCACTCTTCACCGATGACGCGATCCGCACCGCAATCAAGAACACCGCGATCTGGGTGGTGGTGGCACCGACCGTCGCCACCGTGCTCGGCCTGATCTTCGCCGTCCTCACCGAACGGGTCCGCTGGGGCACCGCGTTCAAACTGATCGTCTTCATGCCGATGGCGATCTCGATGCTCGCCGCGGGCATCATCTTCCGGCTGGTGTACGAGCAGGACCCGGGTCGCGGCGTCGCCAACGCCGTCTGGGTCGGCGTGCACGACACCTTCGCCGAATCGGCGGGTTATCCGGGGGCACATCCGCTGCCGGCGGCTCCGATCAAGGCGGGCGGCGGCGGCTGGTTCATCACCAAACAGCCGGTCAGCGCGGGCACTCCGGTACGGCTGCCGCTGGTCGGTGTGCTCCCCACGAAGATGCCCTCGTCGGCGAGGCCCGCCGCGGCGGCGAAGCCGGCCGGCGGTTCGATCACCGGCACCGCCTGGCTCGACTTCACCCTGGGCGGCGGCGGCAAGCCCAACGTCATCGATCCGAAGGAGCTCGGCCTCAAGGGCGTCACCATCCAGGCGGTCAAGGACGGCAAGGTGGTGGCCAGCGCCAAGGCGTCGGCCGACGGCACCTTCACCCTGCCCGCGAAGGCGGACGGGGCCCGGCTGAAGCTGCCCGACTCCAACTTCCGTGAGCCGTACAACGGTGCCAACTGGCTCGGCCCGACCCTGGTCACGCCGTCGATCATCGGCAGTTACGTCTGGATGTGGGCGGGCTTCGCCATGGTGCTGATCGCCGCAGGACTGGCCGGGCTCCCCCGCGAACTCCTGGAACAGGCCCGGGTGGACGGCGCCAACGAGTGGCAGGTCTTCCGCCGGATCACCATCCCGCTGCTGGGTCCGGTCCTCGCGGTGGTCATGGTGACCCTGATGATCAACGTGTTGAAGATCTTCGACCTGGTCTTCATCGTCGCACCGGGCTCCTCGCAGGACGATGCGAACGTGCTCGCCCTGCAGCTCTACCGCTCCTCGTTCGGCACGGACGCGGATCTGGGCGTCGGCAGCGCGATCGCCGTCCTGCTGCTGTTGCTGGTGGTGCCGATCATGCTCGTCAACATCCGCCGGATGCGGAAGGAGGGGCGCCGATGACCACCGCGGCCCAGGTCCCGGCAGACGGGGCCCCGCACGACAGCGCTCCGGCCGACGGCAGTCCCACGGGTGGGGCGCCGACGATCCCGGGGGTCCGGCCGAAGCAGCCGCTGGCCGCACGTATCGCCGCCCGCGCGGGCGGCAGCGTGATGCGGGTATTCCTCGTGCTGGTCGGCCTCTTCTGGCTGATGCCGACGATCGGCCTGCTGCTGTCCTCGCTGCGCGGTCCTTCGGACATCGCGGCGACCGGCTGGTGGAAGGTGTTCACCGCCCCTTCCCAACTCACCTTCGACAACTACTCCAGGATCCTCGACAACAAGGTCATCACCGACTCGCTGCTCAGCACCATCGAGATCACCGTCCCGGCGACCGTGCTGGTCGTGGTGATCGGCTCACTGGCCGGATACGCCTTCACCTGGATGGATTTCCCCGGCCGCGACTGGTGGTTCCTGATCGTGGTCGGTCTGCTGGTCGTGCCGGTGCAGGTCGCGCTGATCCCGGTCTCGAAGCTCTTCGGCGAGATCGGGCTCTTCGAGACCACAGCGGGTGTGGTCATCTTCCATGTGGCCTTCGGTCTGCCGTTCGCGATCTTCCTGCTGCGGAACTTCTTCGCCGAGATCCCCAAGGAGCTCCTCGAAGCGGCGCGGCTGGACGGGGCCGGCGAAGTCCGGCTCTTCACGCGCGTCGTCATGCCGCTGGGCGGCCCGGCCATCGCCTCGCTCGGCATCTTCCAGTTCCTGTGGGTGTGGAACGACATGCTGGTCGCGCTGATCTTCGCGGACTCCAAACACCCGCCGATCACCGTGGCACTCCAGCAGCAGGTCAGGCAGTTCGGCAACAACATCGATGTGCTGGCGCCGGGCGCGTTCGTGTCGATGGTGATCCCGCTGGCGGTGTTCTTCGCGTTCCAGCGGCAGTTCGTGAACGGAGTGATGGCGGGCGCGGTCAAGTAGCGCTTACGGTGCCCGGCCGACCGGGCACCGTAAGCCCCGACGGGAAGCCCCGGCGGGATGCTTCCGTGCGGCGTTTCAGTGCGAACGGGCGGCCCGCCCCCGGACCTTGCGCACCATCCGCCGCACGAATCGGGGCGCGAACCTCCGGGCGAACGGAGCGTGCTTCTTCGCCGGCCGCTCAGGAACCGCACGGATGGTGAGCGCACCGCTTCCCGCCGCGACAGCCAGGACGAACGGCAACCGCGTCGGACGCTCGTCGCCCTCCCCCAGGCTCACCGCCATGCCCCAGTTCCCGCCGGTCAGCGGCTGTTCGGGCCGTTCGGCGCGCAGCAGCGAACGGCCGGGATCGTCGGTGGCGGCCAGCGCGGCCGCCACCCGTACCGTGCGTCGGGAACCGGACTGCTCGGTGAGGTGCAGGACGGCCGGGACCGTGGCGGCGGCCGGCCACACCGGGAGCCGTGCTTCGAGCAGCAGCGGTTCCGGCAGCACCCGCAGGTCCCGTCGGTCGAGTTCGCCGAACTGCTGGGTCAGCCCACCGGTCGTGCGACCGATGTCCAGCGACAGATTTCCGTGCGGGATCGTCCAGTACGGCAGAACGAGCCGGGCCGGCTCGCCCACCACGGCGGCCCGGCAGCCCCGGGCGGCCGTCTCACTCCGGACCGATCCGAGCCGGACATCCTTGGTCCACCCGGCCAGGTGCACGCGGACCGATACGTCCCAGACCCCGGGGGACAGCGGTTCACCGCCCGCAGCGGTCTCCGGGGAGACCGTCGCCTTCGCCCGCAGCACCATCCGTACGTCGTCCTGCCCGGCGCCCTGCCCGGTGCCCGGTACGCGCTCCCGGCTGAATCCGACGGGCTGGTAGAACTCGGCCGCGGTGGACCGCTCCCGCACCACCACCTCGGCCTTCGACGCGTCGACCCGCGCATCCGGCCGGACACCGAGCTGCGCGAAGGCGTCGCTGCCGTCCAGCCCGGCCGGCAGTCGGACCAGTTCCTCACCCACCGCGCCGTGCAGCTGAACGGGTTTCTTCCCGGCCAGCATCCCGGCGGTGAACTCCAACTGCAGGGCGCCGTCCTGCCAGCCCAGGCCGGTCAGTTCGGCGTGGGCGCCGATGGTCTTCTCCCACCGGGCGAACTCCTCGACGTCCGGGTAGCTGTCCGCCGTGATGAGCGCGCCGACGATCTGCTGCATGGGGGCCATGCCCGTCAGGACGCCCGGGCCGAAGTATTCCACCACCACCTTGTGCATCTCCTGGAACATCTGCTGCCGATAGCCGTCCGGCATGGCCAGCAACCGCCTGCCGCGCATCCGCTCGATCATCTCGTTGCGGAACCAGCGACGGTGCAGCTTGTCCCTCAGCGGCCCCGGTTCCGTGTACTTCGCCACCACGTCGAGTGCCTCCCGCAGATTGCGGAAGTAGCCCACCGGGTCCAGCTGCTGGAAACCGGCGTTGGCGGCGTCGTCCCGCCTGACGTGGTGATAGCAGACGTAGTCGCTCAGTACCGCGACGCTGCCGGCGGTCAGATAGGCCTCGGTGACGAAGACGTGGTCCTCGAGCCGGCGCCGCCCCTCGGGAAAACGCAGCCCGTGCTCTTCGAGGAAGGCTCGCCGGAACATCTTGTGCGGGGTGAGACTGTCGATCAGCGGTGCGTTCTTCACCGTGGCGCGTGGCCGGTTGGTCCGGAACAGCTCGCGTGGCACCGGCCGGCCGCGACCCGCCATCTTGCCCACGACGATATCCGCCGCATGCTCGACGCCATAGGCATACATGCGCTCCAGGGCTTCGTCGCTGAGCCAGTCGTCGTTGTCGACGAACATCACGAACTCACCGGTCGACGCCTCGATCCCGACGTTGCGCGGTTTGCCCGCCCAGCCGGAGTTCTCCTGATGGATGACCCGGATGTGCGGGTGTTCCGCCGCGAGCGCGTCCAGCCGGGCCGGGGTTCCGTCCGTCGACCCGTCATTGACGAACACGGCCTCGTACGCGTCCTGGGGGAGGCTCTGCCGGAGCAGCGACGCGATGCAGTCCTCGATGTACGGGCCCGGGTTGTAGACCGGGATGACCACGCTGACCTTGATCGTCATGCTTGTGCACTCACTCCCGCCGCAGGATCACCCCCACCACCTCAGGCACATTACTACCATTTCAGACATTTCCTATTGAATGATTGTTTGCTTGGTTGCCCTGGCGGCGAGAGTCCGCGTCCTCAGAAGTCCGCGTCCTCAGACGTCCTGCCGGGCCGCCAGCACGCCCGGATCCGGCCACTGGGCCTGACTCTGCCGCGCCACCATGCCCCCGGGCGCCTGCCCGGACGCCCGCCGCCCCGCCCACAGCAGGGGCAGTCCGACCACAGGCAGTACCCACACGAGCACCATCAGCCGGGGACCCACCGACACGTCGGGGTGTCCCGCCTGGTTGACCAGTCCGGCGATTCCCACGGCCAGCGCCACCGCCGCGAGGGCGCGCCCCCGGCGCAGTGCGCCCCAGATCCCGGTCGCGAGCAGGGCCACCGTCAACGGCTCGACGCACTGATCACGCAGCCATTCGGTCCAGAAGTTGCGGTTCAGCAGCAGGAAGCGGTGCCAGGGGTCGGTGACGTCCGGACGGCTGAAATGGAACGCCAACAGGTCCTGCATGCTGTCCCGGGTGGTCGGCAGATGCAGCACCCCGATGCCGGTCTGCACCAGTACGGCCACCCCCGCGCACAACCCGAGAAGCAGCGTCAGGTTCCGGGGCACCGGACGGCCCCGGGAGCGGCGTACCGCAGCGACGCCGAGCAGGGACAACGCCAGACAGTCCGCGAGCAGCAACGTCTGGGAGTACTTGGCCGCCGCCGCCAGCGCGAAGCCGGCAGCGGCGGCCCACATCCACCGCCGGGAACGCTCGGGCCGGTACAGCACGCCCACGCAGCCCAGCACCACGGTCAGCACGCCCACCAGCATCAAACCCTCGGTCATCGGCCGCATGGACTGTGCCCCGATCGGCAGCACGTAGTAGAGAACCTGACCGGCGAGCGCGACAGGCGCACCGGCCCCCAAGGTGCGCAGTACCGCCACGACCAGGGCACTGGCAGCCACCGTGACGGCGATCGCGGCGGCCCACAGTCCCCAGGTGACCCCCAGAACAGCGATGAACGGCACCAGGAAGGCGGGGTACGCGGGACGCGCCACGAAGATCGCGGACATCCGCGGCGTCGCGAACAGTGACATGTAGCCGGACACACCGCCCTGCTCGGTGACCGTGCGCACCCTGTTCTCGGCGTCCTTGCGGCAGGCCCGGTAGGAACGCTCACCATGGCCCGGCTCGGTGAACTTCTTCAGGTCCAGCCGATCCGCCTGCGCACCCCTGGCCCGCTGACTCGCACAGTAGAAGTCGATGGTGTGGGCGGCCGCCTGCTCACGGCTCTGCCCCGACAGCATCAGGCTGTACGACACGTAGTGACGCGTGTCCGGCGACGCCCGGCCGGTGACCTGGAACAGCTGGGTGAGCGCGAACACCGCGGCGATGAGAAGGAACCATACGACGAGCGAGCGGGGCCGGCGAACGGCGGGATAGGAAAGTCGTTGCATGAACAAGCGCAACGCCGATGGCCTCGCCCAGGTCACGCGCCACGGCTCCAACCGGACCAGCGCACCACCCACCCCACCCACCCCGCCCGCGCCGGCGCGGCGGCGGGGGCGGTGCCGGTTCAGGCCTTGAGCCCCGCCACCGCCGCCGCCGCGAGACCGTCCAGGTAACCCTTGGGGAGGCCGTCCCTGACCACCACGAGCCGCCAGTACAGCGGCCCGACGATCAGCTCGAGCGCCCGCTCGGGGTCCGTTCCCCCGGGGAGCTCGCCGCGGGCGACCGCATCCCGGACCACCGCAGCGGCCACCCCCTTCTGCGGGTCGAGCAGCGCCGCTTTGATGGCGTCCGCGATCGCCGGCTGACGTGCCGCCTCGACCAGCAGGTCGGGGATGACCTGGGAGGCGACGGGGTGGCGCAGCGCGTGCGAGGCCACTGCCAGGAGCGCGCGCACATCTCCGTACAGCGAACCGGTCGCCGGCGCCGGCAGCCCCTGCGCCGCGAACGCGGTGACCAGGTCGAGCACCAGGTGCAGCTTGGACTTCCAACGGCGGTAGACGGCGGTCTTGCCGACACCCGCGCGGCGTGCGATGCCCTCGATCGACATCCGGGAGAAGCCCACCGCGGCCAGCTCCTCGAAGACGGCTGCGCGGATCGCCTCCGTCACATCCTCCCGGAGCACGGCGGCTCCTGCGGGGACTCGGCGGGGCGGACGGGGAGCGCTGGAAGTCATACCGGCGATGTTACGTGACGACGCAACGGTTGCGTTTCGACGCCACGGGGTCTTACTGTCAGCGTTACGACGATACGGGTCCGTCCCCACGTCATCTATCGCCATGCTCCCGTCGCCCCGCCCTCCCTCCCCCGTCGAAAGCGACTGCCGTGAGCCCCAACACCGCCCCGGCCAGGCCCGCGCCACAGGCGCAGGCCCCGAAGATCCCCCCGCAGCCGGACCCCCGGAGCCCGGCTGAACTGGCCGCCGCCCACGGTCTGACCGTCAGCGGCGCACGGCCGCCCCTCGGTGCGTACATCCGCCAGGTCTGGAGCCGCAGGCACTTCATCACTGCCTTCGCGACGGCCCGGCTGACCGCGCAGTACAGCCAGGCCAAGCTGGGCCAGATCTGGCAGATCATGACGCCGCTGCTGAACGCAGCCGTCTACTACTTCATCTTCGGGGTACTGCTCGGCACCAGCCGGGGCGTCCCCGACTTCATCCCGTTCCTGGTCACCGGCGTCTTCATCTGGACCTTCACCAACAACTCGATCCAGACCGGCACCCGCGCCATCAGCGGCAGCCTGGGACTGGTGCGCGCCCTGCACTTCCCGCGCGCCTCACTGCCCATCGCCTACGCCGTCCAGCAGTTTCAGCAACTGCTCTTCTCGATGGGC
Source organism: Streptomyces sp. NPDC051320 (assembly GCF_040682175.1). Classification (NCBI taxonomy): domain Bacteria; kingdom Bacillati; phylum Actinomycetota; class Actinomycetes; order Kitasatosporales; family Streptomycetaceae; genus Streptomyces; species Streptomyces sp. NPDC051320. Next base: position 754,251 of record NZ_JBFBAL010000002.1, read on the forward strand.
GCGCTGATCGTCATCCTGGTCTGCTTCGGTGAATACCCGAAGCCGGCCTGGCTGCTCGCGGTCCCCGCGCTTGCCCTGCAGACGGTGTTCAACACCGGGCTGTCCATGATCATGGCCCGGCTGGCCGCCAAGACGCCGGACATCTCCCAGCTGATGCCCTTCATCATGCGCACCTGGATGTACGTCTCGGGTGTGATGTGGAGCATCAAGAAAGTGCTGGCCAGCGACCACCTCCCGCATATCGTGCTGCTGGCGCTGCAGACCAACCCGGCCGCCGTCTACATCGACCTGGTGCGCTTCGCGCTCGTCGACAGCTTCACCGCCTCCCAGCTCCCCCCGCACGTCTGGGCCCTCGCCATCGGCTGGGCGGCCGTTGCCGGAGTGGGCGGCTTCATCTATTTCTGGCAGGCAGAGGAGCAGTACGGACGTGGCTGAGAACGGCTCACCGGCCCCCACAGTGATCGTCGACGACGTCCATATCGTCTACAAGGTGTACGGCAGCGGAGCCGGCAAGGGCACCGCGACCTCGGCGCTGAACCGGATCGTCAGCCGCAAACCCCGCCCCGGCGTACGCGAGGTGCACGCCGTCAAGGGCGTCAGCTTCGTCGCCCACCGGGGAGAGGCGATCGGCCTGATCGGCTCGAACGGCTCAGGCAAGTCCACCCTGCTGAAAGCCATCGCCGGACTGCTCCCGCCCGCCCGCGGGCGGGTCTTCACCCAGGGCCAGCCGTCACTGCTCGGGGTCAACGCCGCGCTGATGAGCGATCTGACCGGCGAACGCAATGTGATCCTCGGCGGACTCGCGATGGGCATGAGCCGGGAAGAGGTACGCGAGCGCTACCCGGACATCGTCGACTTCTCCGGGATCAACGAGAAGGGCGACTTCATCTCGCTGCCGATGCGGACGTACTCGTCCGGCATGGGCGCCCGGCTGCGCTTCTCGATCGCCGCGGCCAAGAGCCACGACGTACTGATGATCGACGAGGCGCTGTCCACCGGCGACGCGAAGTTCCAGAACCGGAGCCGCCGGCGCATCGAGGAGCTGCGAGCGGAGGCCGGCACCGTCTTCCTGGTCAGCCACAGCAACAAGTCGATCACCGACAGCTGCGAACGGGCCATCTGGCTGGAGTCGGGGACCGTGCGGATGGACGGTCCGGCCGCCGAGGTCATCGCCGCATACGAGAACTACACCAGGAAATAGGACACCGCCCGCAGACAGCACAGCCCGGCCCCGCCTGGTTGGACCACCAGGCGGGGCCGGGCTGCGAAAGCCGCCGTCGGACGCTCGTCAGCGTCGGCCGCGGGTCAGCCGCCGCATTACACGTGCGTACGCAGCAGGGTCCGCATGGTCCGCATGGCGACCGACAGATTCGCCAGGTCGAACGCGTCCGAGGAGTGGATCTCCTCCAGCGTGGAGCGCGAACGCCCCAGGATCGACGCGTTCTTCTCCTCCCAGGCCTTGTACCGCTCCTCCGGGGACGCCGACTCGTCACCCACCGACAGCACGTCCTGGGTGAGCCCGCCATGCACCGCGTACAGGTCCTCACGGATGGAGGCACGGGCCATGGACTGCCAGCGGTCGGCCCGCGGCAGCTCGCTGATCCGGTCCATCAGCTTGGTGATCGTCAGCCGGTCGGCGAGGTCGTAGTACACCTCGGCGACCGCCATCGGCCCGGTACCCGTGCGGTCCGCGATCGCCACGATGTCGAGTGTGGGGAAGGCGGACGAGAACCCGGCCACCCGGCGCGCCAGCTCCTCCGGAACCCCCACCTCGGTCAGTGTGCCGAGGATGCGCTCGTACCACTCCAGGTCGACCCCCTTGAGCAGGTTCGGCAGCTCGGACCGGACCTGCTCCACCCCTTGGGTGAAGAAGTCGATGGTGTCACTGAGCTCCAGCGGCTGCGGGCGGTGGCCGAGCAGCCACCGGGCGCCGCGCTCGACCAGTCGGCGCGAGTGCAGCCGGATGCGGGTCTGGACATCGGCATCGACCTTGGAGTCGAGCTCCTCCACGGCGTCCCAGACCTGGGCGAGACCGAAGATCTCCCGGGCCGCGAACTGGGCCCGCACGATCTCCTCGATCGATGCGCCGGTCTCCTCCCGCAGCCGGTGCAAGAAGGTCGAACCTCCGCTGTTCACCGTGTCGTTGACCAGCACCGTGGTGATGATCTCGCGGCGCAGCGCATGTCCGGCGATCGCTTCGGGGTAGCGATCGCGCAGCTCCTGGGGGAAGTAGCGGTGCACCAGATCCTGCAGATACGGGGCATCCGGCAGATCGGTGGTGATCAGCTCCTGAGCGGCCGTGATCTTGGTGTAGGCGAGCAGCACCGCGAGCTCGGGCTGGCTCAGGCCCTTGCCGGCATTGAGGAGTTCACGGATCTGCCGGTCGGTCGGCAGGAACTCCAGCGCCCTGTCCAGGTGGCCGTCCCTGGCCAGTCGGCGCATGACGCGCTGGTGGGCGTGGAGCAGCGAGGGAGCCTGGGCCTCGGCGTTGGCGAGTGCGGTGTTCTGCGCGTAGTTGTTGCGCAGCACCAGCCGGCCGACCTCGTCCGTCATTCCGGCGAGGATCTTGTTGCGCTGCTTGACGGTCAGATCGCCGTCGGTGACCAGGCCGTTCAGCAGGATCTTGATGTTCACCTCGTGGTCGGAGGTATCCACGCCCGCGCTGTTGTCGATGGCGTCGGTGTTGCAGCTGCCGCCCGAGCCGTCGGCGCCGGACCTGGCGTACTCGATGCGGCCGAGCTGGGTCAGCCCCAGGTTGCCGCCCTCGCCGATGACCTTGGCGCGCACGTCCACACCATCGACCCGGATCGCGTCGTTCGCCTTGTCGCCGACCTCGGCGTGCGACTCCGCGGAGGACTTCACATACGTACCGATGCCGCCGTTCCACAGCAGGTCCACCGGGGCCTTGAGGATGGCCTTCATCAGGTCGGCCGGCGTCAGCTTGACCACGCCCGGCTCAATACCGAGCGCTTCGCGCATGTGCGCGTTGACCGGGATCGACTTGGCCGAACGGGGGTGGATGCCGCCGCCCGCCGACAGCAGGCTCTTGTCGTAGTCCGCCCACGAGGAACGCGGGAGGTCGAACAGCCGCCGCCGCTCCGTGTACGAGGTGGCCGCGTCGGGGGTCGGATCGATGAAGATGTGCCGGTGGTCGAAGGCCGCGACCAGGCGGATGTGCTCGGAGAGCAGCATCCCGTTGCCGAAGACGTCACCGGACATGTCCCCGACACCGACGGTGGTGAAGTCCTCGGACTGGGTGTCGTGGCCCAGCTCCCTGAAGTGCCGCTTGACGGACTCCCAGGCGCCACGTGCGGTGATGCCCATGCCCTTGTGGTCGTAACCGGCGGAGCCGCCGGAGGCGAAGGCGTCGCCCAGCCAGAAGTCGTAGGAGCCGGCGACTTCGTTGGCGATGTCGGAGAAGGTCGCGGTGCCCTTGTCGGCGGCGACCACGAGATAGGTGTCGTCCCCGTCATGGCGAACCACGTCGGCGGGGGGTACGACCTCACCCGCCACCAGGTTGTCGGTGATGTCGAGCAGCGCGGAGATGAACATCTTGTAGGCGGCGATGCCTTCGGCGAGCCAGGCATCCCGGTCCACCGAAGGATCCGGCAGCTGCTTGGCGACGAAGCCGCCCTTGGCACCCACCGGCACGATGACGGTGTTCTTCACCATCTGGGCCTTGACCAGGCCGAGGATCTCCGTACGGAAGTCCTCGCGCCGGTCGGACCAGCGCAGACCACCGCGGGCGACCTTGCCGAAACGCAGGTGCACACCCTCGACGCGGGGCGAGTACACCCAGATCTCGTACGCCGGACGGGGCGCGGGCAGGTCGGGGATGGCCTGCGGGTCGAACTTCATCGAGACGTAGGCGTGCGGCTCGCCGGCCTTCGCCACCGCACCGTCGCCCTTGCTTCCCCCGCCGGCGCTCTGACCCGTGTTCCCGCTTCCGCCGCTCGCGCTCTGTACCCTGCCGCCGGCGCTCTGGAAGTAGTTGGTTCGCAGGGTGGCCTTGATGACCGTGAGGAAGGACCGCAGGATCCGGTCCTCGTCCAAGCTCGCCACCTGGTCCAGGGCGCCTTCAAGCTCTTCGAGCAGTCCGTCGATCAGCTCGGTGCCGGCCCGCTGGCGGTGCGGGGCCATCCGCGCCTCGAAGAGGGAGACCAGCAGCCTGGTGGTGTGGACGTTGGTGCAGAGGGTGTCCTCCATGTAGTCCTGGCTGAAGGTGGACCCGGCCTGGCGCAGGTACTTGGCGTAGGCGCGCAGCACCATCGCCTGCCGCCAGGTCAGCCCGGCGCCCAGCACCAGAGCGTTGAAGCCGTCGTTCTCCGCCTGCCCGGTCCAGGTGGCGGCGAAGGCATCCTGGAAGCGGTCGCGCGCGTCGTCGCCGAGCAGGTCGCTGCCGCCCCCGCCGGCCAGCGGCTGCGGCAGCCGGAGCCCGAAGTCGTAGATCCAGGCATGCGTGCGGTCCGCGCAGCGCAGCTCGTAGGGGCGCTCGTCGGTGACCTCGACACCCAGCTTCTGGAGCGCCGGCAGCACCGCCGACAGCGAGACCTGGGTGCCGGCCCGGTAGATCTTGAAGCGGCGCTCTCCGGGGGCGGCGCCGACCGGCTCGTACAGCGAGAGCGCGAAGTCCTGCTCGCCCTGCGTCAGCTGTTCCAGGTGGCCGAGGTCGGCCACCGCGGCGCGCGGCGAGTGGTCTGCCTTGTACCCCTCGGTGAAGGCCTGACCGTAACGACGCAGCAACTCGGCCGCGCGCTCCTCGCCGCACTCGGCGTTCAGCGCCTCGGAGAAGCCGTCGGCCCAGGAACGAGCGGCTTCGACCAGACGCTTCTCGATGCGTTCGGTATCGGCGTCGGTGAGCTGGGGCAGCTCCGTGCCCACCGGTACCCGCACCACGAAGTGCAGGCGGGAGAGGATCGACTCGGTGTTCCAGGCGGTGAAGTCGACGTTGGTGCCGCCGAGCTCCTCCTTGAGGATGTCGATGAGCCGCAGCCGCACACCGGTGGTGTAGCGGTCGCGCGGCAGATAGATCAGCGCGGAGTAGTAGCGCCCGTATTCGTCCCGGCGGAGATACAGCCGCAGCCTGCGCCGCTCCTGGAGGTACAGCACGCTGGTGACGATGGAGCGCAGCTGGTCGACGGGCGTCTGGAAGAGCTCGTCGCGCGGGTACGTCTCCAGGATCTGCATCAGATCACGGCCGTCATGGCTGTTGGGCGTGAAGCCGGCACCTTCCAGCACTTCGGCGACCTTGCGGCGAATGACGGGCACCCGGCGCACGGACTCGGTGTACGCGGCCGACGAGAAGAGACCGAGGAAGCGGCGCTCGCCGACCACGTTGCCCTTGGCGTCGAACTTCTTCACTCCGACGTAGTCGAGGTAGCTACGGCGGTGGACCGTCGAGCGGCTGTTGGCCTTGGTGAGCACCAGCAGCCGGTGCTCACGGGCCTTCGCGCGGGCATCCGCCGGGAGGCGGCCGAAGGAGGGCGACACGGGGTGTGTGTCCTCGGTGCTGTGGTGCGGGTCGGAGCGCAGGATGCCCAGACCGGTGCCCGCCACCGCGGCGAGCGAGTCGTCCTCGGTCAGCGCGTACTCGCGGTATCCGAGGAAGGTGAAGTGATCGGTGGCGAGCCAGCGGAGCAGCTCACGGGCCTCCTCGACCTCCTCGTCGGGCAGATCATCCGCGGTCGGCTCGGCAGGCAGCTCATCGGCGATGCGCAGCGCGGAGTCGCGCATCTTCTCCCAGTCCTCGACCGCCTCCCGGACGTCCGAGAGCACCCGCAGCAGATCGTCGGTGATCTGCTTCAGATCGGAGCGATCGGTCTCCCGGTCGATCTCGACATGGATCCAGGACTCCACGAGTGCGTCGTGCACGCCCTGGATCTTCTCGCCCTTGTCGAGCACCTGGAGGAGCTTGCCGGTGAGGTCCCGGCGGACCAGAACCTGCGGGTGGATCACCACATGAATGCCGCGGCCCTGGCGGGACAGCTCATTGGTGACCGAGTCCACAAGGAAGGGCATGTCGTCGGTGACCACTTCGACGACCGAGTGGCTGCAGGTCCAGCCGTTCTCCTCGACGGTCGGGGTGTGCACCCTGACATTCGCGGTGCCCTGCGGTCGCTTCTCCGCCAGCCGGTAGTGCGAGAGTGCCGCTCCGAAGACATCGACCGGATCGCGGTCGTCCACGTCCTCCGGGGCGGTGTGCAGGTAGTAGCGCTGGAGATACGCGAGGACGGCGTCCTGGTCGGGACTCTCGCCGCTCGTTGCCCCGCTCGGAAATTGCCCTCCGGCCGGGCTCTTCTCAGCTACCAGGGCCGCGCGTGCGAGCAGTTCGGCCTTGGCTTCGTCCAGCTTGGTCTGCATGTCCTCTGGCTCCTGTCGCGCGCCGTTGCGTGACGTAGGTGAAAGAAGCGGTCCAACGCCACGACCACGACGCGGGGTATCCGGTCGAAGTCGACGTTATGCCGCCATGAGAGATGCCCGTGACGTTATTGGCCAATTTGAGAAGCCGGTCCGGGGTCGGGGTGTCAGCGATCGCCCGGAGACGGTGGTCCTCCGGGCGCAGGGCAGAGGCGTCGATGCCCCCGCGAGATATCGCGCTGATCATGAGCCCAGGCTATCGCTCCCGGACCGGTGGGCGTCATGAGCCGTATCTGTCCAAGTCAGGCAGCCGAATTTGGACGCTTCGGCCAGTTGCGGTCCACCGGCCGCCGGCCCTCCCCGGCTACTCCGTCAGAGAGCGGGCCACCCGCACGGCATCGGCCAGCGAATCCACCACGGGCACCCCTGCGGCCTCCAGACCGGCCCGGCTGTGCGAGCCGCCCGTATAGAGCACTGCCTGCGCCCCGGCGTGGGCAGCCGCCACGGCGTCGTCGACCGCGTCGCCGATCACCACGACCTGCTCCGGTGCCACGCCCTCCAGCGCGGCCAGATGGCGCACCATCTGCTCGGCCTTGCCCGCCCTCGATGACCCGGTCCTGCCGTCCACCCGGATGAACCGCTGCTCGATACCGTGCGTCCGGACGATCGGTATCAGATGGTCGTGCGGCGCCAGCGAACACAACGACTGGGTCAGCCCCGCGGCCTGCCAGTCGGTCAGCAACTGCTCGGCTCCCACGGCGAGCCGGGCGTGCTCGGCGAGCGCCCAGTAGTGCCGGTGAAACGCCTCGTCCATCACGCTCCACTCGGCGTCCGTGGGCAGGCGCCCCATCAACCGCTCGTAGAACCGCGGAACCGGTACGCAGTACAGCTCGCGGTAACGCTCCAGCGTGATCGGGCCCAGGCCGACCTCCGCGAACGAGGCGTTGGTGGCGTCGATCACCGCGTCGATGTCGTGGAACAGCGTGCCGTTCCAGTCCCAGACGAGGTGGGTGGCGCGTGCCCGCATGCCTGCGTCCGTAGGTGTGCCCATCTCTGTCCCCCGTGCTCCGCCCGCGTGCAATGCGACCCCGTGCCATTCCCCCATGCGCAGAACCGTACTCGCCGGCACTGACAGCCGACGGGATCAGCCGATCAGGTTCGGGATCTCCTGCACCCCGTACCAGAGCAGCTCGTGGTCCTCGGCCCCGTCCACGGTGAACTGTGCGTCGTCGTCCCCGTGGTCCGCGGCCCCCAGTGCCGCAGCCGCTGCGGCGACATCGGCCTCCGCGTCGTCCGCGTCGACATGCACGGCGGCGGCCTTGGCCAGTGGCACCGCGGAAGCGATCCGCACTTCGCCCAGCGCACTCGCTTCGAGGCCGCGGTCCGGGTCGGCCACCGCGTCCTGGTCGGGCACGTCCACGGCGACGACCACCCGTCGGCGCGCGGTGTCCGGTGCACCGGCCAGCAGCCTCAGCGAAGCGGAAGCCGCCCGGTTGAGCGCGGCGTACTCCAGCTCCTCGATGTCGTCCGACACATACCACTCGCGCAGGCCGGGGGTGACCGCATAGGCGGTGAGCGGCCCCGGACCGAGCTCGCCCGCCGCGTACACCGCCGCGAGGCCGGGGAGGGTCGTTGGGACATACACGCGCATGGCCGGCCGCTTTCGTCGTCGGTGCGAGCGCTCATCGGTCGAGCGCCCAGGTGGAGGCCGTTCAAGAATACGTACGGAGTCCCCCTTCGGGGTGCCCATGCGAGCCACCGCCCCGTCCACCCAGGGGGTACGGGTGATACGGCACGCACGCCTGCGCGCCCCGCCCCGTCACTCGGATAGGTGAACTCTCACGACCCCACCGGCCCGGGATGACGCTCCTTGCCAGCGTCCGCGCCCCGGCCGTAGAAGAAGGACAGCAGAGGTTACCGCCCGGTATGAACACACCGGGCCCGGCAGAGCGGGGCGCGTACGTCATGGACCGGACCAGGCCGGCGGGCAGGCACGATCACCAGAGGCCCAGCACCACACCGCGCCAGCGGCGGCGGCTCAAACCGCACTACTGGTTCGCCGAGCGGCTCCTCGCGGTGCTCAGTGGGCAACGGCCGGTGCACTGGATGCTCGGGCACACCATCGGCGAGGCGTACGACCAGCTGGTGAGGCTGGCGCCCGGCACACCGCTGCGGGCTCCGGGGATCAGACCGGTCGTGCGCCACTGCGGCGAATTCGTGCCGGCGCCCGGCGTGATCGAGGCCTTCGCGCGGATCGGCACCGGCGAGCACGTGCAGGCCATGGCCTTCCGGCTCGAGCAGGGCGCCGACCTGCGCTGGCGGTGTGCGGCGATCGAGCTCGGCGGCGAGCGGGTGGGGGTCTGAAGCGCGAGCCGGGGCCGGCACCTCTGCGGTGCCGGCCCCGGCTCGATCCGGCCTGCTGCGGTCCCAGTCGTGTTCCGGACCCCGGCCGCAGCTGATGCGCTACTTCTTGCGGCGGCGGCCGCCGCCCTTCTGCGCCTTGCGGCGCTCGGCGCGCGTCAGCCCGTCCGCCTCGGAGCGCGACGCGCCGTCCTCGTTCTCGAAGTCGCCCTCGACGACACCGCCGTCGCCATCCACTGTGGGAGCCGAGAAATGCAGCCGGTCCGGCCGTTGCGGGGCGTCCAGACCCTTGGCGCGGATCTCCGGGCGAGCGCCCGCGGGCACCACGTCCCGCTTGTCCAGTGAGGTCTTGTCCGCCGCCTCCTGAGCCGCCGGAGCCTCCACCGGAACCTCCTCGACCTGCTGCTCGACCTGGACCTCCAGGTTGAACAGATAGCCGACGGACTCCTCCTTGATGCCGTCCATCATGGCGTTGAACATGTCGAAGCCCTCACGCTGGTATTCCACCAGCGGGTCCTTCTGCGCCATCGCCCGCAGACCGATGCCCTCCTGGAGATAGTCCATCTCGTAGAGGTGCTCACGCCACTTGCGGTCCAGCACGGAGAGCACCACACGCCGCTCCAGCTCACGCATGATGTCGGAGCCGAGCTGCTTCTCCCGGTCCGCGTACTGGTCGTGGATGTCGTCCTTGATGGACTCGGCGATGAAGTCGCCGGTGATCCCCGCACGGTCTCCCGCCGCGTCCTCCAGCTCCTCGACGGTGACCTTCACCGGGTAGAGCTGCTTGAACGCGTTCCACAGCCGGTCCAGGTCCCACTCCTCGGCGAAGCCCTCGACCGTCTCCGCCTGGATGTAGGCATCGATGGTGTCGTCCATGAAGTGCTGCACCTGCTCGTGCAGGTCCTCACCCTCCAGGACCCGGCGGCGCTCACCGTAGATGACCTCACGCTGCCGGTTGAGCACCTCGTCGTACTTCAGGACGTTCTTCCGCGTCTCGAAGTTCTGCTGCTCGACCTGGGACTGGGCGGAGGCGATGGCGCGGGTCACCATCTTGTTCTCGATCGGTACGTCGTCGGGCACGTTGGCCATCGACATCACCCGCTCGACCATCTGCGCCTTGAACAGACGCATCAGGTCGTCGCCGAGCGACAGGTAGAAGCGGGACTCACCGGGGTCCCCCTGTCGTCCGGAACGACCGCGCAACTGATTGTCGATACGGCGCGACTCGTGCCGTTCGGTCCCCAGCACATAGAGACCGCCGAGCTCCTTGACCTCGTCGTGCTCGGCCTTGACGGCCCGCTCGGCGCGCTCCAGAGCGGCGGGCAGCGCCGCGGCCCACTCCTCGACGTTCTCGTCCGGGTCGAGGCCGCGCTGGCGCAGCTCGGCTTCGGCGAGGTCGTCCGGATTCCCACCGAGCTTGATGTCCGTACCACGGCCCGCCATGTTGGTGGCGACGGTGACCGCGCCCTTGCGGCCGGCCTGGGCGATGATCGGCGCCTCACGGTCGTGCTGCTTGGCGTTGAGCACCTCGTGCTGCACGCCGCGCTTGGAGAGCTGCTGCGAGAGGTATTCGGACTTCTCGACCGACGTGGTGCCGACCAGGATCGGCTGGCCCTTCTCGTGCTTCTCCGCGATGTCATCGACGACCGCGTCGAACTTGGCGACCTCGGTGCGGTAGATCAGGTCGGACTGGTCGGCCCGGACCATCGGCCTGTTCGTCGGGATCGGGACCACGCCGAGCTTGTAGATCTGGTGGAACTCGGCGGCCTCGGTCATGGCCGTACCGGTCATACCGGAAAGCTTGTCGTAGAGGCGGAAGAAGTTCTGCAGGGTGATCGTCGCGAGCGTCTGGTTCTCGTCCTTGATGTCCACCCCTTCCTTCGCCTCGATCGCCTGGTGCATGCCCTCGTTGTAGCGGCGGCCGGCGAGGATACGGCCGGTGTGCTCGTCAACGATCATGACTTCGCCGTCGATGACGACGTAGTCCTTGTCGTTCTTGAAGAGCTCCTTGGCCTTGATCGCGTTGTTGAGGTAACCGACGAGCGGGGTGTTGACCGACTCGTAGAGATTCTCGATGCCGAGCCAGTCCTCGACCTTGGCGACACCGGGCTCATGGATGGCCACGGTGCGCTTCTTCTCGTCGACCTCGTAGTCGCCGGTCTCCTCGATGCCCTTGAGCTGGTTGCCGGCCTCGCCCTTGGTCAGCCGGGTGACCAGCTTGGCGAAGTCGCCGTACCACTTGGTGGCCTGGTCGGCCGGACCGGAGATGATCAACGGCGTACGCGCCTCGTCGACCAGGATGGAGTCGACCTCGTCGACGATGGCGTAGTTGTGGCCACGCTGGACGAGCTCGTCCTGGGACCAGGCCATGTTGTCGCGCAGGTAGTCGAAGCCGAACTCGTTGTTCGTGCCGTACGTGATGTCGCGGCCGTACTGCTCACGGCGCTGCGCCGGAGTCATGTTGGCCAGGATGCAGCCGACCTCGAGGCCGAGGAACTTGTGGACCCGGCCCATCATCTCGGAGTCACGCTCGGCCAGGTAGTCGTTCACCGTGATTAGGTGGACGCCCTTGCCTGACAGCGCGTTCAGATAAGCGGGCAGCGTACCGACCAGGGTCTTGCCCTCGCCGGTCTTCATTTCGGCGACAATCCCCAGGTGCAGAGCGGCGCCACCCATGATCTGCACGTCGTAGTGGCGCTGCCCGAGCACGCGCTTCGCGGCTTCACGGACCGTGGCGAACGCCTCGGGAAGCAGGTCGTCCAGACTCTCGCCGTCGGAGAACCGCTGCTTGTACTCGTCGGTGAGGGCCCGCAGCTCGGCGTCGGAGAGGTTGACAAAATCCTCTTCGATGGAGTTGACCTGGTCCGCAATGCGGTGCAGCTTGCGCAGGATCTTTCCTTCGCCTGCACGCATGAGCTTGTTGAAGACGGACACGGGGGTTGGTCTCCTTGCCGGTCGGGCCGGTCGAAATCATCGGTCGGGCTGGGGTCGAACGGTGTCTCGGGCTGGGTAGGGCAACGGCCATCGTAAGCGAGGACCCCGCCGCGCCGGGAGGCCTGCCGCCCAGGACAACGGCCGAGGCGTCCGGAAGGTGCCGGGACGACCCCGAAAAAGGCATAGCGCCCGCCCGGTCCGGGACGGAGAATCACGTGATGGACCCCGTGATACTCACATCGGAGCGCCTGCTGCTGCGCCCCTTCAAGGCCGAGGACGCCGCAACCGTCCACCGGGCCTGCCAGGACCCCGACATCCAGCGCTGGACGGTCATTCCATCGCCTTACGGGCGTGCGGACGCGGAGACGTTCGTCGGACAACTGGTGCCGGACGGCTGGCGAACCGGCACCAGCCTGGCATTCGCCGTACTGCCACGCGAGGGCGGACCGCTGCACGGCGCGATCTCCGTCTTCCAGCGCTCGCAGCCGGGCACCTGGGAGATCGGGTACTGGACGGCGAAGGAGCAGCGGGGCCGCGGCTACACGGCCGAGGCGGTGTCGGTACTGGCGCACTGGTCACTCTCCACGCTGGGGGTGGAACGCCTGGAGTGGCGGGCCGAGGTCGGCAACACGGGCTCCCGGGCGGTGGCCGAGAAGGCCGGCTTCCGGGTCGAGGGGACGCTGCGCTCGAACCTGCTGAACAAGGGCACCCGCAGAGATGCCTGGGTGGGGGCGCTGCTGCCCTCCGATCTGGGGCTGCCGACGGAGCATGCGTACCTGCCGACCGAGAACAAGCCGAGCTGAGCTGCAGCGGCGGTGTCGATGTCAGTCCTCCGCTCTATCGTTCGGGGCATGACTTCCGTGCCGTCTCCAGCCGTCGAACTCTCCGCAGACGAGGCCCGTCGGATCGCCCTGCGCGCCCAGGGGCTCCTCGGCGCACCGGACCGGCGTGGCGGGGTGCGCGGGGTGCTGCGCCACCTGGGCGCGGTGCAGCTGGACACCATCTCCGTGCTGGCCCGCTCACACGAGTTGATTCCGTACGCCCGGCTCGGGGCGGTGGGCCGCAGGACGGTCGAGGACGCGTACTGGACCGAAGGCCACTCCTTCGAGTACTGGTCGCACGCCGCCTGCATCCTGCCCGTCGAGGAGTGGCCGCATTTCGCCTTCCGCCGCCGGGCGTACCGCGACCGCCCGCAGTGGCACCACGAGCTGCCGGACGGTGCGTACGACACCGTGATCAAGCAGCTGCGCGCCGAGGGTCCGCTCACGGCCACGGAGCTGGGCGGTGCGAAGAACGGCGGCGAATGGTGGGACTGGTCGGCTTCGAAGGTCGCGGTCGAGCGGGCGCTGATGTTCGGCGAGGTGGTGTGCACCGAGCGACGCAGCTGGAAGCGGGTGTACGACCTGGCCGAGCGAGCCATCCCCGATGCGCTGCTCCATGACGACCTGGACGACAGGGAGTGCATACGCCGCCTGGTTCTCCTGGCAGGGAAGTCGCTGGGCATCGGCACCCGTACGGACATCGCGGACTATCACCGGCTCAGGGGGGAGCAGTTCGACGCGGTCGTCGCGGACTCCGGTCTGGTTCCCGTGTCGGTGCAGGGCTGGGCCAAGCCCGCCTGGGCAGACCCGGCAGCCCTGACGACCCCGCCTCGCGGCCGCCACCGCACGACGCTGCTCTCACCCTTCGACTCGCTGGTCTGGGAGCGAGCCCGTACGGAACGGATCTTCGGCTTCACCCACCGCCTGGAGGCGTACGTGCCCAAGCCGAAGCGGGTGCACGGCTACTTCGTCATGCCGCTGCTCTCCGGCGGCAGGCTCGTCGGCCGGGTCGACCCCGCCCGTCAGGGCACCACTCTGGTGGCCAGGCAGATCTCGCTGGACAACCACAAGGCGGCTCGGCCGATGGCCCAGGCCCTCACCGAGGCGGCCCGCTGGGTCGGCTGCACGGACGTCCGCATCGAGCGCGTCAACCCGCCGGCGCTGCGCCCGCCGCTCGCCGCAGCGCTGGCGGCGGGGGGCGCCTCGGCCTGAAGCCCGGGCGTGGAAGCTCGGTGTGGGGCCTCGGCCTGAAGCCGCGGGCGTGGAGCGTCGGCCTGAAGCAGCCCGGCGGGGCCGACGGATCTCTCAGCGGATCTCGAGGATCTTCTCCCGCATCGCATACACCACGGCCTCCATCCGGGAGTGCAGCTGCAGCTTCTCCAGGATGTTGCGCACATGGTTCTTCACGGTGTTCTCGGAGATGAACAACTCCTTCGCGATGTCGCGGTTGTTCATCCCGGTGGCCACCAGCTTCAGCACTTCCAGCTCACGTTCGGTGAGCCGCGGCGCGGGCACCAGCCTGCGCTCATCGGTGCGCTGAATCATCGACTTGAACTCGGTCAACAGCTTCGAGGCCATCGAGGGGCTGATCTGCGATTGGCCGTCGGCCACTGCCCGGATCGCGGTGGCCACCTCATCGGTCGAGATCTCCTTCAGGAGATAGCCCGTGGCCCCCGCCTTGATCGCCTCATAGAGGTCGGCCTCCTCGTCGCTGATCGTCAACATGATGATCTTCGCGCTGGGCGCCACCTCCTTGATGGCGGTGCACGCCTCGATGCCGCCGCGCTTGGGCATCCGGACATCCATCAGCACGATGTCGGGCAGCAGATCGGCGGCCTTGTCGACCGCCTCGGCCCCGTCGCCCGCCTCACCGATCACCTCGATGTCCTCCTCGGCGGCCAGGACGATCTCCAGACCACGACGGAAAAGAGCGTGATCATCCACCACCAGAACCCTGATCGGTTCCTCGGGTGCTGCCGCACTGCCGCGATCCGTGCGGTCCATGCGGCCCTCGTCCTCGTCGTGCACGGGACCGAAGCTGTCCGCCATCGTTCCTCCCCCTGAAGGCCATGGCCCGGAGTTCATGTTCTGCGCCAACCGCAGCTCACAGAGCGCCTATTGGCGTGTCACGCCATGCTTTCATGCCCTGGCGGCGGAGCGGTGGTCCCGTCACCGCGCGGCGGTGCCCCTGGGTGCGCTTCGCGCTTCCAGGGGCACCGCCGCGGTTCATCAAGTCATCCGCCGAGCGCACCGCCGGCGCCGCCCGCCTCGACATTGGCGAGCGGGTCCGTCGTCAGGTGAATGACACCGTAATCGTAGGCGTGCCGCCGGTAGACGACACTGGGCTCCTTCGTCTCCGCATCGACGAACAGATAGAAGTCGTGCCCGACCAGCTCCATCTCGTAGAGAGCCTGGTCGAGAGACATCGGTGCCGCGACGTGGGTCTTCTCGCGGACCACCAGCGGTCCCTCGCCCTGCACTTCGAGCGAGCCCATCCTGGTGGTGGGAATGGAGGGCGGCGTCCGGTCGGCCACGAGCTCCCCGCTGCCGTTGAGCTGCGCCGCCTGCGGCACTGCCTCGACGACCTCGGCAGCCGACATACGACCGACGCCCCTGCGGTTGTGACGCTTCTCGTGCTGCTTGCGCAGCCGCGCCTCCAACTTGCCGGTGGCCAGATCAAGCGCTGCGTACGGGTCGCCTGCCGCCGCCTCCGCCCGGATGACCGGGCCTCGGGAGTGCAACGTGATCTCCACTCGGTCCGAACGGTCGGCCTGCCGCGGGTTGTGCTCCTTCGAGACCTCGACGTCGAGGCTGATCACCTTGCCGTCGAGCTTCTGGATCTTCTCCAGCTTCAGCTTCTCGGCCACGTGCTTGCGGAACCGCTCGGGTACTTCGGTTTTGCGGCCCTTGACGACGATGTCCACGCAGAACTCCGTTCCCGGATCACTCCGCTCAACGGCGGAGCAACTCCCTCTTGCACCAGACTCCGATGAGCACCGGAGTCTCGGACTTGGCGACTTTCACCTCCTCCTCCCCCGTCGGGAAGATCCCCACCCCCACCAACTTCTGAGCTCCGTGGAACCAGCAGAACCCGGAAAGTGTGTCCGCGCACGCCCGTGCATTTGGTGAGTCGCGGCTTTCGCCATTCCTCACAACCGAACATAGCTCGCCCGGGCGGGTGTCGGCACCCGCTACTCGCGCGTACCTCCGTTCAGGTGCTTTTTGCGGCTCACTACCTGCAACGATGTACGCCTCTGATCAGTTCCGGTTTATTTCGAAAGCAAGGGGCGGGGCGCCGACCACAGCGGCGCACGGTTCACCGCCGCCGGGGAATGCCCGGCTGCCCACGGCACGTACCGCACGAGCCGCCTCCACCAGTGATGCTCCGGTCGTCATGAGATCGTCCACAAACACCACCCTGCCCGCTTCCAGCAGCCGTACGCCCCCGGCTACCACGTGCAGCGCGCCGGCCAGATTCGCCAGCCGCTGCCGGGCGTCCAGGCCCGTCTGGTCGGCGACGGTCCTGCACTGTCCGAGCACCGCGACAACACGGGCCGCGGTGCCCGTTCTCCGCAGCTCGCGCGAGGCGGCGCAGGCGATCCGGCGCGCCGGATCGTGGCCGCGTGCCCTGACCGCGGCGCGCGCCGACGGCACCGGCACCAGCAGCAGCGGCCCACCACCGGGCACGGACGGGGCAGCGGCCCGCACCGCGCCGGCGAGCGCTCGGCCGAGAGCCCCGGCAAGCCCCAGAGCGCCCCGCTCCTTGTGGGCGAGCAGCACCGCTCGCACCGCGTCCTCGTACGGCGCCGCCCCGAACACCGCGGGCAGTCCCGCGGGCTCGGGGTCGGGTCTCGCCCGGCGAGCCGGAGCGCCGTACAGCGACCGGGCACATTCCTGGCACAGCGCCGTGCGAGGTCTGCCGCAGCCGCCACACGCGACCGGCAGCACGAGATCCGAAATTTCCCGCCACCATTCCCGCATGGCGACCACTGTGCCGAGTTTTCCGACCTCGATCCACCCCTGTGGACAACGCACGGTGGCTATCCCGGGTAGACCGGAGACGTTCCTTCTTCAACCAC
The DNA here is from genome assembly GCF_040682175.1 of Streptomyces sp. NPDC051320. Lineage (NCBI taxonomy): Bacteria > Bacillati > Actinomycetota > Actinomycetes > Kitasatosporales > Streptomycetaceae > Streptomyces > Streptomyces sp. NPDC051320. Next base: position 770,803 of record NZ_JBFBAL010000002.1, read on the forward strand.
GGTTTTCCAATTCGAACGCAGCGGCAGACGCACAATTCCGTCCTCGGCCGAGAGCGCCATCACCGGAAGCCGGTCGTCGTCCGAAGCGGCCACCGCGGTGATCCGGTTGGCACCCGGCAGCGTGTTCGCCCCCGAAACCGAGCCGTCCACCTGCATGTAACGCACCTGCTGCACGCCGCCGGACTCCTTCCCGACCACCACGAGGCGGCTCCGACCGGCCCAGGACACGGCGGCCACGTCGGCCATCTGCGGCGCTGCCGGGCGCAGCTCCTCGACGGTGACCGTCTTGCTCCCGGAGCCCTGGCGCACCACCCGGCCGACCTTCAGTACCGTGTGGCCGTTCTGCGACAGCAGCAGGGCGATCCGCACCCCGTCCGACGACATCCGCAGGCTTTGGATGCGGGCCCCGTCCAGCCCGTCGATCGTGACTTCCTGCGGGTCACCGGTCCCCCCGGCGAAACGCAGCAGCCTCGGACGGGCCGGGTTCCGGTCGGCCACCCACAGATCGCCGCGCCCGTCCCAGCTCGGCGCGGACAACCGATCCTTCTCGTTCTTGCCCTGGCTGGTGTACAGCGACTGCGCCGGCTCGGTGCCCGAGACGAGCGACGCCGTGGAGAGAACGCTCCCGTTCTTCGAGACCCCTGCCGCCTGGCGCTCATCGCGTGCCACCGCCACCGTGCTCAACGGTTTGTCCCCCGAGCCGAGCGGTCCTCGCACCGGCTCAGGGTCGGCCTTGCCGGGGGCGGCGCTCCCGCTCGCCTGCAATCGGACGAGCCGCCCCTTGGCGTCGACGAAATACTCGCCCGCCGGAGTGCCCGTATGCCTGTCCGGCGTGTAGTCCGCCGCCTGGTCACCGCTGAGCACACACAGCTGCGAACCGTCCGAACGCTGCAGCTCCACCTGGTCGAGCCGCATCGACGTCGTATCCCGCACAGTGAAGAGCAGTTGCGCCGCCATCTTCCTGCACTGGCCCTGACCGACCCCGGACGCCTTCTCGTTGAGCGGCACCACCAGCGCGTTCCGGTCGTCGATCGTCAGCGTCCGGACGCCCTTCTTCAGGGTCGTGCCGGTGGGGAACCGGGAGCCCACCACCGGTTTCAGCCAGTTGGTCGGGCCCGCCAGAAGCGAGGCGACGGCCTGCGTCAGCGGATCCATCCGCGTCTCCGGGTCTATGCCTTGGCGCAGGTAGACGGGATCGGCGACCAGCCACCCCTCGCCCGTTTCTCCTTCCTCGCCCGGACTTCCGGACGGCGGGACGGAGGAAAAGTAGTACTTATTGACGGAGTGGTAATTGCGCTGGAAGTCCGAGAGGCTCAGCAGCAGACCCGCGGGAAGGTCGTCGATGCGCCAGTCCTTGTTGTTCTGCCGGACCAGATGAATGGCGTTCCGGTACTTACCCTCGTCCGGCCGGTAGACATGCTGCTTGTCGATCACGGCGACCTCAGTGCCGCTCAGCTGATACGTCGCGGACACCTGCGGCGCATCACGGTCATTGGCCGGATCGGCCCGCCGGGTGGGGCCGTCGGCCAGCAGTGTCGTCCGAGTGCCCGGATCCCAGCTTCGCGACGCGGCCTTCGTCAAATACTTCCTGGCCGTGGCGAACTGCAGATCATCACTGGTCATGGCCTCCAGGAAACCGTCGACGATCTCGGCGGGTGCCGCCCCCTCCCGTGGCGGCACGGCATAGACCTTGACCTGCGAGTCGGTGCGCTGCGACGGGTCAACCGCTTCGATGTCTCCGCTACTCGGCATGGACACGCAACCGGCCAGCATCATCCCCCCGCAGCCGAGCAGTGCGTACAGCCGCAGTCCGCGCCCGCCGGGGCGCTTCCCCCCCTGGTCAGCGCCCACGCGCAGTGCCCTCCCGGTCCGAAGCTTGCGTGGTCGGCTCCCCCGCACGCGGCACCACCCGGGCGCCACTGCCCGGCAGAGCCGTCGGATCGGCCGGTATGGCACGAGGCGGAGACGGCAGCGGCGAACGCTCCCCCACCGGCTGGGCCGGCACGGCGGCGAGCCGTCCCTCGTCGGCCCTGAGCCGGGCCCGTCCGTGACGCGAGTCCTCCGGCTCCAGCGGGATCGGCGAACCACGCAGTGGCTCGTCCGCCGTGCGCGGAAGAGTCAGCCGGAACTGCGAACCGCCACCCGGCTCACCCCAGGCCTGCAGCCAGCCCCCGTGCAGCCGGGCATCCTCCACTGCGATGGACAGACCCAGACCGGTGCCCCCCGTGGTGCGGGCACGCGCCGGGTCGGCCCGCCAGAAGCGGCTGAACACCCGGGTCGCCTCACCGGGCTTCAACCCCACTCCGTAATCACGCACCACGATGGCAACCGCGCCGCCCGCGACGCCGAACCGTACGATCACGTCCTTGCCCTCCCCGTGCTCCACGGCATTGACCACGAGGTTGCGCAGCACCCGCTCGATCCGCCGCGCGTCCACTTCGGCAATCACCGGCTGCTCGGCACCGACGACACGGATCCGGCTGCCCTTGCGCTCGGCAAGCGGCTCGGCTCCGGATATCACCCGGCGCACCGTCTCGCGCAAATCGATCGGCTCGGCCTCCAGCGCCGCGGCGCCCGCGTCGAAGCGGCTGATCTCCAGCAGATCTGCGAGCAGCGACTCGAAACGGTCCAGCTGGTCGCCGAGCAGCTCCGCGGAGCGCGCGGTCACCGGATCGAAATCGCTGCGGGCGTCATGAATGACGTCCGCGGCCATCCGCACGGTCGTCAGCGGGGTCCGCAACTCGTGCGAGACATCGGAGACGAAGCGCCGCTGCATCCGCGACAGACCCTCCAGCTGCTGGATCTTCAGCTGGAGATTCTGCGCCATCTTGTTGAAGGCTTCACCGAGCCGGGCGATGTCGTCCTCACCGGTGACCTTCATCCGCTCCTGGAGCCGGCCTGCGGACAGCCGCTCGGCGATCCCGGCGGCCATCCGAACCGGCGTCACGACCTGCCGCACCACGAACCACGCGATCGCCCCGAGCAGCACCACCACGAACAGCCCCGCGGTCGCCAGCGTGCGCACGACCAGGCCGAGGCTCTTCTCCTCCTGGGCCAGCGGGAACAGGTAATAGAGCTGGTACGGCTTGTGGTCGATGTCCTCGAGACGCTGTCCCACCACGAGGCCGGGCTCGGGATGGCGGCCGTCGAAGTACTTGATCTCCGTGTATCTCTTGTACGGCGTCGTCCCCTGGTCGACGCTGCTGCGCAGCTCGGCAGGGACGCTGTCGGGACTCACCGATCCGGACGAACGCTGCCCGCCGGTACCCGCGTCGGCGCTCTCCGAGGTGGGCGCCAGGGTGATCACGTTGTACGCCCCCTGCCCCCCGCTGGCGAGCTGCGCGACGAGGTCGGTACGCCATTGCGTCGAACTGCTGGCCGCCCTGCTGTCCCCGGTGTCGCTGTCGGGAACCGCAGGCACATTGGCCTTGTCCTTGGCCACGGTGAATCCGCCGGCCGCCTGCGAGACCGCCGCCTTCTCCTTGGCGTCCAGCAGGCCGTTGCGTACCTGGCCGACGACGACGAACCCGAGCACCAGGACGACGGCCACCGACATCAGCAGCGTGCCCGCCACCACCCTGAGCTGGAGGTTCCGCCGCCAGAGCCGCACAGCGGGCAGCAACGGACGGCGCACCCAGCGCGCGATGAGCCGCAGCATGGGGCTCCCGGGCGCTCCGTCGGACAACAGCCGGCCACCCTGCCGCAGCCGGCGACCGAACATTCCCGGTGAACGCGTCCCGGAGCCCCCGCCGGACATATCCGGCTGTGGACCGAGCCGGGACGCACCCCCCTGCGAACCGGCAGGCCGCTCCGTGTGCGCTCCCGGCTCCCCGGGCGTCGGAGCAGCACTGCTTGTCGTCATGTCAACTCGGTCCGGCCTTGTAACCGACGCCACGCACGGTCACCACGATCTCCGGCCGCTCCGGATCCTTCTCGACCTTGGACCGCAGTCGCTGGACATGCACATTGACCAGCCGGGTGTCCGCCGCGTGGCGATACCCCCACACCTGTTCCAACAGCACCTCGCGGGTGAACACCTGCCACGGCTTTCGGGCCAGCGCGACCAGCAGATCGAACTCCAGCGGAGTCAGCGCGATCGACTGTCCCTCCCGCTTGACCGAGTGACCGGCCACATCGATGACCAGATCACCGATCACCAACTGCTCCGGTGCGGGCTCCTCCGACCTCCTCAGCCTCGCCCTGATGCGGGCGACCAGTTCCTTGGGCTTGAACGGCTTGACGATGTAGTCGTCGGCCCCGGATTCCAGGCCCACCACAACATCGACGGTGTCGCTCTTCGCCGTGAGCATCACGATCGGCACACCCGACTCGGCCCTGATCAGCCTGCAGACCTCAATACCGTCCCGTCCGGGCAGCATGAGGTCGAGCAGCACCAGGTCCGGCTTCGCCTCTCTGAATGCGGCCAGTGCCTTGTCGCCGTCCGCTACAAACGACGGCTCAAAACCTTCACCACGCAGCACAATGCCGAGCATCTCGGCCAGTGCGGTGTCGTCATCGACGACAAGGACGCGTCCCTTCATACCGACATCATCCCATTAGCTCATCGTTACCTGGCGTGACCTGGCACACAACGCGGTGAGTGCATCCCCCGTGACAGGGGAAACGGCTCCTGTTTCCGTGACGATCGCCGTCACGAGTTCCGGTGGCGTGACATCGAACGCAGGGTTGTACGCCCGTGTTCCCAGCGGAGCCACCGGGGCCCCACCGCCGAATTCCGTGACCTCGCTGCCGGGCCGCTGCTCCACCTCGACGGACGCCCCGTCCGGGGTGGACAGGTCGATCGTCGTCGTGGGGGCCACCACAACGAACGGCACATGGTGGTACTTGGCAAGTACCGCGAGGGGATAGCTTCCCACCTTGTTGGCCACCGAGCCGTCGGCAGCGATCCGATCGGCACCGATCAGCACCGCGTCCACCTCACCCGCCGCGAAGAGCGAGCCCGCGGCGTTGTCCGTGAGCAAGGTGTACGCCATGCCGTTGCGTGCCGCTTCGTACGCCGTCAGCCGCGACCCTTGGAGGAGCGGACGGGTTTCGTCCACCCACAGGCGCCGCAGACTGCCGGCACGGTGCGCCGCCAGTGCCACAGCGAAAGCCGTACCTTCCCCCGCCGAGACGAGCGCGCCCGTGTTGCAGTGCGTCAGGATCCGGTGTCCGCCGCCCGGCAACAGCTCGTCGAGCAGTGCCAGACCCCGCACGGCCATCTGCGCACTGGCCCCGGCGTCCTCCCGGTGCAGCGCCTTGGCCTCGGCCAGTGCCGCCGCTGCCGCGTCCTCCGGGTCAGCACCACCGCCGACAGCCGCTCGGTACGCCTCAGCCACCCGGCGCACCCCGTATCCCAGATTGACCGCGGTGGGCCTCGCCCGCTCCAGCAGTGCGGCTGCCTCGTCCACGTCGTAGCCGCGGACCGCGGCGAGCGCCACTCCGTACGCCCCGGCGACTCCCAGCAGCGGGGCGCCCCGAACGGCGAGCGTTTGAATAGCCTGCACCAGCGCCGGCACGTCCGTGCACACCAGTTCGGCCTCCTCGGCGGGCAATCGGGTCTGGTCCAGCAGCACCAGCACCGGGCCCTCCGGTGGCTCGTCCCAACGCAACGAAGGCAGCGGGGGAGGCTTGTTGTCCAACGGGGGTTGCACGTCCTGATCAGCCATCCGCACAGTCTGCCCCGGAAGGCACCGACAATTGAAGGTCCAACGGAGATACGGGGTCCGGTCCGGAGCTGGACAACGCGTGGCACGATGGCTGACAGCCTGCTGCCGCGTCGTGCGGACAGGCATGTGAAGGAGCGACAATGAACGACTCTCCGGGTTGGGCCTCGCCCGGATCCGCCCCCTCCGACGGCCAGGAGCCGGGCGTCCCACGGCCGGCCGAGCCGTCCGGCCAGGGGCAAGCCGCACCGGAAGTCGCTCCCCAATGGTCCAGCGACCAGCCGCCGGCCGCGCCGTGGACCCAGCCGGCCCCTCCAGGGCCCCGCGCCGCGCCTCCGCAGCCCGCCCCCGGCTGGGGCGGCGACCCTCCGCAGGGCGGTGGTTGGGGCGCTCCGCAACCGGGCGGCTGGGGGCAGCCTCCCGTGGCGAAGCCGGGCGTCATTCCACTCCGCCCCCTCGGCATCGGCGAGATCCTCGATGGGGCTGTGTCGACGATGCGCGCCCACTGGCGCACGGTGCTCGGTGTCACGATCGGCGTGGCCGCGGTCGTCCAGCTCTGCTCGATCCTCCTCCAGCACTTCTTCCTCCCGGAACCGGCGCAGATCGATCAATCGGCCGACCCGACCGAACAGCTGCGCCAGAGCCTCGACTCGCTCCGGACGAGCATGCTCGACCTGGGCCCGGTCTCCGTGATCTCGCTGGTCGGCACGATCTTCACCACAGCGGTCCTGACCATCGTCGTCAGCCGTTCCGTGCTGGGCCGTCCGGTCACCCTGTCCGACGCGTGGGGCGAGGCGAAGCCCCAGCTCCTGCGTCTGGTGGGACTCAGCCTGCTGCTGCCGCTGATCTACGCGGCCGTGGTGACGATCGGCATCCTTCCCGGCCTTCTGGCCGGCGGCGCGGCAGGTGCCGGACTCAGCGCCCTCGGCGGCCTGGCCGCTCTGGTGGTCGTGGTCTGGCTGTGGATCCGTCTCAGCCTGGCAGGGCCCGCGCTGATGCTGGAACGACAAGGCATCCCAGCCGCGATGCGGCGCTCCGCCAAGCTCGTCAGAGGAGTGTGGTGGCGGATCTTCGGCATCATGCTGCTCACCGTGCTGCTGTCGCTGATCGTGTCGATGATCATCAGCGTGCCGTTCAATGTCCTGGCCGTCGCGGCGGACGGCAAGAGCCTCGGGAGCCTCTTCTCCGGAAGTTCCCCGGAATTCGGCTGGTCCTACTTGATCATCAGCGGTGTCGGTGCTGTCATCACCGCGGCACTCACCTACCCGTTCTCCGCAGGAGTCACGGTGCTTCTCTACGTGGACCAACGCATCCGTCGCGAGGCCCTCGACATCGACCTCGCACGGTCCGCGGGCGTACCGGGCTACCAGACCTCCGGGGGCTGATGCGGTGCCGATGCCGGGGGGCACGACAACAGCGCGGCTGCTGATCCGCGCCGGCGACCACATACCGCTGGACACTCCTCGTGTCCCCGGACGTGAGGCCGCACGGCGAGAACTGTCCAAGCCGATGTACCACGAGCACGACCCGAACCTCCTCCAACGCGGCATCGACCACTTCTGGAAGTGGATCGGCGATCTCGTCGGTGCTGCCTCCGGGGCCGCTCCCGGGGGCTCGGCGGGCCTGGTCGTGATCAGCCTCGCGGCGCTGGCCGTCATCGCAGCCCTCTGGTGGCGCCTCGGTGTCCCCCGGCGCGTACCGGCCCGGCAGGAGTCCCTCTTCGACGACCGACCGCGCACCGCCGCCGAGCACCGGCTCCAGGCCGCCGCGCACGCCTCCGCAGGCCGCTGGAACCAGGCCGTCCAGGAACGGATGCGAGCCATCGTGCGCGCTCTTGAGGAGCGCGCCCTGCTCGAGCCCCGCCCGGGCCGTACCGCCGACGAGGCCGCAGCCGAGGCCGCCCGTCCCCTTCCCGGCCATGCCGACGGTCTGCGTGCCGCCGCCCGGGTGTTCGACGACGTCACATATGGCGGGCGCACCGCCGACGAACCTGCATATCTGCGCATCGGCGAGCTGGACCTCGCTCTCGGCCGCACCAAGCCCCAGCTGGCCGGGGCCATCCCGGGAACTGCCGAGTGACCGAAATCCCCGCCCGCGCCACGTCGCTCTCGGTCGGCGCGGGCCAGGTCTGGAAGCGGGCCCGCGGCCTGCTGCTCGCGCTGGTCGTGCTCCTCGCCGCGGCTGTCGCGCTCGCCGCTGTGCGCTCCGGCGAGCGGCATGGCAGCCTCGATCCCCGTTCGTCCGACCGCTACGGCAGTCGCGCGGTGGCCGAACTCCTCAAGGACCGCGGTGTGTCCATCCGTGTCGTCACCACATCCGCCGCCGCGATGTCCGCGACGAGAGCGGACACCACCCTGCTGATCGTCTCCCCCGACCAGCTCACCGACCCGCAGAAGCGTTCGCTGCACGACGCGGCTCTGCGGGCCCGAGGACGCACCGTGCTGGTCGGAGCCGGCCCGCTCTCCGTCGCCACGCTGGCTCCCCGTGTCCAGGCAGCGGACCCAGCCGCAGCCTCCGCCCGGACGCCGAAGTGCTCGCTGCCCGCCGCCGCTCGCGCGGGCAAGGCCTTCACCGGTGGCGTCCGGTACACCACCACCCAGCCCGGCGCCGACGCCTGTTACCCCAGCAACGGCCTGCCCACCGTGCTCCGGGTCCCGGTCCCCGGCGGGGGCGCGGGCGGGGACGGGGACGGGGACGGGGACGGGGACACCGTACTGCTCGGCTCGGCCGACATCTTGTACAACCATCGGCTCGACCAGCAGGGCAACGCCTCGCTCGCCCTTCAACTCCTGGGATCCCGCCCTCATCTCGTCTGGTACCTCCCCTCGTTGGGTGATGCGTCAGCCACCCAGGGCGGCCACCGCAGCTTCTTCGACCTCATCCCGACCGGGTGGCTCTGGGCCACCCTGCAGCTTTCGGTCGCCGCGGTGCTCGCCGCCATCTGGCGCGCACGCCGGTTGGGCCCGCTGGTGTCCGAACAACTACCGGTCGCTATCCGTGCCTCCGAGTCGGCCGAAGGACGCGCCCGTCTCTACCGCAAGACCAACGCCCGCGATCGCGCGGCTTCAGTTCTGCGCTCGGCCACCCGCACCCGGCTGGCCCCCCTCCTCGGGGTGCCGGCGGCGGAAACCCACTCTCCCGACGCTCTCCTCCCCGCTGTTTCCGTCCGGCTCTCGCAGGCCGGACGGGAATACCGCGCTCTGCTGTTCGGCCCTCCGCCGGCTGACGACGCTGCCCTCGTCCGCCTTGCGGACCAACTCGACGCCCTGGAAAAGGAGATTCGTTCCTCATGACGGCCCCGACCACTGATAACGCGGACAGTGCCCGCTCCTCCCTGGAAGCGCTGCGTGCCGAGATCGGGAAGGCCGTGGTCGGCCAGGACCCCGCCGTCACGGGACTCGTGGTCGCGCTCCTCTGCCGGGGACACGTGCTCCTCGAGGGAGCCCCCGGAGTCGCCAAGACGCTGCTGGTCCGAGCCCTTGCGGCATCGCTTGCCCTGGAGACCAAGCGTGTGCAGTTCACTCCGGACCTCATGCCGAGTGACGTCACAGGCTCGCTGGTCTACGACACCCGGACTTCTGAATTCTCCTTTCAGCAGGGACCCGTCTTCACCAACCTTCTGCTGGCCGACGAAATCAACCGAACTCCCCCCAAGACGCAGTCCTCCCTTCTCGAAGCCATGGAAGAACGCCAGGTCGCCGTCGACGGAACCCCCCGGCGCCTCCCTGACCCCTTTCTGGTCGCCGCGACCCAGAACCCGGTCGAATATGAAGGCACTTACCCCCTCCCCGAAGCCCAACTGGACCGCTTCCTACTGAAACTCACCGTCCCCCTTCCATCGCGCGCAGACGAGATCAGCGTCCTCACCCGACATGCGGACGGTTTCGATCCCCGTGATCTTGCAGCCGCTGGGCTCCGTGCCGTGGCGGGCTCCGCAGATCTCGAAGCAGCCCGCACAGCAGTGTCAAAAACCAGCGTGTCCCCGGAGATCACTGGCTATGTCGTCGACATCTGCCGAACGACTCGCGAGTCGCCGTCACTGAGGCTCGGCGCCTCACCACGGGGCGCGACCGCCCTGCTTTCCACTGCTCGCGCCTGGGCCTGGCTCACCGGCAGGGACTACGTCATCCCCGACGACGTGAAGACCCTGGCGCTCCCCACCCTCCGGCATCGCATCCAACTGCGCCCCGAGGCCGAAATGGAAGGCGTCACCGCCGACTCCGTCATCACGGCGATCCTCGCCCACGTCCCTGTCCCGCGCTGAGGCCACTGCCATGGCACTCACTGGACGCGCCGCACTGCTCGCCGCCGCCGGCTCTCTCCCCATCGGCATCCTTGCCCCCAGTTGGGCTGGGATACTCGCCGTCAATGTCCCCCTTTCACTCGCCATCCTGTACGACCTGCTCCGCGCCGCGCCAGTACGGACGGTGCAGTTCACCCGAACGGGCAGTACGTCCGTTCGACTCGGTGACAGCGCGGAGATACAACTGACCGTCACAAACCCTTCAGGTCGGCGGCTACGCGCGCAGCTCCGGGATGCCTGGCCGCCCAGCAGCTGGCTACCGGGCACCGCACAGCCCGCTTCCCGGCACAGGCTGATGGTTCCGGCAGGGGAACGCCGACGTATCACCACGGTCCTGAAGCCGACGCGGCGCGGCGACCGCCGTGCCGAGCGCATCACGCTGCGCTCCTACGGTCCCCTCGGCCTGGCATCCCGCCAGGGAAAACACAGCGTGCCGTGGACCCTGCGTGTTCTTCCGCCTTTCACCAGCCGCAAGCATCTCCCCTCCCGGCTGGCCCGGCTACGCGAACTCGACGGCCGCACGACCGCGCTGACCCGTGGTGAGGGGACAGAGTTCGACAGCCTCCGCGACTATGTACCGGGCGACGAAACCCGGTCCATCGACTGGCGCGCCACAGCCCGGAGCGGCACGGTCGCGGTCCGCACCTGGCGCTCCGAACGCGACCGTCACATCCTCATCGTGCTCGATACGGGACGGACGTCCGCCGGTCGTGTGGGCGATGTTCCACGTCTGGATGCATCGATGGACGCGGCACTCCTGCTGGCTGCTCTCGCCACCCGAGCCGGCGATCGAGTCGATCTGCTCGCCTACGACCGGCGCATCCGTGCCTTGGTCCAGGGGCGAAGAGCGTCTGAGTCACTGCCTGCCCTGGTCGATGCGCTGGCCCCTCTGGAACCCGAACTCGTCGAGATGGATGCCCGCGGACTCAGCACGGCGGCCCTCGCCCATGCACCCCGGCGTTCCCTCATCGTCCTGCTCACCGGTCTGGATGCCGCGCCCGTCGAAGAAGGCCTGATCCCGGTGCTCCCGCAGCTCACCGGGCGGCACACGGTGGTCGTGGCTTCGGTCGCCGATCCGCACATCGAAGAGATGGCGAGGTCTCGCGGCACCCTGGACGCCGTGTACGAAGCAGCAGCCGGAGCTCAGGCACAGGGACAGCGTCGGCGTACCGCGGAACAGTTGATGCGTCACGGCGTAATCGTCGTCGACGCGCCCCCTGGGAACATTGCCCCGGCTCTGGCGGACAGCTATCTCGCGCTCAAGGCGACAGGCCGTCTCTAGTGCCGCATCAGGCAACGTCTACCTAATACTCCAGCTGTAGATCACGATCACGCTGGCAGCGCGGTTTGGCGTTGGTAGTGGCGGGCCTGGGAACGCGCCTGATGTCGGCGTCTCCAGAGGGACCAGCGAAGCCAGTGGTCGGCCTCGTGGCCGTGCCGGGCGACGAGGACTATGAAGAGGCGCTGGATTTCGTTGCACGTCAGCGGAATCAGGTCGTGGGGGTCCGGGGCGGAGACGGTGCTCGTCGGCGCGGACGACGGCCAGGAAGGCATGGGCGAGCATGGCGAGGGTGACCCAGCGAGACCAGGACGTGTGGCGCCGGAGCTGGTGCTCGTCCAGTCCGGCCAAGCCCTTTCCTGACTGGAACGTCTCTTCGACCCTCCACCTGGACCCCGCGACCCGCACCAGGGCTGTCAGGGGCACCGGTTCGACTGAGTAGCAGCGGTAGTAGGCGAGTTCGCCGGTGGTGCGGTTGCGGCGGATCAGCAGGTGGCGGTGGCCGGGCGTGGTGCTGGGCAGCTCGATGTGGGCCCAGTCGTAGAAGCGCTGTCCTTTGGCTCCTGCTCCGGCGGACAGCTTCTGCCAGGCCCGTTGGGGGAGCTTCTTGGCCAAGGTGTCCGCGCGGAACTTCCCGGCGCCGGTGGTGACCTCGTGGATGCGGGCCACCGCGAGGACGTAGCTGGTGGCGCGTTCCTCGAGGGCGGTTCGCAGTTTGGGGTTCCCGCCGTAGACCTCGTCTCCGGCCACCCAGGGGACACGGTGACCGGCGTCGAGGAGGCGGGTGATCATGCGGGTGGCCAGTTCGGGCTTGGTGGCGAACGCGGTGTCCGGGTCGAGTCCGGCGGCCTGGCAGCGGTCGGGCTGGTCGGTCCACGAGCGCGGTATGTAGAGCTCGCGGTCCAGTGCGGCGTGTCCCCGGTGGCCTGCGTAGACGAGATAGACGGCGACTTGGGAGTTTTCGATCCTGCCAGCGGTGCCGGTGTACTGGCGTTGGACGCCGACGGTGTGGCTGCCCTTCTTCACGTCGCCGGTTTCGTCGACCACGAGCACTGCCTGGTCGTCGTGCAGGTGCTCGACGACGTAGTCGCGCAGGTCGTCGCGGACGGCATCGGCGTCCCACTTTGCGCGGCTCAGCAGGTGCTGCATGGCGTCAGGTGTCGCTTCGCCTGCCCATTCGGCGATGGTCCAGCAGTTCTTCCGCGGCAGGTCCGCCAGCAATCCCATGACCAGACGCCGTACTCGACGGCGCGGTTCGACCCGGGGCGAACCGGCCGGCGATACGGTCCATCAGGCCGCCGAACGCCTCCTGCCAACGGGCAGGGTCTACGCTGTGACCTGCGGCCACCGCGTGATCGTTTGTCTTCACACACTGATGATCAACGGTGGCCGCATCTGGGTGTCAGCGGGGTGGCACGGCTTGTCGAGGAGGACGCAGTGCTGGGATTGCTGGGCTTCTACGACGAACTGGACAACCGCTCCGGCCAGCCGAACGGATCGATACGCGACGCTGTCCGGCCCGTCGGCGAGCCGGACGAGACGGACCTGGTGGCCTACCTGGATGCCGGCCATGTCCTCATCGACGTAATGGAGGGGGGACGCGACGCCATCACCGGCAGCGCCCACCGCCACTCACCGGGGTGCTCGTCGCTGGTGACCGACGGTACCTGGCTTTGGCGCCAGGACTTCCCGCACTACGTGGAGACGCACCACGTCTCGCTGCCCGACGCATTCGTCGAACACGTCCGCCACCTGAACTATCAGATGCCCACCATTACCGTCGCGCAGTTCGCTCCTCGCTACAACGAGACGATGCCATTGGTCGGTTGGGCCTCAGCTGTCCCATGGCAATCTCCTGCTGTCCTGCTCGCACCTGAACCACGAGCGGTAACCAGTAAGGCCGACTTTGACGCAGCCGCGCTGGCCCAGGCACGAAACCGGCCGCACGGCAACTGGGGCAAGCCGCGCAAGCCACGGCGAGCATAGGAGCTGTCGGCACAGAAGCGATCTACAGCTGGAGTACTAAGGGCTGTCCCCGTGAATTGCGGGACAGCCCTTAGGGCTTGCAGATTATTAACACGTCGTCTTGATCTTGTTGCCGGGCTCGTCGGTCAGGGCGAGGACCCTGGCCTGGAGGGTTGCGAGGGCTGCGGGTGGGGTCGTTGCGGGCGGGATGGTGACCCGTGGGTTTCGAACAGCCTTCTGTTCTTCAGGAGAGTGCGGTGCATGGCCGTACGGCTGCTGCCGAACAGCACGGCGAGAGGTTCCGCGGCCAGGCGACTCTCAGGTGGAGCACGGTGGCCAGGACCTGTTCGGGGAAGGCGAGCCGGGGCGGGCGGCCTCGCTGGGTATCACCGTCGGGGGCCAGTGTTTGGGTGAGGTCGTCCAGTTGGCGGTGGGGCATCCCGGTCAGGGTGGGATCGGCCAGCAGGGCCTGGTCCCCTTTTGTCGGCGGCAGCCTGTGGGGCCCGCGGCGCTTGGATGGCAGGGCGTGGCTGGGGGTGCAGGGCATAGTTCCAGTCGCCGTGGAACGTGTGCCGGGTAAGCGGCAGGGCGGTCATCTCCGCGTCCGCGATCTTCACTCCTGTGGGATAGGTGTTGGTGTCGAGGGCGGCCCTCACGCGCAGTCCGGTGCGGGTGGTGGTCGCCGTGATGCTGTTCAGGATGACTTCGTGGCTGGTCAGCGGGCGGGCACGCCAGTTCATGGTGATGTGCGAGAACAGCCGGTGCTCGATCTTGTTCCATTTCGATGTTCCCGGAGGCAGGTGGCACACGGTGATCGTGAGCCCGGTTTCGGCGGCGAGGCGGGCGAGTTCGAGTTTCCAGGCCCGGGTGCAGTAGCCGTTGGAGCCGCCTGCGTCGGCGGTGATCAGCAGTCGTGTTGCCCGCGGGTAGGCGATCTGGCCCTGGCCGTGCCACCAGCGGCGGATCGATTCCACGGCGAACGCGGCGGTGTCGTGATCGGTGGCGACGTTGACCCAGCCGGTGTTCGCCGCGAGGTCGTAGATTCCGTACGGGACCGCCTTGCCCAGCTGCGGGTCGGCGAAGTCGTGGACGCTGACCGGCACCGGGTCACCTGCGGGCCGCCACTGGCGGCCGCTGTTCCTGAACTCGCCGACGAGCTCCTTCTTCTTGGTGTCCACGCTGATCACCGGTTGGCCGGTGTCCCGGTGATCGCGGGCCTGCTCGTTGAGATAGTGGAACTGGGCATCCTGGTCCGGATGCTGGGTGCCCTCGATCGTCTTGGCGTTGGCCTGCAGGCTGAAGCCCTCCTCCCGCAGCAAGTCGCCTACGGTGTCGGCACTGACCCGGTGCCCGGCCCGGTTGAGTTCCCGTACAAGCGTGCGGGTCGATTTCACCGTCCACCGCAGCGGTGACATCGGATCACCGCGCTCGTCCGGTTCGACCAGCGTCAGCAGTGCCGGCCGCAGCCCCGGATCGAGGTCTGCGACTCTCCTGCGGCCTCCGCCCGGCCGCCGCACCCGCCCCAGAGGCTCCTCGCCGGCCTCCAACTCGAACACACCCTTGCGCACCGTGGTCTCACTCACCGAGGCCGCCCGCGCGACGGCCCGAACGCCACCGTGCCCGAGCCCCCGGGCCTCTGCAGCCATCAGCAGCCGTCGTTGCCGCTCGTTCAGATGCGGCGACAACACCCCGAACTTCACAGCAAGTTGAACTGATCTCATTTGGGATGCGCATACCACATCAACGAGCCATGGGGCTGGAAGCAACACCTTGATGATCTGCAAGCCCTTAGGTAGGGGCCTGGATGGCTGGCCGAGCTCGATCTGATGGCTCAGTTGGCCGGCTTCGAAGCTGGAGTCCGGGCATGCCGACCGGCGCGGAAGCGAATTCACCGCCGAATCGCGCTCCCACGTATCCGTCTACCGACTCCTCACGGTGACTAGATGCATTGGGACTGGAACGCGGAAAAGCCCCGCACCATACGGTGCGGGGCTCCCCACAATAATTGTTCGGCGGCGTCCTACTCTCCCACAGGGTCCCCCCTGCAGTACCATCGGCGCTGAAAGGCTTAGCTTCCGGGTTCGGAATGTAACCGGGCGTTTCCCTAACGCAATGACCACCGAAACACTATGAAATCAACAACACCGGGTGTAATCACGGTTGTTCGTTATTTCAGAACTAACACAGTGGACGCGAGCAACTGAGGACAAGCCCTCGGCCTATTAGTACCAGTCAGCTCCACCCGTTACCGGGCTTCCACATCTGGCCTATCAACC